>CAVAVT010000023.1:0-25858 GCA_963592185.1 bacterium | reverse complement strand
TTTTGACATCTATTGTTGTAAACTAGAGAGTAGGTATCTATATTTAATTTTAGAATAAAGGTGTATTCATAGGATGAATCATAAAAATATACAAAACAGAATAGGAAGAGTGGCACTTATATTCTGGGCTGTGCTTCTTTTTTTGATGATGAGGTATGGCTGGCTTCAGCTGGCTGAAGGGGACACCCTTGCCCAGCGGGTGAAGATGCAGGCTGGAGAGGAACGTATCCTTCAGTCCCCACGAGGTGCAATCCTTGATACCAATGGCCGCCAGCTGGCAATCAGCGTTATGACCAAGTCCCTGTACGTGGATCCGAACCACGTGACGGACCCTCAGGCGGTGGCGGAAAAGCTGGCACCTATTCTGGGGATGACGGAACAGGAAATATTGGATGATATCGCAAAAGGCGGCGGTTTCGTGTGGGTAAAGCGCAACATGGAGCTGGAGGAGTCCGAGGCTGTCAGGAAGGCAATCCAGGAGGAAGGCTGGACAGACTGTCTGGCTTTTCAAAAGGAGGCAAAACGCTTCTATCCAAATGATGCGCTGGCGGCCAATGTTCTGGGCTTTGTAGGCGCTGATGATGTGGGCCTTGACGGCATTGAGCATCAATTTGACAAGCTGATAAAGGGTGAAAATACAGAAGCTTTTATTACCACAGACATTCAAAACCGTCCCATAATGTCATCTCTTTTTGCAGATAACAGATATACCGGTGACAGGTGCAAAACAATTCAGCTGACACTGGACAGCACCATACAGTTCATTTGCGAACAGGCTCTTGAAAAGGCAATGGTGGACAATAAGCCACAGTCGGCTACAGCCATTGTAATGAATCCAAAAACCGGTGAAGTTCTTGCCATGGCCACAAGACCTACCTACAATCCCAACAAGTTTTGGGAGTCGAAGCCGGAGGCTTGGAAAAATCCTGCGGTATCCTCCATATATGAGCCAGGTTCCACCTTTAAATCTGTAGTTGCCGGGGCGGCGCTTCAGGAAAAGGTAACCAGTCCGAATCAGGTATTTGTGGACCCGGGATATGTTATGGTTTCTGGAAGACGAATCCAGAACTGGAACGGCGAAAGCTTTGGAACAGTCACCTTTACAGACGTGGTAAAAAATTCATTGAACACCGGATTTGCACAGGTAGGACTGGCATTGGGGGCGGAAAATCTCAACAAGTATGCCAGACTTTTCGGCTTCGGGGAAATTACGGGAATCGAGCTTCCAGCTGAGGAATCAGGAATATTGTTCAATACTGATGATATGAGGGACTCCGATGTGGCAACCATGTCCATCGGACAGAGTATCGCTGTAACACCGATTCAGCTCATTACAGCTATGTCAGCCATAGCAAATGACGGCGTGTTGCTGAAACCCCATATTATAAAGAGCGTTCAGAATACTGACGGCTCCATATATCAGGAAGTTAAAACTGAGGAAGTAAGGCGTGCGCTGGATTCCGCCACGGATAAAACCTTGGTGGGACTTCTGGAGCAGGTCGTTGCCACCGGCGGCGGAAAGAAGGCCGGTGTGAAGGGTTACCGCATAGCCGGAAAAACTGGTACGGCACAGAAAATCCGTGAGGATGGTGCCGGATACATGGATGGAAGATATATTGCATCCTTCTGTGGATTTGCTCCGGTTGAGGATCCTAGATTTACAGTACTTGTAATAATTAACGACCCACAGGGAATATATTACGGCGGACAGATTGCAGCTCCGGTGGCGGCAGAAATTTTTTCCCAGCTGTTCCGTTATATGCACATAGAGCCTTCCAGCGACCCTTTCAGCGAAATGGACAAGAATGCTCCAAAAACTCGCAGGACAGCCAAGGAACAGCATAGAGAAGCTCCAGAGGGAAAGGTTCTCGTGCCTGACCTCATTGGAAAAAGTATAAGACAGGTGTCCAATGAACTGGGTGATATAGGCCTTCATATGGATGCTGCAGGCTCTGGAATCGCAAGCAGCCAGAGTATCCCACCATTCACTGTGGTGGATCCTGGAACCAGTGTAACGGTTTATTTCAAGCCGGAGGATTAGGAGGTATATTATGTCGGTAAAGCTTTTTGTAACGGACCTGGATGGTACGCTTATTCATAGCGGAAAGGATATTTCCGAAGGAAACAGACTGGCTGTACGGGAGGCTGTGGAGGCAGGTGTGGTTTTTACCATTGCAACCGGCCGCATGTATCCCTCAGCAAAGCCCATCGCCCAGTCCCTGGGAGTGGATGTTCCAATCATCACTTACAACGGGGCTGTGGTGAAATCCACTGACGGCAGGGTATACCTGGCTGAATACATAGATTCCGAGATTGTGAAGCAGGTTCTTGACTATGCTTTGGAAAGAAATCTCTATGTACAGCTTTACAGCTACGATGAACTTTATTACGTAAAGAGCTGTGATATATCTGATTTCTATGAAAAGGCATCCAAGGTGAAAGGTCACGCTGTGGGGGCGGAGGCTCTCTACTCCCACATGGAAGAGGTTCCCAAGCTCCTGATTGTGGGGGATACGCCGGAAGCTTCGGATAAAATTGTGGAGGAGCTTAACAGCAAATTTGCCGGAATCCTTACAGCGGTGAAGTCCAATCCACTTTATGTGGAAATCATAAAGCATGGAGTGAGCAAGGCTTCCGCAATAAAGGCACTGGCGGACACCCTCAATATATCAATAGAGGATACAATGGCAATCGGAGATTCCAACAATGACCTTCCAATGCTGAAGGCTGCTGGAAAAAGCGTTGCCATGGGAAATGCCTCTGATGAAATCAAGGCTGCTGCGGACTACGTTACCAAAGATTGTGACGAGGACGGAGAGGCCTATGCCATTTATAAATATGTATTAAACCGTGACGTTTGAACGAGGTGCTGTTTATGGCTATTAAATTAATTGCAATGGACCTGGATGGAACCCTGCTTAATTCGGACAAACTTTTGACAGAAAGAACCCTGAAGGCTATAGCCAAGGCTCAGGAAAAGGGAGTATATACAACAATTGCCACAGGAAGAATGTTCCTGTCAGCGGTGTATTTTGGCAGAAAAATCAACGCCAATGCCCCTATAGTCTGCTGCAATGGCGGCATGGTTCAGGGCATGGATGAGGAAAAGCCCCTTTTCGCAAGGTATCTCACTTCGGATGTGGTGGCAAGAATTCTTACCATGAGCCGTGAGCATGGCTGGTATTCCAACTGGTACATTGGTCCGGATATATATGTGGAGGATTATAGACCAGATTTCTTCTTTGCCTACCGTACAGTGGAAAATTTCAAGGTAAAAGAAGTTGGGGACCGTTTCCTGGACTATACTGACGGAGTTTTCCAGTGTGTTGTCCGTGATGACAATGGAAAAATAAATGATGCTGTAAAGCTCATTGCAGAATCCTTTACTCCAGAGGAGCTGAAGATTCAGGAAAATACAGGATGGTCAGTGGATCTCACCCCTCCGGATGTAAGCAAGGCACTTGGACTTTCGGCGCTGGCTGAAAGCCTTGGAATAAAGCCGGAGGAAGTCATGGCATGTGGTGATGCGGACAACGACCTTGCCATGCTGGAGTGGGCTGGCACCAGCGTGGTTCCGGCAAATGGCTCGGAAGAGGCAAAGGCACTAGCCACATATCACACCGACAGCTGTGATGAGGACGGCATAGGCAAGGCAATTGAGGAGCTTGTGCTGAAAATCTAATTTGAAAAATTTTTAATGTAGGACCCAGGTTGAGGCTTTCGGCCCTAACCCTCTCATGAGATATATAACGAGGAAAAAGATGTCCCCCATCCTCTATAGGTGGGGGATGAAAAACGAATAACAGGAGGCGAGATAATATCTCCCTCCTCGTTGAAACGCAATGTGGAATGTTTTTCCTATGGAAAAACTTGAACAATGGCGTTATAATCGGCGGAGGTATTGAAATGGAAAAGGAAAACGATAAGAAATTTAATCTAATCATAGTTACTGGCATGTCTGGCGGCGGAAAGACCCAGGCTTGCAGATATTTGGAGGATTTGGGATATTTTGTTGTGGACAATCTTCCCCCAATTTTTATACAGAAATTTGCGGAAATCTGCACCAATTCCGCTGGTCACGTAGGCAAGGTGGTTCTGGTGGTGGACACCAGAAGCCGGGAGTTCTTCGACACCTTCATTCATGTGCTGGATGATATGGACCGGACAAACCAGCCCTATGAAATGCTCTTTATGGATGCTTCTGACGCTGCAATTATTAGGCGTTACAAGGAGACTCGCAGACGTCATCCCATGGCGCCAAACTCCCGTATCAGCGAGGGTATCGCAAAGGAGCGCAACAGACTTGCCCCCATTAGAAATAGGGCAACCTATATCATAGATACTTCTGATTTGAAAAAAGTAGATTTGAAGGAAAAAATCCTCGGTATCTATGGAAACCGAAAGGACAAGAAGATGGACATCGAGGTTGTGTCCTTCGGCTTTAAGTTCGGTATGCCTTTGGATGCAGATTTGGTGCTGGATGTGCGTTTCCTGCCAAATCCCTTCTACATTGAGTCCATGAAGCACAAGAGCGGAGCTGTGCCTGAGGTGGCTGAGTACATTGAGAAATGGCCTGTAACCCAGGAATTTGAGGAAAAACTGGACAGCCTTATAGATTTTCTGGTTCCACAGTATATCAAGGAAGGCAAGAGCCAGCTGGTAATAGCAACAGGCTGTACCGGCGGAATGCATCGTTCCGTATTTGTTGCAAAGCATCTGTATGACCGCCTTTCTGCTGCAGGCTATCAGGTTAGGCTGGAGCATAGGGATCTCATGAAGAACGATGTATGGGAGCATGTGAAGGAAATCAACTGACTATCCTGTAAAATCTCCTATTTTAGGTAAAGATTTGAAAGGTGCGAGTGGATATGCATTTACTGAAATGGCTGTATCCGGGAATGAGGTTCAAGCGCTGGCTGTTCCTTTTTGCTGTAGGCGTTATGATTGTCAGCCTGGGTCTGGCCGTGATTTTTAACTATAAATATATTGATAACATTGAGGAGGCTATTTTCCGCTGGGTATACCTGTGGACCGGGGGGTATAACTCCATGTACACCTCTCTTGCAGGGGGTCTTTTGGTGCTGGTGGGAGTATGCTTAATGCTCATAGCCATAAGATTTATAATCCGCTCTGTTATCACTGTTATTCTGCCGGATAATTCAGAGCGTCTGGTGGATATTATTTATGAAAAACGCCGCCTCGGTAAAGGTCCGGCGGTAACTGTAATAGGCGGAGGCCATGGACTTTCCGTACTTTTGAGGGGCATAAAAAAGGAAACCACCAATGTAACCGCTGTGGTTACTGTGGCGGATGATGGCGGCTCCTCGGGACGTCTCAGGGAGGATTTGGGAATAATTCCTCCGGGGGACCTTAGAAACTGCCTTGTGGCTCTGGCTGATACAGAGCCATTGATGGAAAGACTTTTCCAGTACAGGTTTGAAGGGAAAAGCGCTCTGGCAGGACACAGCTTTGGAAATCTGTTTCTTGCTGCCATGAACGAGCTTACAGGCGACATGGAAACAGCCCTTAAGGAATCCTCAAAGGTTCTGGCGGTGGAGGGCCATGTACTTCCGGCCAGCAACGCCCATGTGCGATTGGATGCAATCATGGAGGACGGTACCATTGTTCAGGGAGAATCCCACATACCGGAGGCTCATAAGAAAATTCACAGGGTAAAGCTTTTCCCTGAGCATGTAAAGCCTGTAAAATCAGCTTTGGAGGCAATTACCAATGCGGATGCCATTGTGCTTGGACCGGGAAGTCTTTACACAAGTATCATGCCGAATCTGCTGATAGACGGTTTGGCGGATGCCCTGATAAAGAGCAAGGCAATTAAAATTTATATCTGCAATGTTATGACACAGCCGGGGGAAACCGACAGGTACACCGCTTCCATGCACGCCAAGGCAATTATTGACCACGCAGGACGGGGAGCCATTGACTACATGCTGGTAAACAAGGCACCTATATCCGACAAGCTTTTGAAGTACTATGCGGCAAGGGGATCCTACCCTGTGGAGGTGGACGAAGAGGAAATCAACAAGCTGGGAATCGGCCTTATGAAGGCGGATATCATCAGCGAGACAGAGGTTCTTCACCACGATTCGGAAAAGCTTTCCAGAGCGGTAATGCGGATGGTTTACAGCCTGCATAGCAAGGGTGACAGAGAATTTTACTCACAGGATAATTATTTTTGAGAAAATGAGGTGATATAGGCATGTCATCCTTTTCAACGGATGTAAAAAATGAATTGGCACGTATTCCGGCAGAAAGGGCATGCTGCCGAACAGCAGAGCTGGCGGCCCTGCTTAGAATGGGGGCTTCTGTGTCCATAGGATTGAAGCGGACACTGGGAATTAACTTTATTACTGAAAACGCCGCTGTGGCACGAAGGGTGCTTATGCTGTTAAAGGAGGAGCAGGAACTGCCCACCAGCATAAGCATGAGCCGTTCAAAAAGACTTCGTAAGCGGAACAGCTACGAGGTGAAGGTGCTGCCATCGGCAGCTACTGAAAAGCTTTTGGACAGGCTGGGAATGCGCACAGGAATGGGATTTGATGCCTCAAGGGATACAGCAATCCTCAGAAGGACATGCTGCAGAGCCTCCTATCTCCGGGGAGCATTCCTTGGAGGCGGCAGCGTGAACCGGCCGGAGGCTGGCTGCCATCTGGAGCTTTTCACCGGAAGCTATTCCTTTGGCAACCTTCTGACAGGAATCCTTAGAAGAATGTCATTTCCAACAGGGTTTACAGACAGAAAAAATGGATACATTGTCTACCTGAAGGAAGGGGATGCAATACTGGATTTTCTTGCCATGACCGGGGCGGAAAATGCTGTGGAACGCTTTGAGGTGGCACGAAATGTAAAGGAGGTCCGCAGCCAGGTAAACCGCCTGGTAAACTGCGAAACCGCCAATCTTCAAAAAACCGTGGATGCCGCCGGACGGCAGATTGCCAGCATAAAAAAGATTCTCATGGTGAAGGCAATGGAGGAGCTGCCGGAGAACCTCAGAGAGGTTGCCGAGGTGCGGCTGGAGTACCCAGAGGCATCACTGGCGGAGCTTGGAAAACTTCTTCATTTGGGGAAATCCGGCATAAATCACAGGCTTATCAAGCTGGAAAAGCTGGCAGCTGAGCTGTAGCATTATACAAGGAGTAAGGGCTTTGAATATAAAAAGAAAATTGGCAAAGGCGGCTGGAATAGCCATATTGCTGGCGGCGGTATTTTTGACCGCATTGACACTGATGCCTGAGCCAGAGGGCATTCCTATTTTGGAATATCATATGGTGGATCCGGAGGAACATCCGGGGGCGCAGAAATATAATGTTGATCCTGAGGACTTCAAGGAGCAGATGGATTATCTGGCAGAGCAGGGATATACAACAATATCCATAAGGGATTTTCTCAGGGCGAAAAAGGGCCTGCAGGAACTTCCAGAAAAGCCGGTAATTCTTACCTTTGATGATGGATATGAAAATAACTATACTGTTCTTTGGCCTATACTGAAGGAGAAAAACCTGAAGGCAACAGTTTTTATGGTAACTAATGACATAGGTCGTAAGGGGTATCTGACCTGGGACCAGCTGAGGGAAATGCAGGATGGAGGCATTGAAATAGGCAGTCACACCGCAAACCACATTCCCCTGACGGAAATGGACCTTAACAAGGCTGATGACGAGATGAAGCTTTCCAAGCTTATCATGGAGTGGAACAAGCTTAAGACCATATATGTATTTTCCTATCCAAACGGCAGCTACAACGATAAGCTTCCGGTACTTTTGGAAAAGAATGAATATCTGGCGGCTGTAACTGGCGATGCCGGGTATAATACCTTTGATACCAATCCCTATCTTTTGCATAGAACTCACATCCTAAGGCCATGGTTCGGACTGACGGAATTTAAATACAGGCTTTGGAAAACAAAGATATACACTATTTTGGGAATAAATAAACACTAATTTGGGAGGAAATAATGAGTTTGAAGAAACAGGCAGCAGCGCTGCTATTTGCAGGAGTTTTTATGACTGGAGGCCTTGCAGCTGAGGCGGCTCCGGCGTTTGAATCAGATATGGAGACCGCTCTCGATACAACGCTCGATGATACGAGGGAGGCAGGGCTTTCTCAGGGTATAGATGTGGAAAATCTGAAGGACGGTGTGACCGGAGAAAAGAAAGAATCCCTTTTGGAGCGTTTCAGAAGGGACGGCACACTTTTTAAGCATCAGGAAAGCGAAAAGAAAAAGCTTCACATGAAACGCTGGAGGGTGCAGAGTGAGGATGTTGGAGGAACCCTGCTTTTTTCTGACAGCCCTGAATATGTAACAGAGGATGGAATCCTCTATCAGGACGTAGTATCCGGGGATGCGAGAATACTTTTTTACCACCTGAACAACACCAGTGTGAATAAAAAAGTGGCTGTAATACTGGAAAATACCACCAGTAGACCACAGCTTGTGAAAATCACCCGTGGGGGCATGAGCCATCCAAGCGAGGATTTCCTTGCGGTGGGAAAAGCCACACAGATACAGTATTTTGATAATGCGGTGTCCGACACTATTCTGCTTTTAGGCAATCAGGGCCGTGTTATGAGAAAGGCAATGACAGACAGAACCCTTTATCCCGGACAGCTGGTGTACGGGGTTTATGATTTTTCCAGCCCGGTGCCGGTAAGGGTATCTGTCATAATGTATCCTGAGGATGCGAATCCCCTTGAGTTTTTGAAAACAGCCAGGGTTCTGCCAAAGGATGAGCAGCGTCTCAGAGGAACCTTCCAGGGAATGAACCGTGTAATAAGAAGCGTAAAAATGTACGACCCTAAAAGAGACGGCGTGGTGTACTTTACCATTGGAGACAATCAGGAGGATATGTACCGTGAAGGTATTGATGCCACCGATGGCAGTGAGGTGGTAAATTACGGAAATTACGGCATCCTCTACAGACTGGATATCCCCACCACTGAAAACGGACACAAGACTCAGTTCTATCTGAATCCTCTTGGCGGCGTGTACGCCGGGGCCATGAGCGTGGCTGGCGGCGATAATTCCGGAGTTTTGATGACTCCGGGAGCAAGAAAATTCTTCGGTGATAAGGCGGAGCCTGAGACAAAGGCTGAGATGGAGGCAAGGCTCAAGGGCAGAGCTGTCCTGAAGCAGGGGGCAGAGCTGGCAGACCTTGGCAGCTACAGCGAGGATGAGCTGAGCTTTGAGTATTCCCCTCCAGGGGCTTCAAATCTTCCTGTAAATATTATTCTTATGCCAGCGGATGTGGCAAAAGATTTGAAGTGATATATGGGTTGCATAAGCTTATAAAAAAAGATACAATGAAATGAGGACGTATTTTTCAAAAGACGAGGAGGTCAGTGGAATGAAACACATTAAGACAGTCAACAAGGCTTCTTTGCAGGAAACCCTTAAGAAGGGCGGCTGTGGCGAATGCCAGGCTTCCTGCCAGTCCGCTTGCAAGACAAGCTGCACTGTAGGAAATCAGGTCTGCGAGAAATAATTCCGGATTTTACGGAGATGGAAGGGGCCTTCCCAATGGGAAGGCTTTTTTCATGCTGTAGAAGTAATGACTTTTTCGTGTAATGATTTGGAGAGTAGAGAATGAGAGACAAGATTCATAAATTTAAGCAGGGCGGAATGTTCATCCTGCTGGATATTAATAGCGGGGCTGTTCATGTTATAGACGAAATGATTTATGACATGATGGATATCTTTGATATGGCTGAGGACGGCAGCACCAATGACGAGGCTGTTGTTGAGGCACTGAAGGGTAAGTATTCCGAGGAAAATCTCCGTGAGGCACTGGAGGAGCTGCATTATCTCATTGATGAAAAACAGCTTTTCACTCCGGATATCAATGTTCCACCAACCTTTAAATCCAAGGGCTTGGTAAAATCCTTGTGCCTCATGGTGGCTCAGGACTGCAACCTTCGCTGCAAATACTGCTTTGGTGACGGCGGAAGCTACGGCGGTGAAAGGGCAATAATGTCTCCTGAGGTGGGCAAGGCTGCCGTAGATTTCATCATTAATAGCTGCGGTCCCAGAAAGCACTGCGAAATCGACTTTTTCGGCGGCGAGCCGCTGATGAACATGAAAACCGTTAAGGCTGTAACCGAGTATGTCCGTCAGCGTGAGAAGGAAACTGGAAAGCAGTTCAAGCTTACCCTTACAACAAACGGTATGCTTCTGAATGATGCTACAATCCAGTGGCTTAATGACAATAACATATCCCTGGTTCTCAGTACTGACGGCCGCAAAGAAGTTCATGACAACATGCGTCCGGACTGCGGCGGACATGGAACCTATGACAAGGTTATGAAGAATTTCAAGAAGTTCGTGGATTCAAGAAACGGACAGAATTATTATATGCGTGCAACCTACACCAAGGAGAACATGGATTTCACCGAGGATGTGCTTTCCATGCATGACGAGGGATTCCAGATTCTTTCCGATGAACCGGTGGTTCTGAAGGACAATCCTCTCGGATTTACCGAGGAGGATCTGCCACGTATTCGTGAGGAATACGACAGACTTACCGAGGCTTATCTGAAACGTCATCGTGAGGGCAATGGATTCTTCTTCTTCCACTTCAATGTTGACCTTTCCAACGGTCCCTGTGTGGCAAAACGTCTCGCTGGCTGCGGTGCAGGGCATGAGTACTTTGCTGTTGCTGAAAACGGCGACCTTTACCCATGCCATCAGTTTGTAGGACGTGGAAAGTACAAGCTCGGCAGCGTTTTTGACGGTGTGCAGGATCAGGAGCTTCCCCAGTATTTCCGTGAGTCCCACGTGCTGAACAAGCCGAAGTGCCGTGACTGCTGGGCAAGATTCTTCTGTAGCGGCGGCTGCCATGCCAATGCGGACCTTTTCCATGATGATATCCGCCAGCCTTACGAAGTGGGCTGCGAGATTCAGAAAAAGAGACTGGAATGTGCTATCATGGTGCAGTCAGTTCTGAAGTTGGAAAAGGACGGGGAATCAGGATTTAACCCTGATTTTCGTTCCTGCTAAAAAGGAGAGGTTATGGAAACTATCGGAATACTGACAGCCATGGAATCTGAAATAGAAGCAATCAAGGAGCAGGAAAACATTGAACGGGTGGAAAATATCGCCGGTATGGATTTCTGTGTAGGAACCCTTGGAGGAAAAAAGGCGGTCGTGGTGCAGTGCGGAATGGGCAAGGTGAATGCTGCAATTGCAACCCAGACCTTAATTTCATCATTTAAGGCTGAAACTGTTATCAATGTGGGCTGTGCTGGATGCATTGCTGATGGGATGGATATCGGTGACTTTGTGGTGGCTGAAGGCATAGTGCAGCATGACTTTGATGTATGCTTCGGCGGCTTTAATTATGGCGAGGTTCCCTATACTGGCAGGGTGGAATTCCCGGCAGATAAGGAAATTTCCGACAAGGCTTCAAAGGTTATAGAGGCATTTCTGCCCCATCGCAAGCTTCGCAGGGGTCTTATCTGTACAGGAGATCAGTTTATTTCAACAGCTGAGCAGAAAAAACAGATATTCTCCCATTTTCCTGAAGCTCTGTGTGCGGAAATGGAGGGCGGTGCTGTAGGTCAGACCGCATACCTCAGCAATGTTCCATTTGTTATTATCCGTTCAATGTCGGACAAGGCGGACGGCTCCGGAGATTTCATGAAGCATTTTAAAGAGGTTACCCGTGAAGGTGCTGAAGCGGTAGTTGAGCTGGTAAAAGTGCTGTAAAAATAAATAGCTTTAGATGGAGGCTGGAAGGGCGCAATGCTTTTTCAGCCTTCTTTTTCTATCTTTGGTCAACCTAAAAATACAGTTGGTTGACGAAAAACGACAAAGAGCCTATAATACCAGTTATGATGATTGTTTAAGGTGGTGCTTTGGTGAAAAATGCTGTCCGAGTTTTAGCGAAAATATTGTCAGAACTGCAGGGGGATGAATATATTGGCTCTGTAATAGGCGGCATTGTTTTTAGGTCCTGCGGAGAAGGCCCCCTGGGAATGACTATTCTTAGAAAGACAGCTGGATTTTGCAAAGTTTCCTGCAGAGGCTGTATAAGTGAAAATTATTATGAGATGGAGGTAACTATTTTATTAAAGGGACGGAGGCAACCGGAAAAAGAAACTGGAGCTTTAGCTGTGGCAAATGATACCGGCATAAAGAACGAAAAGGATTTTGGGACATCTCTAAATAAGGATTCAGTCATGAACTTTTCCGATGACGAGGTTCATGAATTTGTGTCGGATGTGGGGGATACGAACTACATCCATCAGGGACCAAATCCAATAGTTCCCGGAATGGAAATTTTGGAATTTTTATATCTGAACAATCCCAGTGAGAAGATAAATTTACGATTCCGCCATCCCGTAAGGGCTGGGGAGAAAATATTTTTTAATAATGAAAAAACTTCTGCCTATGCTGGCGGCAGAGAAATTTTTACAGTTAGCTATGGAGGCTGATAGGTAATGAACCAGAATAATGCAGTAAAAAAATCCTCTTTTTCCACAAGGGATATGACCAATATGGCAATATGCGTGGCGCTGTGCTGCGTGACCGCATGGCTGTCCTTTCCACTGCCATTTACTCCGGGACTGGTAACAGCATTGACTATTGCAATGAATCTCACCGCATTTATTTTTTCACCTAAAAAGACATTTATTGTGGTGGTGGTGTGGCTTCTCTTAGGTGCGGCTGGTGCTCCCGTGTATCCCGGCGGAGTTGGCGGCATCGGCAGACTTGTAGGTCCCACTGGAGGATTTTACTGGTCCTTTGCCATTGCATACCCCTTGGTAAGTCTTTTGAAGGGAAAAGAGATTTCTCTGAAGAGATATTTTTTGGTGGCTGTTTGTGTTGGTATTCCTGTAACCTATATTGGGGGACTGACTTCAATGATGGTTGTGGGGCAGGTTGACCTTATGAAGGGCCTCATGATGGCTGTTGTTCCATTTATTCCGGGAGACCTCATGAAGGCTGCCTTCGCTGCATTTGTAGGTGTTAGACTGAACCGTTATTTCAGGCAGGGGCTTTAAAATGAAAGAGGTATGGGTTGTAGACGGACTGAGAAGTGCAATTTTGAAGAAAAATGGCGGATTCAGCCAGGTGCTTCCAGAGGATTTGGGGGCGGAACTGATACGGGGCCTCCTGAAGCGAAATGGATTAAACGAAGTGGACAGTGTCATTGGCGGAAATGCTGTGGGCACTGGAGGCAATATTATACGTCTGACAGCTCTGAAGGCCGGGCTCCCTTTGGGAGTACCGGCTCTTACTGTTGATATGCAGTGTGCCTCTGGAGCTGCGGCCATAGATATTGCCAGAAGCCGCATTGCCATGGGGCAGGATGAGGTTATTCTGGCTGGGGGTATAGAAAGTGCCTCCCTGCAGCCGGCAAGGATGTATGCAAAGGGGGATAAAAGGGCGGAACTTACTGAAAATGGCATTTATTACACAGCTCAGTTTTCACCAGACACTCCTTCACAAAGGGCAATGCTGGAAGGGGCGGAGCGTGTTGCACAGATAGAGCATATCAGCCGTAATGAGCTGAGCCAATGGGTTATCCGAAGCCATCAAAAGGCTGCCGAGGCGCAAAAGCGTGGCGCTTTAAGGGATTTCATTTATCCAATTAATGGAATTAGCGAAGATGACGGCATAAGACCAAGGATGAATCAAAGACTTTTAGACAGACTTCCAAGGCTTTTGGGAGAAGGAACCATTACTGATGCTGGAAATGCCTGCGGAATAAATGATGGCGGAGCCTTTTTACTGCTTGCAGAAGCCGAATGGGCAAGGGCGCATGGCTTTTCACCAAAGGCTCGTATCGTAACTACAGCCATGGCTGGAGGTCCGCCAGAGGAAAGTCCAAGAGGGGCGATGCTGGCGGCGGACAAGGTGCTGGAAAGGACGGGCCTCTCATATGGCGAAATGGATGCCATAGAATTTAACGAGGCATTTGCTGTGATAGATGTGCTTTTTGAAAGACGTTTTCCAGAGCTAACAGGCAGATACCTGAGACTTGGAGGCGCACTTGCCTATGGACATCCCTATGGAGCATCCGGGGCAATTTTGCTGCTTCATCTCATCCGGTCACTGGAAGAAACAGACGGCAGATATGGACTTATGGCAATAGCCGGAGCCGGCGGCATGGGAGAGGCAATTATTGTGGAGCGGATGAAATGAATTACTTTGAACTTTTGAAAATACAGGCTGAAAAATATCACGAAAAAACATTTCTCATATTGGACGATAGGGCATACAGCTATGAAGAGATTTTTGAACGGTCAATAGAGCTTTCACGTCAGCTAAATGATGTACATGGGGTACAGCTAATAAGCGATGGGGGCTTTCTTGGGCAGCTGCTGCTATTTTTTGCGGTGCAGGGCGCTGGAGGCGTACCTGTGATTCTTCATGGAGGACTGAGTCAAGAGGGAGCCGCACGGCTTGCTGAAAAAAATCCTGTTCAGGGTCTTGTGCAGCTGGAAAATGGAAAAATTCTATATGAAGCCTTTGACAGCAATGTGACTAAAAATCAAAAAACAGCTGAGGATATGGCTGGTGTATGCATGGGGGCATTAAGCTCCGGTTCTACAGGACTTCCAAAGCTTTTGTACAGGAGCTATGAAAGCTGGGGGGATTTTTTCCCAGTTCAAAACAAAATTTTCGGGGTGGATGAAACTTCCAGATTTTTCCTTCAGGGAAGTCTGGGATTTACGGGGAATCTAAATTTTTTGATGTCAATTCTCTATGCAGGGTCAGCGGCAATCACCTCAGACAAGATGATGGTAAAGACCTGGGGCAGGCTCATGAAGGACTATGGGGCTGATGTATTGTATCTCGTGCCATCCAAGCTAAGACTCCTGATGGCTGGGTACAATGGACAGCTTGATTCTGTGAAAAAAATATTGGCTGGTTCCCAGCTCCTTTCCAAAAAGGATTTAAGAGACATCAAGGAAAATTTTAAAAACGCTCGTCTCATTCTTTATTATGGAGCTTCAGAACTTAGCTATATAACCTATGTTGACAGTGTGAAAATGAATAAGAATCCCGGAGATTTGGGAGTAACTTTTCCTGGAATTTCAGTGAGCATTGGAGAGGACAGCCTGATTTATGTTGACACTCCCTATGGGATAAAGGGTTCGCCAAGACCCTGCACAGTTGGTGACACCGGTGAAATTGACGAAAGAGGTCATTTGCTTTTTTGCGGCAGAAGCCAGGACTGGGTAAATAAATGCGGATATAAAATAAGCTGTACCAAGATAGAAAATATCCTACTGGAAATCCCTGGGGTGGAGGATGCGGCTGTAATCTCCACCGAAGATGAGCTTCGTGGTCAGGAGCTTGCGGCTTTCATTGTCCTGGATGGAAGGACATCGGAGGAATATGTCCGAAAAAACCTCAAGCAAATCCTTTCAAACGTGGAAATTCCGGGATATGTGTATTTTATTTCTGAAATTCCGCTAAATGACAGAGGAAAACACGATAGGTCATCATTGTTGAAGTATTGTGTCAGAAAATGACATAACCTAAGGGTATTATGAAGGCATTTTTCATTGACAAATAGGACGAATTTATTGTACTATAAACACATAAACGAATTGCCCATGAATTGTGGGGACTAACGTCCGCTTGCAAGAGCGGAGGCGTGTTCCTGCCATAAATTCTGAGTTATTCAGAGAAACAATTTTTTTAGGGGGTATTTTTCAATGGCAGTAAAAGTAGCTATTAACGGTTTTGGACGTATTGGTCGTCTCGCATTCCGTCAGATGTTCGACGCAGAGGGTTATGA
Source organism: bacterium (assembly GCA_963592185.1). GTDB lineage: Bacteria > Bacillota > Negativicutes > Selenomonadales > Selenomonadaceae > CAVAVT01. Next base: position 10,091 of record CAVAVT010000023.1, on the reverse strand, counting down.
AGTTGTTGCAATCAACGACCTTACCAGCCCTAAGATGCTTGCTCATCTCCTCAAGTACGATTCCACTCAGGGTAAGTACAAGTACGCTGACGCTGTAGAGGCAGGCGAGGATTCCATCACTGTAAATGGCAAGACTATTAAGATTTACGCTGAGAAGGACGCAAAGGACATTCCTTGGGGCGCTCATGATGTAGACGTAGTTCTCGAGTGCACTGGTTTCTACACTTCCAAGGAGAAGGCTTCTGCACATCTCGCAGCAGGTGCTAAGAAAGTTGTTATTTCCGCTCCGGCTGGTAACGACCTCCCGACTATCGTATACAACGTAAACCACAAGACTCTTACCACTGACGACAAGGTTATTTCTGCAGCTTCCTGCACAACTAACTGCCTCGCTCCTATGGCTAAGGCTCTGAACGACCTCGCTCCTATCCAGAGCGGTATCATGGCTACTATCCATGCATACACTGGCGATCAGATGACTCTTGATGGTCCTCAGCGCAAGGGCGACCTCCGTCGCAGCCGTGCTGCAGCTTGCAACATCGTTCCTAACTCCACTGGTGCTGCAAAGGCTATCGGCCTCGTTATTCCTGAGCTCAACGGCAAGCTGATCGGCGCTGCACAGCGTGTTCCGACTCCTACCGGCTCCACCACTCTTCTCTATGCTGTAGTTAAGGGCCAGGTTACTGTTGACCAGGTTAACGCACAGATGAAGGCTGAGGCTACTGAGTCCTTCGGTTACAACACTGATGAAATCGTATCCAGCGATATCGTTGGTATGCGTTTCGGTTCCCTCTTCGATGCTACCCAGACCATGGTTAGCGATATCGGCGATGGCAACACTCTCGTACAGGTAGTTTCCTGGTACGACAACGAGAACAGCTACACCAGCCAGATGGTTCGTACTATTAAGTACTTCGCTGAGTTGGGCTGATTTTCAAAAGCTGAATAACTTCAGAAAAGATCTCTTGGGGTCCGGCCGTTGTTTGGGCCGGACCTCTTTTAATTACAACAGTATTGATTTGGAGGTTCAAGTAATGAACAAGAAGACAATCAAAGATGTTGATGTGAATGGTAAAAAGGTTTTTGTCCGTGTTGACTACAACGTTCCTATGGATGAGAACCAGAACATTACCAACGATACACGTATCCGTGCTACCCTTCCTACAGTAAACTATCTGCTGGATCATGGTGCAGCTGTAATTCTTGCATGTCATGTAGGCCGTCCTACTGAGGCACGTGAGCCTAAGTTCTCCACAAAGCCTATCGTTGCACGTCTTTCCGAGCTTCTCGGCAAGGAAGTAAAGTGGGCTCCTGACTGTGTTGGACCTGAGGCTGAGGCTGTTGCTTCCAGTCTGAAGTCCGGCGAAGTTCTCCTTCTTGAGAACCTTCGTTACCACAAGGAAGAGAAGAAGAACGATCCTGAATTTGCAAAGCAGCTTGCAGCTCTTGCTGACCTGGCTGTTGACGATGCATTCGGCGTTTCCCACCGTGCACACGCTTCCAACGTAGGTATCACTGAGTATCTTGAGACTGTTGCCGGCTTCCTCATGGAGAAGGAAATCAACTACATCGGCAAGACTCTTGAGAATCCGCAGCGTCCTTTCGTTGCAATCATCGGCGGTGCTAAGGTTTCCGATAAAATCGGCGTTATCTCCAACATGATTGACAAGGTTGATACCATCATCATCGGTGGCGGTATGGCGCATACTTTTGATGCTGCAAAGGGATACCCTGTAGGTAACTCCCTCTGCGAGCGTGACAAGTTCGACCTGGCTCTCAGCCTTTTGAAGAAGGCAGAGGAGAAGGGCGTAAAGGTTGTTCTCCCTGTTGACCTTCGTACAGCTCAGGAATTCTCCGCTGATGCAGAGGTTAAGATTGTTGATGTTGACAAGGTAGAGGATGGCTGGGAAGCTCTGGACAGCGGCCCAAAGACCTCCGAGGCTTACACTGAGGCTCTCACTGGCGCAAAGACCGTTATCTGGAACGGACCTATGGGCGTATTTGAGTTTGATGCTTTCGCAAAGGGCACTGAGGCTGTTGCACGTGCTGTTGCTAAGGCAACTGAGGAAGGTGCTGTTTCCATCGTTGGTGGCGGCGACTCCATCGCAGCTCTCAAGAAGACTGGCCTTTCCGACAAGATTTCCCATATTTCCACTGGTGGCGGCGCAACTCTCGAATTCCTGGAAGGCAAGACTCTCCCTGGAATCGCTGCAATCGCTGACCTTTAATTTTAAAAGACAGTTATCGGAGGGCGCTCCAAAGGAGTGCCTCATCCGGTAAAATATAAGATGTATGTAAAAAAGAAAGGAAGTATAAAGAATGGCAAGAACTCCTATTATCGCCGGCAACTGGAAAATGAACAACACTATCGCTGAGGGCGTTGAGCTCGTAAAGGCTCTGGCTCCGCTGGTTAAGGATGCAGCTGCAACTGTAGTTGTATGCCCTACTTCCACAGCTCTTTCTGAGGTAACTAAGGCTGTAGCTGGCACCAACATCCATGTAGGTGCACAGAACGTTCATTGGGAAGATCATGGCGCTTTCACTGGCGAAATCTCCACTAAGATGCTGACTGAAATCGGTGTTGACTACTGCGTACTCGGCCACAGCGAGCGCCGTGAGTACTTCGGCGAGACTGATGAGGGCGTTAACAAGCGTTCCCGTGCTGCTTTTGCTGCAGGCATCACTCCTATCATCTGCTGCGGCGAGACCCTTGAGGTTCGTGAGGCAGGCAACTATCTTGATCTCGTAGCAGGTCAGGTAAAGGCTGCTCTCGAGGGATTCAAGCCTGAGGAAGTTGCTCAGCTCGTTATCGCTTATGAGCCAATCTGGGCTATCGGCACTGGCAAGACCGCTACTTTCGAGCAGGCTGAGGAAGTTTGCGCACACATCCGCAAGGTTGTTGGCGAAGTATTCGGTCAGGATGCAGCTGACAAGATCCGCATTCAGTACGGCGGAAGCGTAAAGCCTGCTACTATTAAGGATCTCATGCAGCAGCCTAACGTTGACGGCGCTCTGGTTGGCGGTGCTTCCCTGAAGGCTGTTGACTTCAGCCAGATTGTAAACTTCTGATTCAATACAGAAAATATCTGGTAATATTGTTATTGGTTTGTGGTCCGGGGCAGGGGAATCCTGCCTCAGACTATGATACAGAGGAGTAAAGAATTAGAATGGCAAAACTCAAACATGCTCCAGTAGCACTTATCATCATGGATGGTTTCGGTATCGGTGATTCCTCAGATAAAAATAATGCTGTTGCAATTGCCAATACTCCGGTAATCGACGGTCTGCTTCAGAAGTTCCCCCACAGCCAGCTGGAGGCTTCTGGCGAGGACGTTGGTCTGCCTGACGGACAGATGGGCAACTCCGAGGTTGGTCATACCAACATCGGTGCCGGCCGCATTATCTATCAGCAGCTTACCAGAATCACCCGTGCGATTAAGGACGGCTCCTTCTTCAAGAATGAGGCGCTGCTGAAGATTGTACGTGATGTAAAGGCAAACGGCGGTGCGCTCCATCTCATGGGTCTTGTTTCCCCTGGCGGTGTACACAGCCATTGCGATCATCTCTATGCACTTCTCCAGCTTGCAAAGCAGGAAGGCGTATCTGAGGTTTATGTTCATGCATTCCTTGATGGACGTGATGTTCCGCCTAAGAGTGCAGAGCCTTACCTTCAGGAGCTTGAAGATAAGTGCAAGGAAATCGGTGTAGGCTCCATCGCAACCGTTTCCGGACGTTACTATGCTATGGACCGTGACCAGCGCTGGGACCGTGAGCAGAAGGCCTATGAGGCTATCGCTTCCGGCAAGGGCAATGCTGCAGCTTCAGCAATTGAGGGCTTGAAGGCATCCTATGCAGATACCTCCGAAAAGCCTGAGGGTGTAACTGACGAGTTCGTTATCCCATTTGTTGTTGATGGCTACAAGGGAATGAAGAACGGCGACGGAGCTGTATTCTTCAATTTCCGTCCTGACCGTGCACGTCAGCTTACCCACATTTTCGTTGATGACAAGTTCGAGGGCTTCCAGCGTGACGAGAGTCTCCACATCCCGTTCGCAACCCTTTCCCAGTATGAGGAAGGACTTAACGCCCTTGTTGCATATCCTCCAGAGGATATTACCAATACTCTTGGCGCAGTTGCAGAAGCAAAGGGTCTTACCCAGCTCCGCATTGCAGAGACTGAGAAGTATGCACACGTTACCTTCTTCTTCAACGGCGGCGTTGAGGAGCCCTTCAAGGGCGAGGACCGCATCCTGGTTCCTTCCCCGAAGGTTGCAACCTACGATCTCCAGCCGGAGATGAGTGCCGTTGAGGTTACTGACAAGGTTGTTGCTGCTATCGAGTCCGAGAAGTATGATTTCATCATCCTGAATTATGCAAACTGCGATATGGTTGGTCACACCGGAGTTGTTCCGGCTGTTATCAAGGCCGTTGAGACAGTTGATACCTGCGTTGGCCGCTTTGTAGAGGCTATCCGCAAGGTAGGCGGCGAGGTATGCATCACAGCAGACCACGGCAACGCTGACAAGATGATGGACTATGAAAACAATCAGCCTTTTACGAAGCATACCACCAATCCGGTTCCGTTCATTACGGTATCTGATCGTGTAAGCTCCGTTGAAAATGGTGCACTCTGTGATATTGCACCTACACTTCTGACGCTTGCAGGCGTTGAAATTCCGTCTGAAATGACTGGAAAATCCCTTGTAACGCTGAAGTAAATCCCTAATAGGGAAAGATGGGCCTCCACAGCCCTTCTGTGTAAGATTTATTTTAGGAGGAATAAAAAAATGATTTATTATGATAAGCATGTTGAAGACATGACTTGCATCGCAAAAGAAGTAAACCATGGCCCGGCTCCGATTCCGGAAGAGGGCAAATGGGTACAGTCCAAGGAAATCAAAGATATTAGCGGTCTTACCCACGGTGTTGGCTGGTGTGCTCCGCAGCAGGGTGCCTGCAAGCTGACTCTGAACGTTAAGGACGGTATCATTGAAGAGGCTCTCGTTGAGACTGTTGGCTGCTCCGGTATGACTCATTCCGCAGCAATGGCAGCAGAGATTCTCCCTGGCAAGACCATCCTTGAGGCTCTGAACACTGACCTCGTATGCGATGCTATCAACACAGCTATGCGTGAACTCTTCCTCCAGATTGTATACGGCCGTACTCAGACAGCTTTCTCCGACAACGGACTGCCTGTTGGTGCTGGTCTTGACGATCTTGGAAAGGGCCTCCGCAGCCAGGTTGGTACTCTGTACTCAACAAAGCTTAAGGGTCCCCGTTACCTCGAATTGGCAGAGGGTTATGTTACCCGTCTTGCTATCGACTCCGAAGACCGCGTAATCGGTTATGAGGTTGTACAGCTTGGCAAGGCTATGGAGGCTATCAAGGCTGGCACTGATGCTAACGAAGCAATCAAGGCTAACACCTCCACTAAGGGCCGTTTCGCTGATGCTGCCCGCTACATCGATCCTCGTAAGGAATAATTTGAGATAATAGGAAGGACTGAAATAGAAATGGCATTATTTGAAGGCTATGAGCGCCGTATTGACGGTATCAACGAAGTTTGTAAGAAATACGACATTGCATCTATTGAAGCAGCTGCAGACATCTGCAAGGAAAAGGGCTTTGATCCTGCTGCTATCGTAGCAGATCTTCAGCCGATTTGCTTCGAGAATGCTAAGTGGGCATACACTCTTGGCGCTGCAATTGCAATCAAGAAGGGCTGCAAGAACGCTGTAGACGCTGCAAAGGCTATCGGTGAAGGCCTCCAGGCTTTCTGCGTACCTGGTTCCGTTGCTGACCATCGTAAGGTAGGTCTTGGCCATGGCAACCTGGCAGCAATGCTCCTTTCCGAGGAGTCCGGCTGCTTCGCATTCCTGGCTGGTCACGAATCCTTCGCAGCAGCTGAGGGCGCTATCGGTATCGCTCAGACCGCAAACAAGGTTCGTAAGAATCCTCTCCGTGTAATCCTGAACGGTCTCGGCAAGGATGCTGCTCAGATTATCTCCCGTATCAACGGCTTCACCTATGTTCAGACTCAGTATGACTACAAGGCTGGCAAGGTAAATGTTGTTAAGGAAGTTGCTTACTCTGATGGTCCTCGTGCAAAGGTTAAGTGCTACGGTGCTGACTCTGTTCCTGAGGGTGTTGCAATCATGCACCTCGAGAACGTTGATATCTCCATCACTGGTAACTCCACTAACCCGACTCGTTTCCAGCATCCAGTAGCTGGTACCTACAAGAAGGAGCGCCTCGAGGAAGGCAAGAAGTACTTCTCCGTTGCTTCCGGCGGTGGTACTGGACGTACTCTGCATCCTGATAACATGGCTGCAGGTCCTGCTTCTTATGGCATGACTGATACTCTCGGACGTATGCACAGCGATGCTCAGTTCGCTGGTTCCTCCTCCGTTCCGGCTCACGTTGACATGATGGGTCTCATCGGTGCAGGTAACAACCCGATGGTTGGTATGTCCGTAGCTGTAGCTGTTGCTGTACAGGAAGCTATGAACAAGTAATATGCCGTTTGGGATTTTCTCCTAAGGGTAAAAAAATAGGCTGTAACGACACGAAAGTGTTGTTGCAGCCATTTTTTTATGCCTTTATTTATTTTCTGTGGATGGAATCAGGTTGCTGATATAAGGGGTTTTGCCAGAAAGAACATCCTGATAAAAGCCCTGTTTCCAGTCGATGTAGTCGATGCCTTCCTGAATCTGCTGGATTTCCTTCCGCAGTTGTTCCTGTTTGACCGCAAGAATTTGCTGCCGCTTTTGAATGGAGGAGGGACCCTCCAGACAGAGGTCCAGATACTCCTTCATTTCAGCAATGGACATTTTACATTTTTTGAGGCAGGTCAGGGACTGAATCCAGGCAAGGTTATGCTCATCAAAAATACGATGATTGTTCTTGTCCCTGTGATGATTGGGAACCAGCCCCTGATTGCAGTAGAATTTTAGAGTTTCATAGGACATATTTGTTTTTTGGCAAACTTCTTTCATCGTATACATGTGCTGTCACCTCGTTAAAAATAATCATACCTGTTTAAAATTGCTGAGCCTGCCTGGTTTAAGTCTAAAGGCAATGTTACCAGTTTTTCTTTTCCTTGTCACTGTCATGCTGCTTGCGGCGTTCCTCAACCATGTTGACGAACCATTCCACCATAGCTGGGTCTTGATGTGAGAAAAAGGCGCTGGTAGCTGTATCCATAGCTTGTATAGCTGCCATATCCTCCTCAGAAAGGGTAAAGTCGAAAATGTTGAAATTCTCGATCATGCGCTCTTTGTGAGTGGATTTTGGGATGATGATGATTCCACGCTGAATGTGCCATCTCAGTATTACCTGAGCTGCGGTCTTGCCGTATTTTGCACCGATTGTGGAAAGAATTTCATTCTGGAAAAGTCCATTGCGGCCCTCACCGAACGGTGCCCAAGCCTCCAGCTGGATACCATATTTGTCAGCCCATTTCTTTAATTCCTGCTGTTGATTAAATGGATGAATCTCCATCTGATTAATCATTGGGGTAATATTTGTGAAGTTTGCGAACTCTACCATACGGTCTGCATAGTGGTTGGAAATACCAATGGCACGGATTTTCCCCTCTGTGTAAAGTTCCTCCAGCGCACGCCATGCACCGTAGGTATCTCCAAAAGGCTGATGGAGAAGCATCAAATCCAGATAATCGGTACGAAGTTTTTCCATGGACTGAAGTACGGATTTTTTGCATTCTTCATAGCCGAAATGTTCAATCCAAACCTTTGATGTCAGGAAAATTTCCTTGCGGTCAATCCCAGATTTTTCAATGGCAGAGCCAACCTGCTCTTCGTTGAAATAGCTCTGGGCTGTATCAAGGCTGCGATATCCAACATCCAGCGCATCCATAACGCAGCGTTCACATTCCTGCTGAGTGACCTGATAAACACCATAGCCTAGCTGGGGCATTTTTACACCATTGCTTAAAGTAATATATTCCATTTATAACACCCTTTCTTTACTTATTCAACTGAGAATATTCACTATATGGAAAGTCATACCATGTAACTTCATGATTATCCTGGGGATTAACAGATATGTGGGCAAAATCGCTGCCGGGAGCAGCACCATGCCAATGAATTACTCCGGGAGGGCAGTAAACCACATCTCCGGGATGAAGGAGCTGAGGCTTTTCACCTTTAATCTGGTGGTAGCCTAATCCATCAGTTGCCAGTAAAATCTGACCTGTTTTATGGCTGTGCCAGCGGTTGTAAGCCCCGTTAGGAAATACTACATAGGTCCATTCAGGAGAATTTGCGGCATTTTGCTTTGTTACAACTTTGCTTACGTAGACAGAACTGGTGAAATTCGGACTGGTGAAGGGCTTGTCCGGATAATTGAACATGGTTTTTATGCCCTGTCTAGGACGGCTCGTGGTATCTGCAGCTTCAACAGGTTCGATATGGTTGTATTCATCATCGGTCAAAGGACCGGTATGTGCGGAAAGATTTTCAGGGGCTTTCCAGTCCTTATCGTAGATTACAATCTGGCGGAATGAGGAATCCTTGGTGCTTCCATGCCAATGGCTGGTCCCAGCAGGAATCTGCACCACGTCACCCTGCCTTATAAGGATTGGAGCTTTGCCATATTCCTGATAGATTCCTGTACCGCTGACACCAATTACAGTCATGCCCCCATGAACATGCCAGCCGCTATGGCTTCCAGCCTCAAAGCTAATGATATTGGCCTGAGGAACCTTGTAGACATCTTCAGACAGAATAAGGTCATTTCGATGAACTGTTCCAACAAAACGGCTGGAAACATCCTGTCCCAGAGGAATTTCTTCAGAAGCTGGTGCCGCATATGCGATGGAAGATATGCTGACAGCTGAAAGTATAGCAGATAAAAATTTTCGGATGTGCTTTTTCTTAAAGTTCATATAAATACCTCCTTAAAATTTCATGTCCTAGGATAAGACCAATATATCAACCGGTAGTTACACCCTGTCAAGAAAAAAGGCATAAAAAAATAAGGATTGCAGCAGCACATTTGCACTGTTACAATCCTCATTTTGGAAGTTTCTACGTAGAATTAGAAATACATATTAACCAAATTTCCTATCCCAAGATATTTGTTCATGGAATTCAGTGTGTTGGAAGAGTAGAGGGAGGAATATCCCTGAATGTCTCCAAGCATACCGCTGGCCGATGGGAAAAGCTGGCTGGACTGGGAGCTGGCTGCTGCCACGTGGCTTTCAGCCTTTCCGGCAAGTCCATTTTTCCCCAGTACATACTCCGCTGTATCAGAGTTGTTTACCAGGGCATCCGCCAGTTTGCTCTCATCGAGAGAGAGCTTTCCGGTGCTGCTGTCCACCGTGATTCCCACACTTGAGTATACCCCAGCCCGATAGGTTGTATCGGAGAAGGTAGTGCTCAATCTCTTTACACGTTTGGACACAGAAGAATTGTCTGAGAGGAAGCTTAGAGCATCATTGTAGTCGCTGACGAGATTTTTAACCGACTTTATGGCGCTGGTCAGTGATTCACTGTACTTTGCAGAGCCATTAGTGGTCGTAATGTCATCAGAGCTGAAGTTGTAGCTCATGTTCTTCACAGTTTGGGCAGAGCTTTTTAAATCACTCATGGTGGATTTGAACTCTGTGTTGAAAATTTTCTTCGTGGACTCATAACTGCTCATCATGTTGGAAATGGTATTCTTCATACCTGTCACTGTGGACAGGGTTGAAGATGCCTCAGACGCTGCGTTGCTGTAAGCGGACCACAGACTGCTTGAGTTTGAGCTGCTGGTGCTGCCCCAGAGACTGGAGCTGGTGCCAGAGGTCGTTCCAGACATAGAGCTGACCAATGCCTTCATGGATGCCAGAGATTGTGTGGTGGAATCCGTTGTACCTGAAGCTTCTGCACTAGTGGAAGCCGCAAACTTGTACATCATGTAGGTGTTATTGGTCATAGACGAAATAGTAGACACAATCTTACCTCCTTTCCTATATATTAAGGAGAAAGAATCGGCAGACCGGCCGAAAGTGCCGATAAAAATCCCCTCATAAATATATCGGAAAATTATAGACGAAAATCAAGTGATGAAGTGGGGATATTTGATTGAGT
>CAVAVT010000022.1:0-26669 GCA_963592185.1 bacterium | reverse complement strand
CAAAATATTGATTACATCTTTCCGGATGAAGTATAATAATTTCGTTATACTACATTTCGTTTTGGGAGGAAAGGTATGAATCTGTCTGTAAAAATTTTCATTTCACTGATACTTTCCGTAGTAGTGGGACTGATTGTCGGTGAAGAAGGGGTTCCCTTCATTAAATGGTGGATTGCTCCAATCGGAACAATGTTCATCAACCTAATCAAGATGATAATTGTGCCCATCGTATTCACATCACTAGTTGTGGGCATGACTAGCCTTGGTGATATGAAAAAATTGGGACGTATCGGTGCAAAGACCATCATGATTTATCTCTGCACCACAGCTATTGCAATTACCATTGGCTTTATAGTAGCTGGTGTTTTGCACCCCGGTATTGGCATGGAAATGGTATCCGATGCGGCTGTAAAAGTGAAGGAAGCTCCTTCCATCATGCAGGTAATCGTAGCAATGATACCTACAAACCCTGTTGCTGCTATGGCAAAGGCTGACATCCTGCCGATTATCATTTTTGCACTCTTCGTTGGTACTGGAATCATCCAGGTAGGTGGCGCAAAGGCAAAAATCCTTATTGAATGGTTTGATGCTGCAGCTGAAGTAAGCTACAAGATTATCAACATGGTAATGCAGACCGCTCCAATCGGCGTATTCTGCCTCTTGCTTCCAGTTGTTGCTGAAAATGGTCCAAAGGTGCTTCTGCCGCTGCTTTCAGTTATCGTATGCATGGCCATCGGCAGTGTTATCCACCTGATTGTTATTTACTCCAGCATGGCAAGAATATGGGGAGGAATTTCCCCAATGAAATTCTTCAAGGGAATGACCGAGGCAATGCTCATCGCATTCACAACCTGCTCTTCTGCAGCCTGCCTGCCAGTAAACATGAAGAACTGTCAGGAAAAGCTTGGCTGTTCCCGTGAGGTTTCTTCCTTCGTACTGCCCCTTGGCGCAACCATCAACATGGACGGTACCGCAATCTATATGGGTATCTGCTCCCTGTTCATCGCCAACGTGTATGGAATGGACCTGACCATGACCCAGATGGGTATGATCGTACTTACCGGTACCTTGGCATCCATCGGTACCGCTGGCGTTCCCGGAGCTGGTCTTATTATGCTTTCCATGGTACTCATGACAGTTGGTCTGCCTATGGAAGGTCTTGCACTTGTTGCTGGTATCGACCGTATTCTGGATATGTTCCGCACCACATTGAACATCACTGGTGATGCTGCTGTAACCTGTGTAATCAACGAGACAGAGAAAAAGCACGCCTGAACATTTGTAAACAAATATTATTAAGCGAATGGCTTGGATTTAATTCCGGGCCATTCTTTTTTTATACCCAAAATAAAATGTCTTTAATAAATTGCTTATGAATATGTGAAAAATAGGGCAAATTCACGTGTTTTCAGCATAAATTATCAAAATCTTGCTATGCAATGAAATTTCTGTATAAATCTATTGACAAGTCAGAAATGTGAAAAAATTACCTAATCCCTATTGTTTTGATACATTTGTGCAGGATTCTGCAAGTGAGTCTTACAAAACACGATAATTTAAGCGAAAACAGGGCTATTATGATAAAGGAATCTTCTGAACATTCGGCTATAATTTAACCATAATCACAAAGCAAGTGAAAAGCTTAAACAAAGGTTGCGCAACCTATTTGAAAGCCGTAAAAACTTGGCTACAGTCATTATTAATAAGATTAGGTGTATGGTATTAAATTGTTAGGAGGAAAAGTATCAATGGCAGATCAAAACAATTCCCCACAAAAATATCTCAAGAGAGTAACGGTTGTATCAACCTTCGGCGGACTTCTATTTGGTTATGACACAGGCGTTATCAACGGAGCGCTTGCTTTCATGGCAAGACCTGATCAGCTGAACCTCACCCCTTTCCTGGAGGGTCTGGTAGCCAGCGGACTGCTCTTCGGTGCAGCAATCGGTTCCTTCACTGGAGGCCGAATCGCTGATAACCGTGGCCGTAGAAAAATGCTTCTTTATCTGGCTGTTCTCTTCTTCGTAGCAGCGGTTGGATGTTCCCTGGCTCCTACAGCTCAGGTTCTCATCGGCTTCCGCTTCCTGCTTGGTCTTGCGGTCGGCGGTGCTTCCGTAACAGTTCCGGCTTACCTGGCTGAGATGGCCCCGGCAGAGCGGCGTGGACGAATGGTTACCCAGAACGAGCTGATGATTGTATCTGGACAGCTCCTGGCATTCGTACTTAACGCAGCAATCGGTGTTACCTTCGGCGATACAGCTCACATCTGGCGCTACATGCTGGTACTTGCATCTCTCCCTGCTGTATTCCTCTGGTTCGGAATGCTGGCAATGCCTGAAAGCCCCCGCTGGCTCATCGTTCAGGGCCGCATAAGCGAAGCCCTTTCAGTACTGAAGCTCATTCGTGAAGAGAAGAGAGCAATCGCTGAGTTCAACGAGATTCAGGATAACATTAAAGCAGATTCAATGCTTGAGAAAGCTACCTACAGTGACCTTGGCAAACCGTGGATTCGCAGAGTCGTACTCATCGGTATGGGCGTATCCATCTGCCAGCAGATTTCCGGTGTAAACTCCATCATGTACTACGGTACTCAGATTCTTACTGAGGCAGGCTTCTCCACTGAAGCAGCCCTCATCGGCAACATCGCAAACGGCGTTATCTCCGTACTTGCAACCATCTTCGGTATCTGGCTCATGGGCCGTCACGGCCGCCGTCCTCTTATCATGACTGGTCAGATTGGTACAATGGCGTGCCTCTGTGCAATAGGCGTTCTGTCCAACTTGCTTGCAGGCGCTTCCATTCTCCCTTATGTAGTACTTTCCCTTACAGTAACCTTCCTGTTCTTCCAGCAGGGCTTCCTTTCCCCAGTAACCTGGCTGCTCCTCTCTGAGCTGTTCCCAGCTAAAATCCGTGGAATGGGCATGGGCTGTGCAGTTCTCTGCCTCTGGCTTACAAACTTTGTAATCGGCCTTTCCTTCCCAGTACTTCTCTTTAACTTCGGTCTTTCCGCAACATTCTTCATGTTTGCTGGAATAGGACTCCTTGGTCTACTCTTCGTAATGAAGTTCGTACCTGAGACCAGAGGACGCTCACTTGAGCAGATTGAGTATGACTTCCGTCATCACTATGACAAGGATGATGCCTCCAGTCAGGCTGAGCAGATTAGCACCAATTCCTAAGCGTTTCATTTAACTTTTACCATATCAAACCATATTAAAAGGAGTAAATTACCATGAAATTAAGCATGAACGAAGCAACAGCACTCGAAAAATCCAGCCTGGAGAAGGATCTGGAACTCTGTGAAAAGTATGGCTACGACATGATCGAGCCTCGTACAATGGATTGTATGCTTGACTACCTCAAGACCCATACAATCGATGATTTGGCTGAGTATTTCGCTACCCACCATGTAAAGCCACTTGCATTTAACACTCTTTGCTTCTTCAATAATCGCACTCCGGAAGACTACCAGAAGGTTCTTGATGAACTTCGCCAGATGTGCGAATGGGGCCAGAAAATCGGCTGTAAGACTGTAATCACAGTTCCTACCGTTGACCTTCAGAAGGTTACCCGTCAGGAGATTCATGAATCCGCTGTTAAGTGCCTGAAGGAAATGGGCCAGATTGCAGCAGGCTATGGAATGCGCATCTCCGTAGAGTTCATCGGCGGACCTACCGCTTCCATCAACACCTTCGCTGATGCATGGGCTGTCATTCAGGATGTTGATATGGACAATGTTGGTATCACCATCGACTGCTTCCACTTCCATGGCATGGGCTCCCGTCTTGAGGACCTCGCAAAGGCTGACGGAAAGAAAATCTTCATCGTACACCTTAACGATACCGAAGATTTCCCAATCGGCGCCCTTACTGACGCTGACCGTGTATGGCCTGGCACCGGCTGCATCGACCTGGATGGAATCTTCACTACACTGAAGAAAATCGGCTGGGAAGAGGATGTAGTTTCCCTGGAGCTCTTCCGCCCAGAGTACTATGAGATGGATCCTGATGATGTATACCGTATCGGCAAGGAAAAATCTGAAATCGTTATTAAGCGCAACTTCGGCTGATCCTGACTGAGGCCGTTGACATAAATATACCTTCTACAGTATCCCCCATACTGTGAATTTATCCCTGAAAATATATTGAGCAGATTTATTTAATGTAAAATCTAAGGAGGAAATTAAAATGTTGAATGTTGGAGTTATTGGTTGTGGCGGAATGGGTAGAGATCACATTAAGCGTCTTACTGAGCGTACACAGGGTGCACAGGTTGTAGCTGTATCCGATGTTGTGGATGCTCTCTTGGAAAAGGGCGCTGCTATCGCTGGACCGAACTGCAAGAAATATAAGGATGCTATTGAGCTTATTAATGACCCTGAAGTAGATGCAATCTTCGTTGTAACTCCGGGTTTTGCACATAAGGATGTTCTTCTCCCGGCAATCGCAGCTGGCAAGAGAATCTTCTGCGAGAAGCCTCTCTGCACCACTGCTGAGGACTGCCTGGAAGTAATCGATGCTGAGGTTAAGTCCGGCAAGCATCTCATCCAGCTTGGATTCATGCGCCGTTATGACAAGGGCTATCTGCAGGTTAAGGCAGCTCTTGATTCCGGCGAGTATGGTTCTCCGTTGCTTCTCCATTGCACACACCGCAATCCTGAGGTTCCGGACAGCTACACCACCGCAATGGCTGTACATGACACCGCAATTCATGAAATCGATGTTACCCACTGGCTCGTTGATGATGAGTTCGTATCTGCACAGGTTATCATGCCTAAGGTTACCAAGTATGCTTACAAGGAGCTTGCAGATCCTCAGCTCATGATTCTCCAGACTAAGAGCGGTATCGTTGTAGAAGACGAAGTATTTGTAAACTGCAAGTTCGGCTATGACATCAACTGCCAGGTTGTATGCGAGGACGGCGTTGTTGAGATGCCTCAGCCGCTTTATCCGAACTACCGCAAGAATGCACAGATTTCCCAGCCTATCGACACTGACTGCTTCGTGCGTTTCCACGATGCATACGATGATGAGGTTCAGAACTGGGTCAACGAAGCTGCTGACGGCGTAATCGGCGGACCTACCGCTTGGGACGGCTATCTTGCAGCAATCACCGCTGATGCCCTTGTAAAGGCACAGGAGAGCGGCAAGGTTGAGGAAATCAAGGCAGCTAAAGAGAAGCCAGCATTCTACAACAACTAATAAATACGCTAAAAAGCCTTTCTTCTTCCACAGTTAGGCTTTCTAGGAAAATCAGCCATATCTAACAAAGCTAACTCTACCCCTGAGAACTGCTGATAGGATAAAATGATAGGCTGTATCTTCCCAAATCCGGTACAGGATCAGGAACCTGTGCCGGATTTTTTTATGAAAAAAGATTGCATTGGGGTTCGTTGGGCGTTATAATAAAACCAACGAATGAATATCTATTCATATGTATTTTAAAGTGAAAGAGGGCCATATATATGAAGAAAAGCTATAAAATCGAAGTAGACTGTGCAAACTGTGCAAACCTCATGGAAGAGGCTGCAAAAAACACCGAGGGCGTAAAGGATGCTGTGGTGAACTTCATGGCCCTTAAAATGAAGGTAGAATTTGAAGAAGGCCAGGACCCGGCTGTTGTAATGCCCCAGGTACTTGAAAACTGCCGCAAAGTAGAAGATGAGTGCGAAATCTTTTTCTGATAGACCTTTGATATATAGCTAGAAAACAAAAACAACCGCCAGGTATAAAAGCTGGGCGGTTGTTTTCATATGGCGTAAGTCATATTTTGCAAAATTCCTACATAAAAGATTCGTCGATTTTGCAATATTTTATCATTAAAATACTAGCAATTTTGCAATAATCCTATATAAAAGAATTGTCGATTTTGCAAAATACAGCTATAATAAAAGCAAAGATTTTGCAAAAGTGGGTGAGGGAGACATGTTTCAGCGTAAGATTTACAAGCAGCTTCAGCTGTGGAAGGATACACAGGCAGGCAAAACAGCTCTGTTAGTTGAAGGCCAGCGGCGTGTAGGAAAATCCACTGTTGTAGAGGAATTTGCCAAAAGTGCCTACAAAAGCTACATTCTAATCGATTTCTCCACCTGTTCACAGGATATCCGTAATTTATTCAACGATATATCCGACTTGGATTTCTTCTTCCTTCAGCTTCAGTTGCTGACCAATGTAAATCTGGAAGAAAGAAACTCTGTAATTATCTTTGATGAGGTTCAGTTATTCCCATTGGCACGACAGGCTATCAAAAGTCTTGTTAAGGACCATCGTTATGATTACATAGAAACAGGTTCCCTAATCTCCATCAAAAAGAATGTTAAGGATATACTGATTCCAAGCGAAGAGCAGCGTATATATATGTACCCGATGGATTTTGAAGAGTTTTTGTGGGCTATCGGTGATAACGTAACCATGCCCATGCTGCAAATGCTATTTGATAAACAAAAACCGTCTGGCGATGGTGCCCATAGAAAAATCATGCGTAATCTGCGTCTCTACATGCTTGTTGGCGGTATGCCACAGGCGGTAGAAGCCTATTTGGAAGAAAACAATTTCGAACCGGTAGATCAAATAAAGCGAAACATACTTCAGCTCTATGAGGATGATTTTTACAAAATTGACCCTACAGGTCGTCTGTCACAGCTATTTGATGCCATCCCGGCCCAGTTGAACAAGAATACCTCCAGATACGCTGTGTCCAGTGTTCTTCCTTCTCTGCGCCCCAGCAATTCACTTAGCCTGATTTCCGAACTACTTGATTCCAGGACGGTTCTGGCGGCTTATAATACCAGTATGCCCTCAGCAGAAATGGCGTCTTACAAGGATTTAACCAGATATAAGCTTTTTCTCTCAGATACAGGGCTTTTTACGACATTAATGTTCAAGAATAAATCCTTTACGGAAAACGACATCTACAAGAAACTACTCAATGACAAGATGTCCGCTAATTTAGGCTACTTGTTTGAAAATCTCACAGCCCAAATGCTGACAGCCAATGGATATGATTTGTACTACCATACCTTCTCAACTAAAGAGAGCAGTAAAAAGTATGAAATCGATTTTCTCATATCCAAAGGCAGCAAGGTTGTACCTATAGAAGTAAAATCTGCCAACTATAAACGCCATGCATCTCTGGATGCCTTTTGCCAGAAGTATTCCTCGCAAATTTCCGAGAAATATATTCTTTATACTAAGGACTTTCAGAAGGAAAAGGATATATGTCTGATGCCTATCTATATGACTCCATTTATTTGAATGACAAAGGCAGTATGTGGAAAAATTATGTAAGGAGCGAAAGATACTTCAAAGAAGTGTTGAAAGACTTGCTTTTTGAAAATTGACGTAAAATAACGCCCCCATCGTAGTTTCGATACTGCGATGGGGGCGTTGTTTGTTTATTAGATATTTTCTACCAGTGGGGCTGCCTTTTTGGTGATGCAGTCTTTGGTTACGGTTACACGGCGTCTTTCTTTGGATTTTGGAATCTCAAACATTACGTCCAGCATAACGTCCTCGATGATTCCCTTCAGGCTTCGTGCACCGGTTTTGCGCTTGATGGCAAGCTTTGCCACAGCCTTCAGCGCATCCTCGTCAAACTTCAGCTCCACATTATCCAGCTCCATAAGCTTGGTGTACTGCTTTACTGGGGAATTCTTCGGCTCAGTCAGAATGCGGAGAAGTGCATTTTCATCGAGGCTTTCAAGTGTGCAGATAATTGGGAGGCGGCCGATAACCTCTGGGATGATACCGAACTTCATCAGGTCTTCAGGACTTGTCTGGTGGATAAGTTCATCGTACTTAGGCTTGTCATCCTTGCCGTCCACTTTAGCACCGAAACCGATGGAGGAATCAGTGGATTTAATGCGTTGGGCGATGATTTTATCAATGCCCACGAAAGCTCCGCCTACGATGAAAAGGATGTTGGTGGTATCAACCTTGATGGTCGGAGCCTCAGGATGCTTGCGCTGACCACGGGCGGTAAATTCCACCACATTGCCCTCAATCATTTTGAGGAGAGCCTGCTGAACCCCCTCATGTCCAGGGTCAGCGGTGATAGAATTGTTTTCGCCGGACTTTCGTGCCAGCTTATCGAACTCATCAAGATAAATAATACCGTGCTGGGCACGCTCAATGTCCTTGTCTGCTGCGTAGTAAAGATTGCGGACAGCCACCTCAACGTCTGCGCCTACGAAGCCGGCCTCGGTAAGGCTTGAGGCATCGGTTACAGCAAAGGGGATGTCCAAAAGCTTTGCCAAGTGGGAAAGAATAGCTGTCTTACCACAGCCGGAGGGGCCAAGCATGATAACATTGGACTTTTCGATGTCCAGCGCATCTTCCTCATTGAGATAGCCGTACTTCATGCGCTTGTAGTGGTTGTAAACCGCCACAGCCAGAACCTTTTTTGCATGGTCCTGATTGATGATGTACTGGTCAAGATATTCCTTGATAATATGGGGGCGGATATTGTCGATTTTTTCATCAAGACTCTGTACAAAGTCCTTCTGAGCTGCAACTTCTTCCTCCTGGTCGTGGGCCTCAATGTAATTATATATTTCACGGAGGCAGTCACGGCATACGCCAAAGCCTGTACGTGGCTCGAAAATAGGCATGTCAAACTGGTTGTGAACAGTGATAGTGCGCTTGCAGAAGCTGCACTGCTGTTTCATATATGAATTATCAGCCATAGATTAGAATTCCTTTCTATATACAATGCCTTTACAGCATATTAATCAGTTAATCTATATTATGTAGGAAATAGCTTTTTTTTTCAAGAAGTATTTGCCTGTTATAGTATTGCACCAAGGTTTTCACTATGATATAATTGTTAGGCACAGGCAAAGAAGGCCTATAGCAACCGGCTTTCCCCGAATGGGACGCGAAAGCCAGGACCAAGCCTTCGCATAGGAGGCTTGTAATAATCCCAATCTGGGGAAAAGTGAGGTGTAAGTAATGAAAGAAGGAATCCATCCGGAGTTTTTCGAGGCTACTGTAACTTGTGGCTGCGGAAACACTTTTAAGACCGGCTCCACTAAAGAGGAGCTGCGTGTAGACGTTTGTTCCAAGTGCCATCCGTTCTTCACAGGACGTCAGCGTGACGTTGCTGCAGGCGGACGTATTGAGAAGTTCAACAAGCGTTACGGCAAGTAATAAAAACGGAGCAGTGCAGAAATGCACTGCTTCATTTATATTTAAGACTATTTAATATATTCCGGAGACTTCCATGTTGAATACCGGTGTTAGGTAAGGAGTTCCGTTTATGAATAATAAATCTAGTGAAGTATCATGTACCATGATTGGCGGACAGGCGGTCATCGAAGGTGTAATGATGAGGGGGCCGAAGCTGACAGCAACAGCTGTAAGGGATCCCAATGGCAAAATTGTTGTAGAAACCAAGCCTGTTAATTCCATCAGTGATAGATATCCAGTGCTGAAAAAGCCCATGCTCCGAGGTATGGTATCCCTTTTTGAGTCACTGGTTATAGGCATGAAATCCCTGTCTTACTCAGCCCAGATGGCTGGGGAGGAGGATGAGCAGATTTCCGATAAGGAGCTGGCAGCCACCATGGTGTTTGCCTTTGCGATGGCGGCAATTCTGTTTTTGGCGATTCCCACAGGAGCGGCAAAGCTTTTTGCGGTGATTACAGATAATCCGATTTTCCTCAACCTCATGGAGGGAGCGCTGCGCCTCATTATCTTCCTGCTTTATATCTACGCCATTTCAAGGATGAAGGATATAAAGCGTGTTTTCCAGTATCATGGGGCGGAGCACAAGACCATTCATGCCTTTGAGGCTGGCGGTCCTCTGACTGTGGAAAATATCCAGCGTTTCCCTACACTGCACCCACGCTGCGGTACAGCTTTTTTGCTTATCGTAATGGTGGTCAGCATTTTCGTTTTTGCATTTTTAGGATGGCCGGACCTTTGGCTTAGAATCCTATCCAGAATAATTCTTCTCCCAGTGGTGGCTGGCATTTCCTACGAGCTTATCCGCTATGGTGCAAGGACCACCAATCCGCTTATGAAAAAGCTTACCCTGCCGGGGCTTTATCTTCAGAAGCTCACCACCCGTCAGCCAGATGATGAAATGGTAGAGGTGGCAATCCAGTCCGTTGCGGCGGTTCTTCCAAAAGAGGATTTGGAGAGAATCGGCGGTGTGCCAAGCCTTGCCGAGGTCAATGGAGAAGTCAGTGAAGAAAAAGCCGAGGTGTAAGATTTGAGCCTATCAATGATAGATAAACTGCAGGCGGTGGAGGGAAAATTCCTTGAGCTGGAATCCCTTATCAGCGATCCTTCCGTCCTGCAGGACATGGACAAATGGCAGCGCTACAACAAGGAACATTCCCAGCTGCAGCCAATTGTGGAAAAGTATAGAGAATATAAGACAGCGGTAAAAACCATTGAGGACGACAAGGCAATGCTGGAGGACGGTCTTGATGATGAGATGCGCAGCCTTGTGGAGGAGGAGCTTTCCGAGGCAAAGGCCCAGAAGGAATCTTTGGAGGCGGAGCTTCCAATCCTTCTTCTTCCACGTGACCCCAACGATGACAAAAGCGTTATTGTGGAGATTCGTGGCGGCGTAGGTGGCGAGGAGGCATCCCTTTTTGCCGGGGACCTTTTCCGCATGTACTCCCGTTTTGCTGAAAAACAGGGCTGGCGTGTCAGCCTTATTAACTCCAGTCCCACAGACCTTGGAGGATTCAAGGAAGTTTCCTTTTCCGTGGACGGGGACGGCGCCTACAGCAAGCTGAAATACGAAAGCGGAACCCATCGTGTGCAGCGCATACCTGTAACGGAGACTGGAGGACGTATTCATACCTCCGCCGTAACAGTGGCGGTGCTTCCGGAAGCGGACGAGGTGGAAGTGGATATCAAGGCATCTGAAATAAGGATTGATACCTACTGCGCAAGTGGTGCTGGCGGACAGTATGTAAACCGTACTGAGACAGCTATCCGCATAACCCATATCCCCACAGGCATTGTGGTTCAGTGTCAGGATGAAAAATCCCAGCTGAAGAACAAGGAAAAGGCGATGAGCGTCCTTAGGGCGAGGGTTCTTGCCAAGGCTCAGCAGGAGCAGACCGATGCCATTGCGGCAGATAGAAAGAGCCAGGTAGGTTCCGGTGACCGCAGCCAGCGTATCAGGACCTACAATTTCCCACAGGGAAGGGTTACGGACCACCGTATTGGTCTTACCCTCCACAAGCTGGATTTCGTGCTGAATGGAGAGCTGGACGAGCTTTTGAATGCTCTTATTACCGCTGACCGTGCAGAAAAAATGAAGCAGGTAGATTAATATGGCACAAAATGAAATTTGGACCATAGGAAAAATATTGAAATGGACTGAGCAGTACTTCGCATCCAAGGGGATTGAATCCCCACGGCTGGATGCAGAGGTACTGCTTTCCCATGTGCTAAAAAAGGAACGCATATATCTCTATGTGCATTTCGATGAGCCGTTGGAGGCTCCGGAGCTGGCATCCTACAAGGAATGTATAAAAAAACGCCTTGAACACATGCCGGTGGCGTACATTACAGGAACTAGGGAATTCATGGGGCTGGACTTCCATGTGACCCCAAGTGTGCTGATACCCCGGCCGGACACGGAGATACTGGTGCAGACCGCCATGGATAATTTGAAAAAAATTGAAGCCACTGGACGGGGGCTTTTATTCGCTGACATCGGCACAGGCTCCGGGGCGGTATGTCTTTCCATGCTGAGCTACATGCCGGAGCTTCAGGGCGTGACAGTGGACATTTCAAAAGATGCACTGGAGATTGCAAGGGGAAATGCGGAAAGCTTGGAAGTCTCAGAACGCATAGATTTTTTAGAGGGCGATATGCTTGAGCCACTGGCTGGCCGGAGCTTTGATGCCATAGTTTCCAATCCCCCCTACATTCCTGAAAGGGATATCGAGGGGCTGGAGCCTGAGGTGAAATGTTACGAGCCAATGGGTGCCTTGGTGGCAGAGGATGAGGGGCTGTTTTTCTACAAAAAACTTCTGCAGGATGCTCCAAAACTTTTGAAAACAGGAGGATTTCTGGCACTGGAGGCCGGAATCCACGAGGCTGGACCCATAAAGGAAATCGGAGAAAGCTCCGGAGATTGGGAAAATATAGAGATAATCAAGGATTTGGCGGGCATCGACAGAGTTGTGGTGCTCCGGAAAAGAGGATGAGCCATGAGGACGGAAATAAAAGCGGTATACAGTGTAAATGAATGCGGTGATACCCTTGAGGCTGCTGCAAAAATCATAAAGAGCGGCGGTCTGGTGGCTTTTCCAACTGAAACCGTGTACGGACTTGGGGCAAACGGTCTTGACGAAAACGCCTGCGCTGGGATTTACGAGGCAAAGGGAAGACCCTCCGACAATCCCCTGATACTTCATATTTCCGATAGAAGTATGCTGGACATGGTGGCAGAGGAAATTTCCGAAATGGCGGAAAAGCTTCTAGCTGCATTTTGCCCCGGGCCTATTACACTTATTATGAAGCGTGAAAAAAATATTCCATTGAGGATAACCGGGGGGCTGGATACTGTAGGTGTGAGGATGCCGGATAATGCTGTGGCAAGAGGTCTTATTAAAAGGGCTGGCGTGCCAATTGCCGCTCCAAGTGCCAATATCTCCGGCCGTCCAAGTCCCACCACAGCACAGGGAGTTTTCAAGGATATGGATGGCCGAATCCCCATGATTCTTGATGGAGGCCCCTGCAAATTCGGCGTGGAGTCCACAATAGTTGACTGCACAGGTCCTGTAGCGGTGGTGCTGAGGCCGGGAGCAATCACCCTTGAAATGATAAAAGAGGTATTGGGAAGTGTAAAGCTTGACCCGGCTCTGGTTGGCGCAAATACCGTGCCGAAGGCTCCTGGGATGAAATACCGCCACTATGC
This sequence comes from bacterium, assembly GCA_963592185.1. Lineage (GTDB taxonomy): Bacteria > Bacillota > Negativicutes > Selenomonadales > Selenomonadaceae > CAVAVT01. Next base: position 13,781 of record CAVAVT010000022.1, on the reverse strand, counting down.
CCCAAAGGCTCCCCTTACCCTTATTGAAGGTGCGCCGGAAAAGCTTCTTCCAGCCTTTAGAAGGGAAATCAGGCGGCTTTTAAAGGAAGGTCATACTCCGGGGGTCATTGCAAGCCGTGAAATATGTGACGGGCTGAATGACTTACTTCCAGAGAAGCATCTCCACGTTTACGGAAATCAGGGAGACCTTCCGGCAATAGCCGCAGACATTTACGAAGCACTTTTGGGATTTAACGACCTTCCCACAGATTGTCTCCTAGCCGAGGGCACCACGGAAAAGGGCCTTGGGCTTGCTATCATGAACAGGCTGCACAAGGCAAGCGGATTTCATTCCATACAAGCTGGGGATTAAAACTGTATTTTTCAGATAAAAACAAAATCCATGTATGAAATACAGGTAAAATCCTATATAATGGTAGAAGCAGTAATTTTTAAAATCCGAAAGGTGGATACAATATGAAGATTACAATAGGCTGCGACCACGGCGCCCTCCAGCTGAAGGAAGAGGTAAAGAAGGTTCTGGCTGAAATGGAGGACATTGAGGTCAATGACGTGGGAACCTTTACCGAGGAGTCCGTTGACTATCCAGATATTGCAGAAAAAGTATGCGCAGATGTTACCTCCGGGGCGGCTGACAGGGGAATTGTTCTCTGCGGCACAGGCCTTGGAATATCCATCGCTGCCAATAAAATAAAGGGAATCCGTGCGGCTCTCTGCCATGACGTATTCTCAGCCCGTATGTCACGCCAGCATAACGATGCCAACGTCCTTGCAATGGGCGGCCGTGTAATAGGCTACGGTCCTGCTGGGGAAATTGTCCGTGTGTGGGTTCGTGAGGAGTTCCTCGGCGGACGTCACGAGCGCAGAGTGGCAAAAATGATGGCTTTGGAAGACAAATAAACCGCTAACTCGATAGATGTATTGACCGGAACCCTGCTGATTTAACAGCAGGAGTTTCAGAAATGAAATGGAGGAGTTTCCAATGAGTGAGAAAAACCTGATGGCAGAGCTTTCCAGTGTAGATTCCGAGGTTTTTAAGGCTATTAGCGACGAGCTTGGCCGCCAGCGCAACAAGCTTGAGCTTATTGCTTCTGAAAATATCGTAAGCAAGGCTGTAATGGAGGCACAGGGCAGCGTACTGACCAACAAGTATGCTGAGGGCTATCCCGGCAAGCGTTACTACGGCGGCTGCGAGTATGTAGACGTTGTGGAGCAGATTGCAATCGACCGTGCAAAGAAGCTTTTCGGCGCAGAGTATGCAAATGTACAGCCCCATTCCGGCGCACAGGCAAACATGGCTGTATTCTTCGCACTGCTCACCCCCGGCGACACCGTCATGGGCATGAACCTTACTGATGGCGGACATCTCACCCATGGAAGCCCTGTAAACATGTCCGGAAAATATTTCAACATAGTTCCCTACGGCGTAGACAAGGAAACTGAGTGCATCGATTATGATGAAATGCAGCGTATTGCTGAGGACTGTAAGCCTAAGCTCATTGTAGCCGGTGCTTCTGCATATGCACGTACACTGGATTTTGAGCGTATTGCAGATATTGCCCACTCCGTTGGCGCATATCTCATGGTGGATATTGCCCACATTGCAGGACTCGTGGCGGCAGGTCTTCATCCAAGCCCGGTTCCCTATGCTGATGTTGTTACCACCACCACCCACAAGACCCTCAGAGGTCCCCGTGGCGGTCTGATTCTCTGCAAGGATGCTGAATTTGGCAAGCAGTTCAACAAGGCAATCTTCCCTGGCGTACAGGGCGGCCCTCTCATGCACGTAATCGCTGCAAAGGCTGTTGCCTTCGGCGAGGCTCTTCAGCCTGAGTTCAAGACCTATGCTGAGCAGATTATTAAGAACGCAAAGGTTCTTGCTGACACCCTTACAGCTGATGGATTCCGCATTGTATCCGGCGGCACCGATACTCACCTCATGCTGGTTGACCTTACCAGCAAGGGAATTACCGGCAAGGAAGCCCAGAACCTTTTGGAAAATGTAAATATCACCGCAAACAAGAACACCATTCCTTTTGAGAAGCTGTCCCCATTTGTTACCAGCGGTATCCGTCTCGGCTCTCCTGCCCTTACTACCCGTGGCTTCAAGGAAGAGGACATGAAGGAAGTTGGAGATATCATCGCTCTGGTTCTGGACAATCCTGAGGATGAAAAGTCCCAGCAGGAGGCTAAGGAACGTGTTGCAGCCCTCTGCAAAAAATATCCCCTTTACGAATAATGTATCATGGCCACCGGTGCACCGGGGCTAATATAAAGATTAGGAAGTGACCCTAAAAATGTCAGATTTAAAGGTAAATGTAGTTGATCATCCACTTATTCAGCACAAGCTCACTCTCATGCGCAAAAAGGAAACCAACTCAAAGGATTTCCGCCAGCTGCTTGAGGAAATCTCCATGCTCATGGCATATGAGATTACCCGTGACTTCCCACTGGAGGAAGTAGAGATTGAGACTCCGGTGGCGAAGTGTACCATGAAGAAGCTCTCCGGCAAGAAGGTTAGCGTTGTACCCATCCTCCGTGCAGGTCTTGGTATGCTCAACGGCGTTTTGAACATCATCCCTACGGCACGTGTTGGACATGTGGGACTTTACAGAGATCCAGAGACTCTGAAGCCTGTAGAGTATTACTGCAAGCTGCCCAGTGATGTAGCAGAACGTACATTTATCGTAGTTGACCCGATGCTGGCAACTGGCGGTTCCTCTGCTGCAGCTCTCGAACTCATGAAGCAGAAGGGTGCAAAGAACATCATTCTCATGTGCCTCGTTGCAACTCCTGAGGGAGTCAAGCTTGTAAATGAGGAGCATCCTGACGTTCCTATTTTCGTTGCAGCTGTTGACGACCATCTCAATGAGCACGGCTACATTGTTCCAGGTCTTGGCGATGCTGGCGACCGTATTTTCGGTACTATCTAATTGAATAACATTTAAAACTGACCACATATCGGCGGTGAAAGCCTCTGGTATGTGGTTTTTTATGTCTTTTAGCCTGTTTAGGTCAAACGGCCTATGTTTATGGAAAATAATAAAGAAATTCGCCATAATAACCTATAAACTCTTCAATGTATAGGAGAATATATCCGTTTTATGTAGTATAATAATTACAATGGGAAGAATTACTCATTAATCTAATAAATTAAATCCGAGTAGGAATATACACTTAGAAGGGGGCTTGAAGGAAGATGGATATTGTAGAGAAACTGGAAAAGGGTCTTACAAAACTTGCTGTGGTAGGACTTGGGTACGTAGGTCTTCCGCTGGCTGCTGAATTTGGCAAGCATTATGACGTTATCGGCTTTGATACCAATGAGGCAAAGGTAGCTGAATATAAGGCCGGGCACGATGTAACCGAAGAACTGGGAGATGAGGTTCTCAAGAAAAGCAAAATTGATTTTACAACGGATGCAGAAAGACTTCAGGAGGCATCCTTTATCGTTATTGCGGTGCCTACCCCCATCAACGGCGACAAGACTCCGGACCTTCGCCCGGTGAAGGCGGCAAGCAAGCTGGTGGGAGCGCAGATGAAAAAAGGTTCCCTGGTGGTGTATGAATCCACTGTATATCCCGGAGTTACCGAGGAGATATGCGCACCAATTTTGGAAGAGGTATCAGGCCTTACCTGTGGAAAGGATTTCAAGATTGCCTATTCCCCTGAGCGTATCAATCCGGGAGACAAGGACCACCGTCTGGTGAACATCCGTAAAATCGTTTCCGGTATGGATGAGGAAACATTGAAAACCGTGTCAGCTGTCTACGGGAAAATTATCGCAGTAGGAGTGTATGAGGCTCCAAACATTAAGGTTGCTGAGGCAGCCAAGCTTGTGGAAAATTCACAACGTGACATCAACATTGCCTTTATGAACGAGCTGGCAATGGTTTTTGACCGCATGAACATTTCCACCCATGAGGTGTGCAAGGCAATGGACACCAAGTGGAACGCCCTGGGCTTCCGTCCGGGACTGGTTGGAGGCCACTGTATCGGTGTGGACCCCTATTACTTCGTTTATCAGGCTGAACTTCTGGGCTATCATTCCCAGATTATCGCCGCAGGACGGAGAGTCAACAACGGTATGAGCGAATTTGTGGCAAATGCGGCAGTAAAAAGCATGATACAGGCTGGAATTGATGCGGCCCATGCAAAGGTATACCTTTTTGGAATGAGCTTCAAAGAAAACTGCCCGGATGCCAGAAACTCCAGACCTGTGGATGTGTACCATTATCTGGCGGACTACGGCATAAAGCCCATAGCGGTGGACCCTGTGGCTGACAGTGGCGAGCTGAAGAGAGAGTATGGATTGGAGCTTACTGATATTACTGACGTGAAGGATGCGGACTGCATCATAGTCCTTGTGGCCCATGACGAGTTCAAGGCTATGGGAAGTCAGGGAATAAAGAAGCTTTTTGGCGAAAACAAGAATGCCCGGAGGGTAATTCTCGATGTGAAGAGTATTCTGCCGCCGGAGGATTTCCCAGAGGAAGATTACGTATATTGGAGCTTGTAAGATGAAAAAGATTTTTGGGATAATAGCGGTCATCATTGTGGCTGCTGCAGGCTGGTTTTATTTTGCCAATCCACTTGCAAAAGATGCCCATGAGGGGCAGGATATAACGGATCTCAGCAATGCCTGGCTTGATGAGGGAGTCTATCAGGAGGCTCTTCAAAAGCTAAAGGGCAATCCTCCAATTGAGCCTTCGCTGGTAATCACTCCGGAGCAAACCGGGGCAAAGCGTGTGGCGGTGGTTTTTGCCGGAATGCCGGACAGAACGGACACCGCTGTGCTGGTGGACCTTTTGGAAAAATACAACATGAAGGCAACCTTTTTCATGGAGGGACAGAATGCCGGGGACCGTCCGGAGGTATTGAAGGTAGTTCTTCAGGCCGGGCAGGAAGTGGGCAACTACACCTTCGTTGGAGCCTCCCGACTGGAGAAGCTGCCCCAGGAGGACGTGCTGAAGGATTTCTGCATGAGCCAGAAGGCACTTACCGTCAGCGGAGCACAGACAGTGAAATACGCAATGGCTCCCCGGACACAGATTAACGACTCAATTTTGCAGGCTGTCCATGCAGCTGGCATTGATTTTTGGGTGAAGCCCAATGTACTTTTTGTTCCTAACAATATACACACCGATATGGATGCGGATGCCTTTGTGGCAAGCATCCCCCCGGGAAGCATAATTTCCTTCCCAACAGGGGATCCGGTGGACGCTGTCACTTACGAGCCTGGGAAAACCGATGAAAGACCGGCCGTTGACAAAAAGCCCACCATCGTGGACAATCCCCCTGTTGAAAACAAAGTCAGAACAGAAAAACTCACTGATGAAATAGGAAGGGTTCTTGCGGCGCTGGAGAGGGCAGGAATAAAAGCTGAAAGTGTAGGCTCCTTCAGACAGATTAAGTTTGTGCCGGCGGCAGCTCCGGAGGTGAAGCAGAAATAATGGCTGAAAATGAAATTCTCACACACCAAAAGGATGACCGGCGGCTTCTATCCAACGTGCCCGATGCATCAGGAACTAGAACCAATGCAGACAGGCGTAACGGGGGAATGGAAATCACCGACTTTGAATCCCATATCTACAATGAAAAGGCTGGCATACGCTATGTTGTGGATTATCAGGTAAAGGTTTCCTACCGGCTGAATGGCAGGAGACAGCATATCACCCTTCACTGTACAGATATTTCTACCACAGGAATGCTGCTGGAAGGGGACAAGCAGATTGCTCTGCAGGATGCGGAGGACATACAGCTTAACTTTGAGATAACTCCTGGCTCCATGCCTGAAGGCTACGAAATGAAGGTAAAAAAGCTTCAGGCAAAGTGTGTCCGCACAATGGATTTGGAGGACGGCCGTCATTTATACGGAATGCAGTTTAAAAAGACACTGTCCGAGTATGCCAACTCCTCCAGAGGAATATACATGCTGTCTGTGGCGGCTTTTTTCCTGCTGTTTATCACCTTCGTAATTGTCATGATGCGTGCGGAGTCGGTTATATATTTCAAGTTCAACAGATATCTCTATCTTTACAGTATCGTTGCGGCAATATTCCTTTTGTCCAGATACCTTTTTGGAGCATTGTACCGTCCACAGAAAATCGATCCGGAATACACTCCCGGAGTTACGGTTATCATTCCCTGCTTCAACGAGGAAGAGTGGATACAGAGGACCATCCGAAGCTGTATCAATCAGGATTACCCCGTGGACAAGCTGGAGGTCATAGTTGTAGATGACTGCTCCAATGATAAATCCGTGGAGAAAATTCAGGAAATGATTGACCGGCTGAAGGATGGGGACAAGGAAAACAGATACCATCTGGAAAACCGTATAAGCTACTACGTGCAGCCTACAAATATGGGAAAACGTGATGCAATGGCATTAGGTGCCACCAAGGCCCGTCATGAGCTTCTGGTTTTCGTTGATTCCGACAGCTTCCTGGACCCCTTTGCGGTGCGCAACATTGTCCAGCCCTTTAAGGATGAAAAAATGGGCGGCGTGTCCGGCCGTACAGACGTGGCAAATACCTACACCAATTCACTGACGAAAATGCAGTCAGTAAGATACTACATCGCCTTCCGAATCATGAAGGCGGCAGAGGGATATTTTGATGCGGTGACCTGTCTTTCCGGCCCCTTGTCCTGCTATCGCAAGGATTTGGTACTGAAATACAAGGATGCCTGGCTGAACCAGAAATTCCTGGGACAGCGTGCAACCTTCGGCGATGACCGAAGCATGACCAACTTCATCCTTCGCCACAACCGCACCACCTATCAGGATACAGCGGTGTGCAGCACCATTGTGCCCAGCCGCCACAAAATATTCCTGAAGCAGCAGATGCGCTGGAAGAGGTCCTGGCTCCGTGAGTCCCTGATTGCCGCAAGGTATATCTGGAAGAAGGAACCGTTCATGTCCATCTTCTTCTACATGGGTATTATGGTACCTGTGGCGGCGCCTATTATCGTTTTGTATAATTTGGTTTATGTTCCCATTATCCACAGGGTTTTCCCAATAACCTTTATCATAGGCATGATTCTCATGTCCCTGCTCATGAGTATGGCGCAGCTCTTTTTGCGCCGCAGCACCACCTGGGTGTACGGAATGTGGTTCTGCCTTTACTATGAGGCTGTTCTTCTCTGGCAGATGCCCGTGGCATGGGTTACTTTCTGGAAATCCACCTGGGGTACCCGCATGACCAAGGCGGACCTGGAGGAAGCGCAGAAAAAGCAGGCAAAAAAGGGTGGAAAAAACAGCCCGGAACAGCCGGATAACGGGGAGGTGAAGCCATGAGTCTGGGAGATAGAGAGTTTACCAAACGTAAGGACCGGAAGAAGAAAATCCGTTCATTTTTTGAATGGATAGTCGTTGTGGCAGTTTTGGCTTCCCTTGCCATGCTGTTTTTCCAGTTCAAAACCTACAGGCCCTATGGTGAGGATCAGGTCAATACCTCCGGCGAGGACACAGGCTTTGTGGCTCTTTCCTACTTCGGCGTTGACCGTATCGGAGATACCTCCACCCTTATCGGCAAGGAACAACTCCGGGAGCAGCTTCAGGCAATGAAGGACCAGGGGTATGTAACCATTACTCAGGAGGATATTCAGGAGTATTACAAAAATGGCAAGGAACTGCCTCCAAAGGCGCTCTTTCTCATGTTTGAGGACGGCCGCCGGGATACCGCAATTTTTGCCCATGATATCCTTGAGGACCTGAATTATAAGGGCACAATGATGACCTACACGGAAAAATACGAAAAGGAGGATCCAAAGTTCCTGAAGCCCACCGAGCTGAAGGACATGCTTAGCTCCACCTTCTGGGAAATGGGCTCCAACGGGCACAGGCTCCAGTTTATCAACGTATTTGACCGTTATAACAACTACATCGGGGAAATCAATCCCCTGAAATATTCCATGATGCGCCAGTATCTTGGCCGCCGCTACAATCATTACCTCATGGACTATATCCGTGACAAAAACGGAATGCCAAAGGAAAGCTTCCGGCATATGGAAAGCCGCATAAGCTATGATTACGAGCGTCTGAGGGATATTTACAATGAAAAGCTGGGATTCGTTCCCGGCGCCTACGTGCTGATGCATTCCAATACAGGAAGCTTCGGCAATAATCCAAAGGTCAGCGCTGTAAACGAACGCTGGATTCGTGAGCTTTTCACCATGAACTTTAACCGTGAGGGCTACAGCTTGAACCAGCGGAACAGCAGTATCTACGACCTGACACGTATGCAGCCTCAGCCCTATTGGCCGGTAAATCATCTGCTTATGCGTATCAAGTATGATACGGATAAGCCCGTGGATTTTGTCAGTGGTGATGATGTACATCAAAGCGACTGGCAGCTCATGGAAGGTGCGGCTCAGATAAAGCAGGAGAGCTACATTCTCACTTCAGTTCCCATGGGACGGGGCCTTGCAAAATTGAAGGCTGTCCAGAGCTTCCGGAACATGCATCTCAAGGTACGCCTGGAGGGCAATTCCTTCGGAACCCAGGACCTTATCCTGAGGGCGGATAACGAAATGAAGAGCTATATTTCCGTTGGCGTTGAAAACGGATACTTGGTGGCAAAGGAAATTGTGGGCGGAGCCGAGAAGGAACTTTACCGTGAAAGCCTTGATATCCTTGATGGCAAACAGCCGATATCCATAGACGAGGACAAGCACAATGCGGAAATCAAGGAGCTTGAAACCTTTGCACGCTATGCAGATTCCACTGATCAGGCAGCAGAGTATATGGCACAGCTTCAGAAAAAGAAGGAAGAGCCGGTGGCAACCCTTGCCGATGGAGCTGAGGAGTACAAGGGAACCCAGAGTTTCCATGCCCGTCTGGACAAGACCCTAGGAGTGGATTTGAAGGATGATAACTTGACCTTGATATACGAGGGAAAAGTCGTTGCTGACAGTATCAGAGTCCGGGTTATCGACAATGGAGGAGTTTACCTCCTGTCTGCGTGGAACAACGATGCCTGGAGCCAGAGAAATCTTGCGGATGACGTTTATGACGGCATTTTCAGCGAGCTTATCATCAAGGCAAACACCGGCATGGACGAGGACAAGGAAAGAGTCCTTTACACCGCCGAGCTTACTGGCTGGGATAAGTTCAAGCTCAACGTGAAGAAGAAATGGGAAACTGTTCTTGGCTTCTTCCTTTGATAAAAACTGACCAATAGGAGTATTTATGAAAAAAGTATTGATTGGTATTTTGACAGCAGGAAGCCTTATATTGGCAACCGCCTGCTACAGCAGTCCCATAAAGAGCGGAAGCCACGAGCCGGTAAGCCTTACAGCCTGGACAGCTTACTGGGATATGACGGAAGGAATGGCTGAAAGCGAGCTTCTTGGGAAGAAACTGGACTATGTTTCCTACTTTGGGGCAACTTTTAAAGAGGATGGAAGTCTGTTCATATGTGAGGAACTTTCTGAGGGACGAAAAGGCCATGAAAAGCCCACGGACTATCTTACCATTGTCAATGATGTGGAGGCAGCTGGAAGTTCTGCTGCCAAGGTGAAGGATTTGGACATTCTTCATAAGGTCCTTGACGACAAGGATACCCGTCAGAGCCACATTGAGGAAATTCTTGAGCTGGCAAAAGAGAATGGCTACGGCGGAATTGAAATCGACTATGAGCGGATTTTCAAGGACGACAAGCTTGTTAAGCCCTATTTGAAGTTTATCGAGGAGATTAAGACCGCCTGTGATGCGGAAAATATCAAGCTTAGGGTTATTTTGGAGCCGGGGATGGATTTCAAGGCTGGATTTCCGGAGGGGCCTGAGTATTGCGTAATGCTTTACAATCTTTACGGAACCCACAGCAATGCCGGTCCAAAGGCTGACGGTCGTTTTATTGAAAAGACCATCGACAAGATGGAGGCTCTTCCCGGGAAAAAATCCGTGGCACTTTCCAATGGAGGCTGCGTGTGGGAGGCAAGCCTTTTGAAGCTTCGGCATGACAAGGGAAGATTCATCTCCGAAGCAAAGGCACAGGAGCTGCAGGAACAGTTCAAAGCTGAGGCGAAAAGGGATGAAGCCAGCGCCTGTCTGTATTTTGACTACACCGATAAGGGCAAGGATTATACAGTATGGTATGCTGACAGCGAAACCATCAATGCGTGGATTACCGTTGCAGCCAACAAGGGAATCAGGACAGTGAGCCTGTGGAGGCTTGGCGGCAGCACAGATATAACTGACGTGGACGCACACGGGAAATAAGGTGGCTGTATGAAGGTAAAAAAACTAAGCGGCGTTGCACTTTTGGGATGTACCCTGGGACTTGGAATCTGCCATCCTGTACAGGCGGCGGACTACAGCGGCAATGCTGAGCTTCTTGCCAATCACCTGATGGACCTGAACAGGGTCATGTATAAAGGTGAGTATAGCGGAACCATGGTTTTTACTGCACAGGACAAGGGGCAGCAATACTTTGGACAGGGATACAAGGACATACAGGAAGCTCAGGCAAGATATGAGGCTGCACTGAATGAAAGAAATAAGCAGTACAATATGGACCATGAGGCAGAGCGTCTGAAATCCTATAATGCAAAATGTGAAAAAATGGGTGAGGAGCTTCGTGATGTAATAACCGAGGCAGGTCTAAAAACCAATCTTTCTCAGAAAACCCTGGACCGCTATGCGGATATTATGATTATGGAGTCCCAGGACAGGACAGCCATCAAATTTATTCAGGACCGTGTGGCTCTTTATGCTAAGACCCATAACAAGCGCCGAGGCATGGACAAGTATATGGCAGGAGCACGGCGGACCGCGGCACTTCATCAGGCAATGCTTCCGGCATGGAAGCTCCGTGAGGCTGCAGAGCTTTCCGGAACGCCAATGACTGGAACCAAGTACGATGAAAACAGTATGCCGGAAATGGCTGTGGCACGTGTAAAATATGCAGATGAGCTTTACAACATGGGCTTTTACGACACAGAGGTATCCTGGCAGCAGGCTCTTCTCCCAATTTATCAGAAGGATGAAGTGGATGTGAAGAAATTCCGTTGGGATGGAGAACTTCGCTGGGACCATTCCTTCAACAAGGGGGGAAAGGACAGAGACAGACTCAGACTCCGTCTCTATGGCGACTATAATATCGACAACAACTGGCATTTTAAGTCCATGGCAGAGTCAGAGCACTGGTTCTCCGGGGATCCATGGAGCAGCAGTCCAAACAATACTGTAAAGCTTCAGAGAGCATACCTTCAGGGATACAGCGGCGTTCTGGGAATGCGCATCGGCTGGATGGGCAAGGAAATTGCCGAGGGCAATGTGTACGACAGTGATTTCAAGGGTGTAGAGGTCAAGACCGGCTCTCCCGTGGAATATACTGCAGCTATAGGTCAGGGCAATGACACGGATATAAGCTATCTCTTTGAGGCATCCTACCTGATGAACGAATGGCGTCTCAGTGCTGGATACTATTACTTCAAGCTGGATGATGACACCAGACGGCGCATAGTTATGATGAATGTCCGCAAGAAGGTGGGCAATTTCGACCTTGGTTGGATGAATCTCTACGGACTTAAGGAAAATGACAGCAGAACCTACGGCTATGGCTTTGTAGCAAGTGCTTCCCTTGGAAATGTGGATTCAAGCCGTCCGGGCTCCTGGACAGCCTATGTGAAGTATTTCCGCCAGCCTAGAACTACCTACCTTAGACACGGTATGAACGGCCTTGCGGACAATGCCAACGGATTCAGAGGCATCGGTGTGGGCTACGAGAGGGCTATCGTGAAAAATGTTATTGCATCCCTTGAGTATGACTGGCTGACGGATATGGAAAACGGACAGAAGTTCAGAACTCTGTGGCTGGCGCTGACTTGGTATTTTGGCGGCTGAGAACCGGGAGGATAAATATGCTTAAGAATAAATTTTTAATATTTATGCTGACAGCATTGATGACTGTCGGTATTATGGGAACCGCAATGGCTGCCCAGGATTATTCAGCCCTGAGAACAGCCAATGGAGGAAAAATGGCGGATAGGCTCCCCTTTTTGGATACCACGGAGCCTTCTGTTATTTTCACCTTTGGAGGACTTACTCATCAGGGGGCTGTGGCGGATGTACTGAACCGCATGGCGGCAAACGGCATGGGGGGAACCTTTTTCGTAACAGAAAAGGAGCTTCGGAACAATGCTGCCACCGTGGCAATGATTGCAAACTATGGGCAGGAGCTGGGCATCGGTATTGCCACTACTGAGAACAAGGATTTTAACAGCTTCTGCAGGGAAATAGAGGGAATACAGAACACCATGGCACAGCGCTACGGCGTAAAACCGACAGTGGTGCGACAGCTTTTCGGGGAGCCGAATGATGAGCTTCGTGAAGCTGTTTCTGCACTGGGATGCATTCTTGTGGGACAGACCGTAAATGCTGTGCAGACCAAGGACAAGGAAGCTGTGTCAGCTGATGAGGTACTGCCTCATATTTTCGGTAAATATTCCCTTGCAATGGGACGTGGACAGATTGTCTACATCCGCATGGATTTTTACACCCATGAAAGTCTGGCTGGGGACGTGATGATGGCTATTAAGCAGCAAAAGGTGGACAATATAGCCTACAGAAGCCCCACGGATACGCCGGAGCTGAATCCGAAAAATGACTCCGCCTACAGAATCAGAGGCGTGGCAGGGGTATATGGGGATACCCAGTACCGCTATACTTACCCTGTTACCTCCGACAAAATTCCAGAGAATTTAAGGCCGGAGAACAGAACCTTTTATTTTGACGACAAAAGTTTTATGGACACACTGAAGGTCCGGTACATTGGCGCTCCGGGAGTAAACGGGAATGACCGTATATTCCAGTTCTCCAATGCTGAAATCAGCAAGCTGGATCAGACAGGTGTGGTAAAAAGTGTCAGGGACAATACTATTTTTCTCACCTTTGACGACTGGTCTTCAGATCAGTCCCTGAATCATCTGCTGTACGTGCTCAGGAAGCACAATGTGAAGGGAACATTCTTCATCATTACCAGAACTATGCTGAACAACCGGAATCTTCTTCGTGTAATCGCCAATGAGGGGCATGAGATTGCATCCCATACTGATCAGCATGTGCCCATGTCCAACAACTGGATAAGGGAGGCAGGGGACGACAGAGTTCAGGACAGCGAAGCATATTATCAGGACGTTTCCTCAAGCTACAGCAAGCTTGCCTCAGTGGTGGGTGACGTGAAGGTAAATGGCAGATATGCATTGAAGAGATATCTTCGTCCGCCGACTTTGGCAATCAGCAAAACCGGACTTACTAATATCCTTGATGCTGGCTATGAGTTCATCGTTTCCGGATACGAAAGTACCGAGGACTATGTGGCTCCAAACCGTCAGACTATGGTTGCAGCAATCCAGCATGGTATCTATCGTGAAAACGGCAAGGTCCGTCCCGGCAGCATCATAGTTATGCATATGACTGACAATGCAAAATACACCGCAGAAGCACTGGATATCATGCTTTCTGCTAACGAACTTCTTCCAGATGGCGACCCCAGAAAATTCAAGGTAGGCCTCCTTGGCGACTACCTTAAAGAAGGGTACAGACAGGATATGGAGCAGATAATTAAATAATATAGTATCAACGCTAGGTTCTCCTATGATGGTGAAAATTCCAATCATAGGAGAATTTTTTTATGAATAAATACTCAAAGATGAGAGATTCAATGAATATTTGACATTTAGTTCCTTTTAGTTATAACGAGGAAAAAGATGTCCCCCATCTTCTATAGGTGGGGGATGAAAAACGAATAACAGGAGGCGAGCTAATATCTCCTTCC
>CAVAVT010000021.1:0-28330 GCA_963592185.1 bacterium | reverse complement strand
AATGTGCAGCTGGGCTACACCCATACCTTTAACCCTAACAGCAGCCTGGATGTAAATTTCTTCCAGTCCAAGGTGTCTGACGCTATATACTACGGATTGCCTGTTGATAACATAATTCAGCCTGAAAATCTCTTGTATGAGAAGCGCAGAGGTTTGGAAATTACCTATAATAAGAAACTTAACGACAACTGGAGCTTCAATGCTGGCTATTCCTATGTAAAGCAGGAGGCAGAGAATAATTCTAGTTCCAGTTATGTACAGCAGATTTTTAACACAATGCCAAATGGCTATCAGTTCGGTGTAAACTTCAAGAAGGGTGCATGGAAGGCTAACCTTGGTGCACGTATTGGCAGCGGATTAGATGTAAATAATTTTGGTTACAGCCGTTATGTTATTTGGAACCTTAGCGCAAGTTATGATGTTACTAAGGATCTTACCATTTATGCCCGTGCACTTAACCTTACCAACCAGACCTATCCTACTTATGGTGGATCAGGATATACTTCAGGATATTATTTCCCTGGTCCTAGCCGTTTCTTCCAGATCGGTGTTAAATACAGCTTCTAATAGCTCAAACATGAAAAGCCCTGCAGCAGCGGGGCTTTTTTGTTATAATTAGAGCGATAAATATTTGATTTTAATGCAGGTGGGCTATGATAGATAATAAGATTCTTCAGGTGGAAAATGTGTCCGCAGGATATGAGGACCGGACAATTTTATCTGATGTAAGCTTTTCACTAAAGCCTGGCGAAATGGTGGGAATTATTGGAGCCAACGGCGCTGGGAAAAGCACCCTTATGAGAACCATAAGAGGACTTCAGGATAAACTTGCCGGAGAGGTAATTATCGGCGGCAAAAATAAAGAAAGCATGTCTGACCGTGAGCTGGCAGAGTGGATAGCCTATCTTTCCCAGCAGCCGGAGTGTCCCTTTGGATACACAGCTCGGGAAATAGTCATGATAGGAAGGTATGCCCATCTTTCCTGGTGGCAGCAGGAAAGCTCCGAGGATGAGAAAATCGTTTCAAGCTGTATGGGATATACCCATACGGAGGAATTCGCCGATAGACCCATGCAGGCACTTTCCGGAGGACAGCGGCAAAGGGTGTTTCTAGCACAGATACTTGCCCAGCAGACTCCTATATTATTTTTGGATGAGCCAGCCACAGGCCTTGATGTTTACTATCAGGAGGAAATATTCCGCTTTTGCAAAGCCCTTTGCAAAAAAGGGAAAACAGTCCTAATGGTGGTTCACGAGCTGGGCCTTGCAGCCAGATTCTGCTCTAGGCTGCTGCTTTTGGGAAATGGAGGTCTCATGGCTGACGGAGCACCAAAGGAAGTCCTTCAGGATGATATCCTGACCAATGCCTACGGAGTTCCCCTTAAAGCTGTGGAAAATCCATTAACTGGACATATTGAAGTGTTTTCTGCAATGGATGAGCCAGAGGACACAGAGGAAATAGATGAGTTTCTAATTGCCGGGAGGAGTGATGAACATGAATAATAAATCCCGCTTTGGAGGCTTTTTCTTAAAAATAGCTATGTTCGTATTATTGCTCTTGGGGGCGATGCTTTTTTCCCTGTCTGCTGGGGAATATCCCATATCCTTTGAGCATGTGCTTGCCTCACTGTCCCAGGCATTTGGACTGCCATTTTATGGGGATGTGACAGTCCCTCCAGATGAACAGGCGGTGCTGTGGCATATCCGCTTTCCAAGGACATTGACTGGAATACTGGTGGGAGCAGGGCTGGCAGCCTCCGGTGCAGCTCTACAGGGCATTTTCTCTAACCCACTGGCTGACCCAGGAATCATAGGTGTGTCCAGCGGAGCATCCCTTGGAGCCATTATATCCATTATGCTGGGGGCTTCAGCAGCCAATATCTTTATTATGCCAGCCTTTGCCTTTGTGGGGGCATTGGGGGCTGTAACATTGACGGTAATGCTTTCCATCCGTCACGGCAAAATTCCAATCATGACACTGCTTCTTTCCGGAGTGGTGGTGGGAATGCTTTTAAGTGCCTGCACGGCAGCAATTCTCACCATGATGGACAATCAGAAAATGCATGAATATCTCTTTTGGACTGTAGGAGGACTGGACTACCGCAGGTGGGAGCACGTCCTTCTGGGAGTTGTTCCCATAGGTCTGGGGATAACTATTATGATGATTCTTGCCCGGCACCTGAACGTGCTGGTTCTTGGAGAGATTCAGGCAAAATCCGTAGGAATGCAGGTAGCAAAATATCGATTGATTTTCTTGGTACTTGCCACACTTACCACCGCAACAGCGGTATGCATAAGCGGAAATATTGGCTTCGTGGGACTGGTGGTTCCCCACGCCATGAGATTTTTGGTGGGACCGGACCACAGGCGGCTGCTGCCAGCAAGTGTACTGGCTGGAGCGGTATTTTTGGTGTTCTGCGATACCTTGGGACGTGTTATCATGCCTCCGGCAGAGGTCCGGGTGGGCATTATGACCGCATTTTTAGGCTCGCCGTATTTCCTCTATCTCTTGAGGAAATATAAGGGAAGAGTAAGCGAATAAATTTTATACAGAAATGTTTTGATGGGAGTATTGACGATGGGATTATTTGAGTCGGTTTCAGCCGGTGTGGAATTTTTGATGAAGGGCGGCCCTGTGGTACTGCTGCTGATTGCGGCCTCCATGTTTACAGTGGCAATTGCAATAGAGCGTGGAATGTTCTTTTCCAAGTCAGATGCTGGAAGGGATTTTGCAAAGAAATTTTATTCCTGCATGATGGAAGGAGACAGTGAAAAGGCAATGAGCCTAGCAAAATCCACCAAGGGGCTTCTTCCGGAGCTTATTACCGATGCCTGGAGCAAGGTTGGAACTTGGGAACCTAAGCGTGTGGAGGGTTTTCTTGAGGTTCAGTCCGGTATTATCCTTTCTAAATTCAGAAAGAAGCTTTATTATTTAAACGTAATCGTTACCATGGCTCCCCTGCTTGGACTTTTGGGGACAATCAGCGGAATGATTTCCGCATTCAGCGTCTTTAACCTTGATGAAGGACAGGCCTCCGCCATTACCGGGGGCGTAGGCGAGGCTCTGGTGGCAACAGCCATCGGTCTTTGCGTGGCTATCATTGCTCTGGCTGTCCATGCATATTTTTCCCAGCGTGTGGAAAATATTGTTTCGGATATGGAAGAATGTCTGTCCTTTATAGAGACGGAAGCTTATACCGCCTCCAATGAAGCGGAGGGAAAAGCCCATGAGACTGCGTGACAGAAGGAGTTTCAGCAAGCCTGAGGTAATGATTATACCAATGATTGATATAATGTTCTTTCTGCTGGTGTTTTTCATGATGAGCACCTTGTACATGGTTCATTTGAAAACTATACCGGTAAATATGCCAAAGGCACAGCAGGCGGAAACCCAGGTACAGGCAAGCTTTCTGGTAACAATGCAGAAGGACGGCTCCCTGTGGCTGGAGGACAAGCAGATTGATGAAAGAACCCTTTTGGCAAAGGCAAAGGGAGAAATGAAGAAAAATCCGAAGTTCTCCGTGGTGGTCCGGGCGGATCAGGACATTGACTACGGTATGGTGGTTGGTCTTTTGAACAAGTTCAAGGCCGAGGGAATCACCCGGTTCGGTCTGGCAGCAGATGGAGGTCGGTGATATGCTGGAAAAGGACAGCCGAAAGGCCTGGGGCATATCTGCGCTGCTTCACGTTATAATATTTTTTATAGTGGCGGCAGCAGGACTTTTCATCATGGTAAAGCCTATGCCGAAGGAACGGCCTGTAGACGTAACACTGTATGAGGAGGCCTCCGGAGGCAGTGACGGGGGAGGAAGCTTTGTGGATAACAGCTCTGCCTCAGCTGCAGCAGCGGATGCCCCTGTGATACAGGTAAGTCAGGAGGTCAAGCTTCCTGAGATTCACGAGGAATTTACCAAGAATCCTGAAAAGCAGAAGGAGTTTCGTCAGGAACACGGCGTAAAGGAAACAGTAACGCCCAGCCAGTCAAATGCCTCTGGAAATAACAGCCAGGGGGCAGCATCCTCCAGCGGAAATGGAAGCGGAACAGGAGCTGGGAATGGTGAAGGCTCCGGAGACAATACTGGAGGAAAGGGCAATGGCACAGGGACAGGCATAGGTGACGGCAGCCGCCCGGGAAGGGATCCCGGCAAGGCAGCTGTTGCGGCGGTGGCTCCAGTGCTACAGTCCCGACCAGCTCCAGTATATCCAAGAAATCTAATTGAAAACGGCGTTGAGGGAACTGTTTCCATCAGTATCGTTGTGGGACTTGGCGGCGAAGTGGAGTCCGCCAGCATAGTATCCTCTTCGGGATATTCCGAAATGGATACCGCCGCCCTCCGCTCGGCAGAGGCCTCGGTGTACTCCCCGGCATTGAATGTGTACGGGGAGCCTGTTAGATTTAGAAAAACTATAAGCTTCCCCTTCAGGCTGAATTAAGTAGATAATGTGAGAGGATGGCTAAAATGCTTCAGCTTATAAATCTCTCCAATGCTTCAACGGATATAGAAATGATGATGCCCAAGGGACCGGATGGAATGGAGGACTTTCTGCATTCCCACGGTCTTGATGGCATTGAGCTTCTGGACTGCGGTGGCTGGGGATTTCCCTGGGATGGGAACCTTCCTCCAAGAGATACAGTAAAAACCATGCATCTCATATTTTGGCCTGACTGGATGGATTTTTGGAAAAATGATAGGGAAGCTCTTTTGGAAAGCTGCGGCTCCATGGAAAATGTGTATAATATCTATGGAAGAACCCGTGAGGAGTGGCTGGAAAAATTCCGAAGGAATTTAGAAACAGTCGGGGAGCTGAAGGTTCCCTATGCTGTATTCCATGTGGCAAACGCCAGAGGCTCAGAAATCTATCGCCGGAGCTTTCGCTACAACTCCAAGGAGGTAATAGATACAGCCCTTGAGGTGTTAAATGAGCTGGCTCCCTATGTGCCAAAGGGATGCAGGCTGCTGTTTGAAAATATTTTCTGGCCGGGGCTTAATTATCAGGAGACGGAGCTTGCAGCGAGGCTTTTGGAGGGCTTTGATGGAGAGGGAGGACTTCTTCTGGATACCGGACATCTCATGAATATGAAATGGAGCCTCCAAAATGAAACGGAGGCTGTGGACTACATATTGGATATTCTGGGGAATCTTGGAGAAATGAAAAAAGAAATATATGAAGTCCATCTTCATTGTTCCTTTTCCGGAAAATATGCAGCCAAGTGCCAGCATAGGGACTATCAAAATAGGAAACCTTCCCCCAGTGAAATTATGGATTATATTATTAAAATCGACCAGCATATGCCCTTTAAGACTGGGCAATGCCAGCGTATATTTGAACTTATTGACCCAAAGGTTTTAGTACATGAATTTATTCCAAGGGACCTAAATGATTTGGCAATGAAAATTGACTGTCAGAGAAAGGCACTTCAAGGAATTTAATATATTTATAGAAAGGCAGATAGCTTTGCTAAAGAAAATTTTTCATCACAGCTCATCAGCTGGAGGGGACTGCAGCAAATTTTGCTGTACGAAAATTGAGGGCTTCACGGTAAAACATGGAAGCCATGTGGTATTTGAAAATGTTAATCTTCACATACACTGCGGACAGATAACCTCCCTTATAGGTCCAAACGGAGCAGGAAAGAGTACCTTCCTAAAGGCAATCCTTGGGGAGGTAAAGCATCAGGGAAGCCTGAAATATGTGGATGCAAAGGGGGCACATTCCGGACATCCTGTTATAGGCTACGTTCCCCAGAGCCTGCAGTTTGATACCGGGTCGCCTACAAGTGTTATGGATCTATTCATGGCATGTCTCACCAGCCGCCCCGTATGGCTGTGCCCGGCAGGGGCATTGCGGAACCAGATATTGGAGAAGCTGAAGCGTACCAGAGCGGAGCATCTCATAGACAGACGGCTTGGCGCCCTGTCCGGAGGAGAGCTGCAGAGAGTGCTTTTGGCGCTTGCCTTAGATCCGCTGCCGGATATTTTACTTTTGGATGAGCCGGTTTCCGGTGTGGATCAGAACGGCCAGCAGATTTTCCGGGAACTTCTTGAGGAGCTTCGGGAAGATGAGGACATGGCAATTATTATGGTGTCCCACGACTTGAATTTTGTGGCGGAATGCTCTGACCAGGTGGTGCTTTTAGACGGCGGCGTGGTGGCTGCAGGTACACCGGATGAGGTTTTTGACAATCCTAAAACCCGGAAGGCATTTGGAATGCTGCTTGGAAGGGAGAATGCTGAGTAATGGATTTAATATATTCGCTTATGGATACACTTCTTCCCTTTGAGTGGCTGGACCATGGTTTTATGAAAAATGCCTTTCTGGCAATATTTTTAGTCACTCCATTGTTCGGACTTTTAAGCACCATGGTGGTTTCCAATAGAATGGCATTTTTCTCAGATTCCCTAGGCCATGGAGCCTTTACTGGAATTGCCCTTGGAGTGCTTATTGGCATTGCCTCACCCATGTGGGCGCTGATAGGCTTTTCAGTGGTGTATGCCCTTTTGATAACCTACATAAATAGCAAGGGAACAGCCTCCAAGGATACCATTATCGGAGTGTTTTCCTCAACAGGTATTGCTCTGGGACTTCTCCTGATGTCCTACGGCGGCTCCTTTGGAAAATTTCAAAAATATCTCATCGGCGATATTTTGAGCATTTCCCCGGAGGATTTGACGGGCCTTTTGATTGCCTTTGTGCTGGTTATTATTGCCTGGGTGTTAATTTTTAATAAACTGCTGGTGCTCAGCGTCAACCCCAGCTTTGCCAGAAGCCGTGGAATAAATGTGTTTATGACAGAGTCCGCTTTTGCGGTGCTGGTGGCGCTGGTTGTGGCAATGAGCATACAGTGGGTGGGGCTTCTCATCATTAATTCCCTGCTGGTGCTTCCGGCGGCGGCAGCCAGAAATGTAACCAACAACGTGAAACAGTATCATTTCGTGTCTGTGGCGATAGCTATGGTTTCAGGTCTTTTGGGACTTTTCCTTGCATACCAGCTGGGAATGGCAGCCGGAGCGGCAATAGTTGTGATTTCTGCAATAGCCTTCTTTATTACATTAGGGCTTAAGCATCGCTTTATTAAATAGTTCATGTAGCCAAATTTTATATCAGGGAGTATAATAGAAACGCTTATTTTGTAATTAATGTAATACAGTTAGGGAGGATTTTTCGTGGATCTTAGTATTATTGAATTGATAAAAACTGTCATCCTGGGTATTGTGGAGGGTCTTACCGAGTGGCTGCCCATCAGCAGCACCGGACATATGATTCTGGTGGATGAGTTCATCCAGCTGGACGTTTCAAAGCAGTTCAAGGATATGTTCTTGGTGGTTATTCAGCTCGGTGCAATCCTGGCGGTTGTGGTGCTGAACTTTGAAAAGCTGAACCCCTTTTCCTCATGGAAAAGCAGAGCTGAAAAGAGAGCTACTGTAAGCCTTTGGTGCAAGGTGGTTCTTGCCTGCATTCCTGCAGCTGTCATCGGACTTCTTTTCAACGACTTCATGGAGGAGCACTTCATGACTACTCCGGTTGTTGCCGCAACACTTATTTTCTACGGTATCATGTTCATTGTGGTGGAAAATTACAATAAGAACCGTACTCCGAGAATTTCCGACCTTGATTATCTTGACTACAAGACCGCCTTTATCATCGGTATGTTCCAGGTTCTTTCATTGGTTCCGGGAACTTCACGCTCAGGCGCAACAATTCTTGGTGGTATTCTCTTTGGCGCATCCCGTTACGTTGCAGCAGAGTTTACCTTCTTCCTTGCAATTCCTGTAATGTTCGGTGCCAGTCTTTTGAAAATGGTGAAGTTCGGCTGGCATTACAGCGGCAGCGAAATTCTGATTCTCATTGTGGGCATGGCTACAGCTTTTGTGGTATCCATTGCATCCATTAAGTTCCTGCTCCGTTACATTAAAAACAATGACTTCAAGGCATTTGGCTGGTACCGTATTGTTCTTGGTCTGATAGTTATAGCGTATCTTTTCCTGGTAGGGGATCCTGTTAAATAAGGAGGGCGGCATATGAAATTTATTTCCTGGAATGTAAACGGACTTCGTGCGTGTCTCACAAAGGGCGGATTTATGGAGTCCTTCAAGAAGCTTGATGCAGATGTATTCTGCCTTCAGGAAACCAAAATGCAGCCTGAACAGGCTATTTTGGACCTTCATGGCTACACGCAGTACTGGAACAGCGCAGAGAAAAAGGGGTATTCCGGCACCGCTGTATTTACCCGTGTGGAGCCACTGAATGTTACTTATGGATTGGGAATCGAGGAGCATGACCATGAGGGACGTGTCATTACTTTGGAGTTTGAGGACTACTATCTTGTAACGGTGTACACTCCCAACTCCAAAAGGGCACTGGAGCGCCTTGAGTACCGCATGGTATGGGAAAATGCTTTCAGGGATTTCTTGAAAAAGCTGGACGAGAAAAAGCCGGTTATTGTCTGCGGCGACCTTAATGTGGCTCATCAGGAAATCGACTTGAAGAACCCTAAGACAAACCATAAGAATGCAGGATTTACCGATGAAGAGCGTGGAAAGCTTACTGAGCTTTTGGACGCTGGTTTCATAGATACTTTCAGGGCACTTTATCCTGATAAAGAGGGAATTTACACCTGGTGGTCATATATCCGTAAGGCAAGAACCACCAATGCCGGGTGGCGGATTGACTACTTCCTGGCATCGGAAAGACTCAGGGACAGCATAAAGGATGCTACCATCCACAACGAGATTTTCGGCAGCGACCACTGTCCTGTTGGATTGGAATTAAAGTAAGGAATCGACGGAGGCTTTTATAATGAAAATGATTGCGGGTTTGGGAAATCCCGGCAGCGAGTATGCAAAAACCAAGCATAATGTGGGATTCATGTATTTGGATGCTCTGGCAGAGCATCTTGGAGCCACAGACTGGCGCAATAAGTATGATGCACTGGTGGCTGAAGCCCGTATCGGAAGTGAAAAGGTTCTGCTGGTGAAGCCTCTGACCTATATGAATGAAAGCGGCCGTGCAATAGGGCCGCTTATGAATTTTTATAAGCTGGACCCAGAGGACCTTATCGTGGCCCATGATGACATGGATATCCCTGTGGGAACTGTCCGTATCAGGAAAAAGGGCAGCGCCGGGGGACACAATGGCATGAAGTCCATCCTTTACCATGTTGGGGATGAAAATTTCCCCAGAATCCGTATCGGCATCGGAAGACCTCTTCCGGGATGGACTGTGGTAAAGCACGTACTGGCTCCCTTTGCACCGGAGGATGTGGAAAAGATTCAGGAGGCTGTAAAATATCTTGTTCCTGCGGCGGAATGCATCATTACCGAAGGGGCGGATATGGCAATGAATAAATTCAACCCTAAAAAAGTAAAGAAATCTAAGAAAGAGGTTCAGGCTTCATTAGAAAACAATGAGGGCAGTAATAATCCTGCAGCAGCAGAGTAAAATGTATAGGAAGGTTTAAAATATGAGCTGTGAGATAACGGCGCTTTATGCGGATGAAAATGGTGAAATATTGGATCTCCCAGGCTTTAGCGCCATGGGACGTACCGGGAGGGAAAATGTTCCCCTTAGGCCTGAGGATTTGATTCCGCTGCCGGATACAGCGGATCTCATGTTTCTTCCGGATAGGATGGCTGTAGGCATAGGTCCTGACGGGGAGGAAACCGCTATCACCGGACAGGCTGTGGCGGCGATTCTTCCAGCTGGATACACGAGACTTTACATGCCGGCATATGAGATTGCCGAAGGGGCGGAAAGACTTCCTCTTTACGGCTATGCTGCTGTGGCGGTGTACAAGGATGAGCTGTACGTAGCGGCAATTTACACCGACGAAAATCATAAATGGGACCCGGCAAATTACAACACCCACGAGCTGAAAAAGCTTGTGAAGCGTACTGTAAAGGATTTGAAGGGAAATCGCATTGCCGAGCATTTAGGAAACTGTTCCCTGGAGTGGCATTGCTGCACAGCACAGAATCTCTTTTACCGCCGCTGGGAGGCTGGTATCCCCACATCCCCGGTTTGCAATGCAAACTGTTTCGGCTGTATTTCCCTTCAGCCGGCGGAGTGCTGTGAGTCTCCACAGAGCCGAATAACCTTCCGTCCGACTCCGGAGGAGATAGCAGAAATCGGAGTGTATCATCTTGAAATGGCCCCAGAGGGTATTGTAAGCTTCGGCCAGGGCTGTGAGGGTGAGCCAAGCCTTGCGGCGGACAACATTGCCGAGGGCATAAAAATCATCCGCAGCAAGGTGAAAAAGGGACAGATAAATATTAATACCAATGCTGGATATACTGAGGGCATTAAGAAAATTGTGGATGCCGGGCTGGATACCATGCGTGTAAGTATCATAAGCGCCCGTGAGGAAAGCTATGATGCATATTATAGAAGCAGCTACAGCCTGAAGGATGTGAAGGAGTCCATAAAATACTCACTGGAAAAGGGGATTTATGTGTCCTTGAATATGCTTTATTTCCCCGGATTTAATGACCGTCAGGAGGAGCTGGAGGCATGGAAGGAATTTTTCCGGGAGCTTCCAGTACAGATGATTCAGGTTAGAAATCTCAATATTGATCCAGATGCCTTTATGGATATTATGCCGGAGGCACAGGGGTCCTGTGTGGGAACCCGTGAATTTTTAGAGGAGCTGCAGAGGGAGTTCCCTAAACTTGTTATTGGCAGCTTCAGCCATTATCAGGGAGATAGAAGGGACTAAATTCTGAGAGGCTCATAGAGAGTGGAGGAATTTATATGGCAAGATTTTGTGAAAAATGCGGTCAGCCGCTGGGAAACAATTCCAATTTTTGCGGCAGCTGCGGAAGCCCGGTTGCAGAAATGTCTTCTGAGTCCAACGGGGGCTGGAATGATGCCTATGTTGAAGACAAGGGAATATATGAAAAGTTCTTTACCCATAAGGGCAGACTGAACCGCAAGAGATATTTTCTGCGTCTTGCGTGTCTCTTCTTCATTGCATTTCTGGTTCATATGATAGCTGTGGAGCTTATTTCCGGAGACTACAGCAATGTGGAGGAGCTGGAGCAGTTCTATCTGACAGCAGGAGATTATGTGGGAATGGCGGACATCGTCATCAGTTTCGTAATATTTACATTCCTGAATGTGGCAGAAATCATGATTTCCATTAGACGGCTTCACGATTTAGGTCATACAGGATGGCTTGTACTGCTGACATACATTCCATTAGTTAATTTTGTATTCGGAATTTATCTGCTGTTTGCACAGGGAAACAGAGGTCCAAATATCTATGGACCGGATCCGTTATCTTATCGCTGAGGCATAGGGAGGCGTGAATCATGAACGAGAATCAGGCTGCATTTGTTTTGCTGGCAAAATTAATAGAGCTTATGAATGCCGGGGCCTTCCTCACAGGCGTAATCTCCATAGCCCTGTATGTCTGGGTGGAGAGAAAACGCCATGAAAAGGAATACTGGGCGTTGATTATGGGCATTGTTTTCATAGTTGGAGCCATTGCCATGGAAATTTTCATCAATGAAGTCTCATGGGATGTGGTGAATGAAGTAACCCGGATTGAATACCAGAAGATGTAATAGGAAGAATTACCCAAAAATATCTCGAAAAAGTCTGCTGGAAAATAAAGGGATTTTGATTTTTTAGTAGAATATCTATAAAGTATTATAAGGACGTTTGTACTATCATCCATTTTACACGGAGGTAATCACATGGTTGAAGAAAGAGATTGGGCGGAATTTAAACGCAAGCTAAGGGCAAAGACAGAGATAGATTTGGACCTTTATAAGGCGCCCCAGATGCAGCGCCGTATCGGCAATCTGGTGGCACGAAGTGAGTTTAATACCTTTTCGGATTATCTTGACCATGTATCGAAGGACAAGGATTCCTTTGCTTCATTTATTGAGTATCTCACAATAAACGTATCGGAATTTTTTCGTACACCGGAAAAATTTTCCAAGCTGGAAACAGATGTTATTCCTGACCTTTTGAAACGAAGTTCCAGACTTAATATCTGGAGCGCCGGATGCTCCATTGGTGCGGAGCCTTATTCCCTGTCAATGATAATGAAGGAAATGACGCCGGGGGTAAGACATAGGATTTTTGCATCGGATTTGGATGTGGAAATACTGGAAAAGGCAAAGGAAGGAATTTACTCCGAAAATGAGCTTAAGGCAATTACTCCTGCAAGAAAGGCTAAGTACTTCGATGTTACTCCTGAGGGAAAGTATGCTGTAAAGCAGGATATCAAGAACAGTATTGAGTTCAAACGTCACAATCTGCTCAGGGACCCCTTTGAAAAGGGTTATGACCTGATTTTGTGCAGAAATGTGGTAATTTATTTTACCGAGGAAGCAAAGGATAAGCTTTATGCAAATTTCTTTGCGGCGTTAAAGCCAGGCGGAGTGCTATTTGTAGGCGCAACTGAAGCGATTCTGAACTTCCGCAAGCTGGGATACACCAGCTTCCAGCCCTTCTTCTATCAGAAGCCTCTGGAGTGATGAGGGAGTTTTTAACTATTTATTTTTGAAAGGATGGCACTCGATTTTATGTATGCCAATCAAAATATAGAACAAATCGACCGCAGCGAGCTGACCCGGCTTCAAACTGAGCGTCTGCAGCGTGTGGTTAAATGGGCAAGTGAAAAATCAGCATTTTATGGAAAGCTTTACGGCGATGCCGGTGTATCTTCATTGAAGATTGAAAGCATTGATGATATTAAAAAGCTTCCTTTTACCACCTATGAGGATCTGCAGAGGCATTCTGCCTTTGATTTTTTAACCCTGCCGTTAAGCTCTATATTGCGTGTTTCAAGATTCAAGGAATTTGAACGTCCAACAGCCATTACTAAGATGTATACCAATGGGGACATAGCCCGTCAGGTGGAAATGATGACCCGGGCGCTGATTGCTCTTGGAATCACAAAAGGCTCTGTAGTGGCTATGCTGGGGGATTTGTCTGACAGCCGTCTTCTGGATGTGCACTATGCTTTGGAAATGGTTGGTGCCACTGTGGTGGTTCTGGGATCAGATTCAGATAATGCGAGACATCTGCTGAAGCAGGTTGCCGCGGATACTCTGGTGAGTGATTCCAGGCAGATTATGCAGCTGCTGGTTAGTCTTCAGGCTTTGCAGAATGAGGGTGTAAGCAGCTCTATTAGCCGTGTTTTGTGTCTTGAGGAGTCCATGCAGAATTCCATGAGAAGCTACATGGAAAAGAGAATCGGTGCCAGGATTTATAACTTGTACAATTGTCCTGCCATGGGATATGCTGGAATTATGTTCCCCTGCAGGGAAAACTTTGGAATGCACATACAGGAAGACCATTTCTATCCTGAGCTTATCGCTTTCGGAAGTGATGAGACGGTGGATGTTCCCGGCCGTGTGGCTGAATTGGTACTTACCACACTTTCAGCTGAGGGAATGCCTCTGATTCGCTTCCGTACCGGTCAGGCGGTTATGAAAATTGAGGATTCCTGTGGCTGTGGAAGGTCTTTAATCCGGGTAACTACACCTATGGAGTATAAGGGAAATTCTTAATAGTGAACTTTAAAGGGGCTTGATGCCCCTTTTTTTATTACAGAGATATTTGGGGGGAGCAGGCATGAGATTTATCCATACAGCTGACTGGCATTTAGGAAGAATATTTCATGGAGTTCATCTAATTGACGACCAGTCATGTCTCATGAAGGAATTTTTGCAGATAGTGAAGGATACTGGGGCTGAAGCTGTGGTTATAGCCGGGGATATTTATGACCGGGGAGTGCCGCCAGTTGAGGCGGTGGAGCTTTTTGACGAGGTGCTCACAAAGCTCCCCATGGAGATGAAAATTCCGGTGCTTTTCATTTCTGGAAATCATGACAGCGATGTCAGGCTGGGCTTTGGCAGCCGTCTAATGAAGGGTCAGGGACTGTACATATGTGGAAGACCCAAAGTGCCATTTGAGCCGGTGATGCTGGAGGACAAGTTCGGAAAGGTTTATTTTTCCCTGTATCCCTATGTGGATCCAGCAGCCATACGAGCGGCTTTTAAACTGGAGGACCGCATGGACTTCAATGAAGCCCAGCGTATAATGGTGGAAGAAGGTCTTTCTCATATTCCTGATGGGGCAAGAAGTGTTGCTGTGGCTCATGCCTTTTTGGCTGGAGGACAAAGCTCTGAATCCGAAAGGGTTCTGACGGTGGGAGGCTCCAGCAATGTTTCCCCTGGGATTTTTAAGAAATATAGCTATACTGCTTTGGGACATCTTCACAATCCCCAGACCGCCGGTGGAGAAAATATACGCTACAGCGGCTCTATTATGAAATATTCCTTTGACGAGGCAAAGCAGAAAAAGGGGGTAAATTTTGTTGAGCTGGATGGCGATGGAAGAACCAGTGTGGAATTTATACCACTGACTCCAAAACATGATGTGAGAATAGTAAGCGGACTTTTGGAGGATATTAGAACCAATAGGGAGCATTATCCCGTTTCGGAGGATTATATTCTGGTTGAGCTTATGGACAAGGGAGCTGTACTGGATGCCCATGGGAAGCTGGAAACTGTATATCCAAATCTTTTGCAGATTCAGCGTCCAAAGTTGGTGGAAATGGCCGGAAATGAATTTCATGGCAGGGATATTAGAAAATCCACGGAGCTGGAACTTTTTGGCGATTTTTTCAAGGCAATGACCGGAGATGATATGAATAAGGAACAGGAAACGGTATTACGGGAAGCCATTAACACGGTTATTTCAGAAAAACGAAGTGGGGAGGCTGGGCTATGAAACCGATAAAACTTACAATGCAGGCCTTTGGACCCTATGTGGATAAGACTGTAATAGACTTTGGAGACCTAGGGGACAGGGATTTTTTCCTGATTCATGGCGCAACAGGTGCAGGAAAAACCTCCATTTTGGATGCCATATGCTACGCTCTTTACGGTGATACCAGCGTGGAGGGGAGAAGCGGCGACATGCTCCGCAATCAGATGGCAGAGCTGGATAACCCTACTTATGTGGAGCTTATTTTTCAGCTGGGAAAAAAGCAATATAAGGTGCGGCGCAATCCAAACTACGATAGGAAAAAGTCCCGTGGTGAGGGACTTACCAGAGAGAAGGCTGCAGCGGAGCTGTTTTACCTTGATGAAGAAGGCGTGGAAAAACCACTTGCCACCAAGGCGCAGGAAGTAACCGCACAGATTTCATCCCTTATCGGATTTCGCAGCGACCAGTTCAGACAGGTGGTGCTTATTCCCCAGGGGGAATTTCGCCGTCTTTTAATGGCAGGTTCAGATGAGCGGGAAAAAATAATGGAAATCCTGTTTAAGACAGGAATTTTCCGTGATATAGAAAATACGCTGAAAAAACAGGCTGACGAGATAAATAAGCAGAATGAAGCTCTAAAGGCAAAAAGCGATGCTGTTTTAATGGATACCGGAGCGGATAGCCTTGAGGCATTGGTGGAGCTGGAGAAAGCTAAAACCGCTGAAGTAAATGAAACATCGGAAAAAACCGCCGAGCTGAAAGCTATATACGACGAGGTTCAGAGAAAGAAGTCCGATTTATCGGCTATAGAGGAACTTTTTCAGCAACAGGAACAGGCAAAAAACAAGCTGAACCAGTACGAAGAGAAAAAGCCAGCGGCAGAGCTTGCAAAAAAACAACTGGATACAGCTAAAAGAATTAATTCCCTAAGTGATGTAAAAAGGCAGGCATTATCTGCAAACAAGCTGTTTTTAGAAAAAAAGAATGCCCTGGAGCTGGCAAAAGCTGATTTTGAAAAGGCTGGTAGGGAACAGGAAAACGCCACAATCCTTCGGGAGAAATCCTTAAAGTTGCAGCCGGATAGGGATAATGCGAAATCTCAGATAGAAAGGCTTAGGGGATTTGAGTCTCTGGAAAAAGAGCTGAGAGCGGCAGAGACGAATTACGAAAAAACAAAGAAATCAGCTGAGAAATTAGAAATCCAGCTAAGTGAAAAGAGGCTGGAACAGGAAGCCCTTCAAAAAAGTTTTCAAAAGTTATCTGAAGAAGAAAAACAGCTTTTGGATATTCCAGCGGAATACGCCAGAAAAAAGGCTGAATGCGACAGGCTTCTTCGCCCTAAAACAAGACTTTCAGAGGTGGAAAAAAATATTTCTGACCTTAGAGGGGCAGCTTTTTCCTATGTATCACAGGAAAAAAATGTTGATAGATGGAAAATGCAGGTTCAGAAAGCTGAAAAAGACAGAGATAGACTGCACTATCTGCAGATATCCGGATACGCTGCCCATCTTGCCGGAGAATTAAAGGATGGAGAAGCCTGCCCTGTATGTGGTTCTACAGAACATCCCAAGCTGGCAATTTCTGAGGAAATCATTCCCACCAAGGAGGAAATTGCTGAGGCCGAGGCAGAAATAGAGAAGTGCAGGAGATGGATGGAGACAGCTGCCAAGCAATGGGAGGCAGCCAAAGACAAATGGATTAGCTCTTTGTCAGCCATGTCAAATGCCTTAAGGGAGCTGTCCAAGGAACTCAGGGAAGCCGGATACACTGGAAAGATTTCCGCCATAGATGATTTGGACCCGGCAGATGCAATGACAGCTGTGACTTCGCTGAAGGAAGGCTTGACCGAAGGAAAGGAATGGCTTTCCGGCCAGATAGAAATTGCATCAGTAGAGGCAGAGGAACTTTCAAAGAAGGAAGAAAGACTCAGTGCGGTCAAAGTCGAAAAGGAAAAAATTTCCCAAAGGGCGGAGGAGCTTTCTACCGCCATAGAGATGCTAACATCCTCCGTGGATACTATAAAAAATGAGCTGGGAATTGCCCAGGGAAAATTGGAAGAAAAGAAGAAAAATATTCCAGAGAAGTACAGGGAACAAGATGTATTGAAAAAGGAGCTTTTCCAGGCGGAAATGGAATCCGAGAGACTTGAGGCGGAGCACCGTAAAACGGAGGAGGCCTATGCTGAAGCATCCAGAACCTACTCCTCAGCTCTGGCGGCATATAAGGCACAGCAGGATGCACTGAAAGAAGCTCTGGAGCTGGCAGAAAGCTCCAAAATACTTTTTGAGGAAAGAATGCTAAAAGCTGGATTTCTTGATATTGAATCCTTAGAGTCGACTGAAATGTCTCTGCCAAAGGCTTTTAATACCGAAGAGGGATTAAAGGCTGTGGAAAAGCGCATACAGGACTATCATAGCGGCATGGAAGCGCTTGCCATAAGATTATCCGAGCTGCAGCAAAATCTTGAGGGCAGGGAAAGACCGGACATGGAGGCGGCACAAAAGGAGGCTGAGTCCGCAGAAGCTGCCTGGAGGATGGAGGCGGAGTCTTTAGCAAGTCTCAAGGCTCAGCAGGAGCTTTTGAGATCCAAAATAAAAAAGCTTCAGGAGCTGGAAAATTCCTTTGCGGAGCTTTTTGAAAGGCACAGGAATCTAGGATTTCTGGCGGAGATTGCATCAGGTAAAAACAACAGCCGAATGACCTTCCAGACCTATGTTTTAAGGGCGCTGCTCCGGGATGTGGTGGATGCGGCAAATCTCAGGCTCATAAAAATGAGCCGTGGACAGTACCAGCTTCAGCCAGCAAATGAGGTCAGGGATTTAAGAAAACAGTCAGGGCTTGATTTAGTCATATATGATGATTTCACAGGGACTCAAAGGCCCATGGCGACTTTATCCGGAGGGGAATCATTTTTGGCATCCCTTTCACTGGCACTGGGACTGGCGGATGTGGTAAAAAGCTATTCCGGAGGCATCCGTCTGGATACAATTTTCATTGATGAAGGTTTTGGAACACTGGATGGAGAAACCTTGGACATGGCAATAAAAACTCTTTCCGAGCTGCGGCAAAATGGCAGGCTGGTGGGAATAATATCCCATGTGGAGGAGCTTAAACACCAGATACCCGTAAGACTGGAAATCACTAAGGGCAGGCATGGTAGCCATGCCCGATTCTCTATAGACGACTGACAGAGGAGGATAGGGATGCTTGAATTCATGATTGGAAGGGCCGGCTGTGGAAAAACTGCCGCATGTCTTTCGGAAATAAAGGCAAAAATGCTGGAGAATCCCATGGGTCCGGCATTGATACTGCTGCTGCCGGAGCATATGACCTACAAAACTGAGCGGCAGCTGGCTACGATGATGGAGGAGCAGGGAAATGGCTTTTTCCGCTCCTATGTGTTCGGCTTCAGGCGTTTTGCACGGCAGGTGCTCATAGAAACTGGAGGCGCCGTAAAACCCCGTATCACAGAAATTGGAAAGCAGCTGATGCTTCGCCGTATATTGGAAAAGCACGATGGTGACTTGAAATTTTTCTATAGGGCAGCCCATCAGAGAGGGTTTACCGATGCCCTTTCAGGTATGGTGGACGAATTTAAAAGCTATGGCGTAACCAATGGACTTTTGGAAGAACTTTTGTCTGGCGAGGGGGACAAGTCCGCCCACATGTCAGCAAACAGCCGCCTCAAGGACAAGCTTCATGATTTGTCCATGGTTTATGGGGAATACTGTCAGGCGATGCAGGGCAGGTACAATGATGCGGAGGATGTTCTGGACAGCCTGGTGAAAAAGCTCCCCTCCTCAGAGATTATGAAAAATGCCGAGATATGGATTGACGGATTTGTGTTTTTCAATCCCCAGGAGCGAAATATTATAAGTGCAATGCTTGAGCTGGGGGCGAATATACATGTTACCTTGTGTATGGATCCCGTGAACCGAATGGAAAATGAGAGGGAAACAGGATTGTTCCACCGCCAGTATGAAACCATGTGTATGCTGAAAAAAATAGCTGACAGCATGGGGATTAAATACAGTACACGGGCTTTTGGAGGAAAATATGTCTCCCGGTTTAAAAATGATGCCTTATCCACTTTGGAAAAAGGTCTGTTCCGTTATCCCTTAAGGACAGCTGGGAATATTGATGCGGCGGACAAAATCCAAGTTACCGAGGCTGCAACCATCCGCCTTGAGGTGGAGGCTGCGGCGGCTGATATGGTAAGGCTGTGCAGAGAAAAGGGCTACAAATGGCGTGACATAGGTGTGCTCATAAGAAATGAGGAGGCCTATGGCCCGGTTATAGACAATGTA
Organism: bacterium; assembly: GCA_963592185.1. Lineage (GTDB taxonomy): Bacteria > Bacillota > Negativicutes > Selenomonadales > Selenomonadaceae > CAVAVT01. The sequence goes on along the minus strand of CAVAVT010000021.1, from coordinate 9,297 downwards.
TTTAAGGATTTTGAAGTGCCAAGCTTCAGCAACCAGAAAAGACTAGGAACCCATCATCCGCTGGCATCACTGGTGTGCGCTGCCTTTGAGGTCATCAGGGGATGGCGGTATGAGGCTGTATTCCGCTGCTTCAGGACAGGATTTTTCCCAGTAACCAGGGATCAGCTGGATCGGTTGGAAAATTATGTGCTGGAATATGGAATTAAGGGCAGCTATTGGACAAAGGACGAGCCATGGGAATTTTACAGCGGGCTGTCAGAATCCAAAGAGGACAAAGAACGCCGGGAGGAGCAGCTGGCTGAAATCAATCAGATACGACAGCTGGCAGCCGGACCCCTTTTAAAATTTGGTGAATCTGTAAAAGTGGCTGAGACTGTCACAGGTCTTGTTCAGGCTGCCTATGAGCTTCTTACTGATTTGAATGTACCGGAGCAGCTGGATTCTCTGGCACGGGAGGCGGAGACAGCCGGAAGACTGGATGAGCCTAGAATACACAGTCAGATATGGGATGGAATAATGGAGCTGTTTGACCAGCTGGTGGAGACTGTTGGAGATGAGCCAATGAAAAAAGATGGGCTGAACCGCAGGGAGTTTGAAGAGATTCTCACCTCCGGCATTGAGGCTCTGGCGGTTAGCATTGTGCCTCCTGGAATAGATTTCGTCAATATTGCTAATTTTGACCAAAATAGCCTTGATGGGCTGAGAGCAATTTACATATTGGGGGCGGATGACTCCTGTATGCCGAAAAAGCACAGTAATCAGGGGCTTCTTACGGATGCCGACAGAAATTATCTGATGGAACAGGGGATGATGGAGCTGGCGCCAGGCTCGGACATGGGAAGTCTCGGTGAAAATTATCAGCTGTACAAGGGCTTTACCCAGGCATCTGAATACCTGTGGATATCCTATTCTTTGGCGGATGCTGAAGGAGGGGGGCTTTCTCCGGCACCGGTGGTGGCAAAGCTGCGCAATTTGATGGACATTCCATTTTTACACATCAATCCGGAAAGCATGGACCGGGATGATAATCTTCAGCTTGCCGGAGGACGTCAGGCTATGTCATCACTGGCAATTGCCCTGAGAGGCGAACGAGATTATGGTAAAATGAAGCCCTTTTGGAACGATGTGTACAACTGGGCACGTCAGCAGGAGGATTTGAAGCCGGTACTGAAAATGGTGAGAAAAGGTCTTTTTGCCAAGGCTCCACAGGAGGTTCTTCCCCAGGAGATAGCTGCGGCCCTTTACACTAAAAAGAATCATCTTCGGGGTTCTGTAACCAGATTTGAAAAATTTGCCAGATGTCCCTTCAGCTATTTCGCACAGTATGGCCTTAATCTAAAGGAGCGTAAAATATTTAGCTTTGCCCATTTGGACAAGGGAAATCTCATGCATGATATCATGTGCTGTTTCGGAGAACGTCTGAAAAAGGACGGGAAATCATGGCGTGAAATTACCGAGGATGAATGCCATACCATATGCGGCGAGGTAATAACAGAAATTCTGGCTTCACCGAAGCATAGGATACTCTTAAGCAATGCCCAGTTTAATTACATGGCTGAAAGATTGAAAAAGACAGCTGAAAAGTCTATTACAAAGCTCTTGGAGCTTGCGAGGGAAAGCGATTTTTATCCTGAAGCATTTGAGCGTTCCTTCGGATTTGGTCCCGGGGATATGCCTCCATTGGTGTATGCCCTCAAGGGGGATGGTCTGCCTGAGGGGAAATATGATTTGGAGATTACTGGAAAAATTGACCGTATAGATATTTCCGGAGACCGGCAGTATTTTATGATTATCGATTACAAAACCGGGTACGCCGCCATAAATCTTTTGGAGGTTTACTTTGGACTGAAACTGCAGCTTCTTACCTATCTGCTTGTAGCAAAAAATCTTTTGGCAAAAACCGAGGGTCATCAGGTACTTCCAGCTGGGATGCTGTATTTTTTCCTGAAAAATCCCATTATATCAGCGCAGAAAAAGCTGTCTGACAAAGAGCTGGACAAGGAGATTCGGAAGGTTTTTGAAATGCCTGGATGGGTTTTGGCAGAGCCGGAAGTTATAGGAAAGATTGACAGCGGCTCCAAATTTGTAAAGATAAAGCTCAAAGATGGCGAGCTGGATACAGGTGCTGCAAATCTTCGCAAGGTGAAAACCGTGGATGAATTCAGCATACTGATGGACTACGTGGAGTATAAGCTTCAGAAAACTGGCAAGGAAATACTCTCCGGAATCATAGATCCTTCACCACAGGAGGACAAATATGGTTCCAGCTGTACGTACTGCCAGTTCAGAGCTTTGTGCGGATATGACAGCAAGCTTGCTGGATACAAGACAAGGCTTCTGCCGGATTATGATTCCAAGGATGATGTGAAAATAATTGAGAAAATGGCTGAATGCTGCAAGGAGGAGTAAGCGTGGGGGACACTAAAATGAAATGGTCAGAAAAGCAGTGGCAGGCCATAACCAGCGACAATACAAATCTTTTGGTGGCGGCAGCAGCAGGCTCCGGAAAAACAGCGGTTCTGGTTGAGCGCATAATAAAACATCTTACCGGTGAGGGTGGTGTTGACTTGTGGGATATTGACCGGCTTTTGGTGGTGACTTTCACCAGAGCCGCTGCAGCTGAAATGCGGGGGCGAATAGAAAAGCGCATACAAAAGGCTATATCCAATACAGCTGAAAATCTGGCCGGGTATCAGGAAGAGGGTGTATCCGGTAATGAGGTCAAAAGGGATGAACAGCTTCTTCAAAGGCTGGAAAAACAGCTTATAATGCTGTCCAACGCCAATATATCCACACTGCACTCCTTCTGTCAGACCTTGATACGGCAGAATTTTGCTGCAATCGACATTGATCCCGGATTCCGCATGGGCAATACCCAGGAGCTGGAGCTTATATGCCAGGATGCCATAGAGGCGGTTTTTGAGGAATTTTATGAGCAGAAGGATGAGGACTTTGTCAATTTTACCAATGCCTATGGTAATGACATGGGTGATGGTGCGCTGTATGAATATGTACTGAAGCTGTATCATTTTGTACAGAGCAATCCCTTCCCAGATGAGTGGCTTGAACGTGCAGAGCGTGACTATGATATTGACGATATACAGATCCTTGGGGAATCTGGCTGGACGAGAGTTTTGGCTGGAAAGCTTGCTGAGACTATAAAAAAAGCCGAAGCTGATTCAAAAAAACTTATGGAACTTGCGCAGAGTGTTTCCGAAAAGGATGACAAATATGCTCCCTTCTATGTGGAAGTGGCAGCCAGCGACATGGCAAACAGCTGTCAGGTCCTTGAAGGCCTCAAACAGGGCTGGGACCAGATGATTGATGCTCTTAACAGCCTGTCTTTCAAGAGCTTTGCCGGTAAAAGGAATACAGACAAAAAAATTCTGGGACTGCACAACGAAATTAAGAAGAGTCTGCTTGATCTCCAAAAGGATGGACTGGAAAATCTTCAGGGAATGCTGGAGGACGTCAAAGCTTCCAGACCGTATGTCAGAACCCTCATAAAACTGGTAAGGGCCTTCACCGCCGAATATCAGCTTCGCAAAAGTGAAAAAAATATTCTGGACTTCAATGACCTGGAGCATATGGCATTGAACATCCTAATGACGCCGGAATCCACCTCTGAAAATCTTATTCCCTCGGAGATAGCCTTGGAGCTTCGGGAACATTTCCAGGAGGTAATGGTGGATGAGTATCAGGATACCAACGGGGTACAGGAAGCAATTATTTCTCTGGTCACTGATACAGACAAGGGGAGACTGTTTCTTGTGGGTGACGTAAAGCAGAGCATTTATCGCTTCAGACTTACAAGCCCGGCATTTTTCAGGGAAAAATATGAAAGCTATCCTGAGCTTGAAAAGCAGGGAAAGCCCTATAAATGCATAGACCTCTCACAAAATTTCCGAAGTAGGAAGGAAATTCTCCACAGCGTGAATTTTGTTTTCTCGCTTTTGATGACTAAAGGCAGCTCAGGCATAGATTATGATGAGGCCGCAGCTCTTAATCCAGGGCTGGAATATGCAGCGGATGAGTCCGGATGCAGCCTGGAGGGACCTATGGAGCTGGATATTATAGATGGCTCTGTGGCAAAGGCGGAAGGGATTTTTTCCGATGTCTCAGAGGATATAGCTTTTAAATTCCAGCTTGAAGCCATCCATATTGCGAAGAAGTTGAGAAAGCTCAAGGATTCTGGCGCTAAGGTGTATGATAGCGGAAGCGGCAGCTATAGGCCCATTGAATGGCGTGATATGGCGGTGCTTTTAAGGACACGCTCCGGCAACGATGATTTGCTGGAGGCATTGAGGGCGGAGGATATTCCTGCCTATGCCTCTGGGGATTCAGGATATTTTGAGGCAAATGAAATCCGTGTTATGACCTCGGTTTTAAGTGTGGTAGATAATGCCTGTCAGGATATTCCACTGGCAGCGGTGCTTTACTCACCAATAGGTGGTTTTACAGCTGGAGAGTTGTCGAAAATCAGACTGCTTAAGCCTGATGGAGAGCTAGTGGAATGTCTGAGATTAGCAAGAGGAGATATGGAACTGGCACCGGCAATAAGAAATAAGGCAATAAGGATTACTGATCTCATAGACCAGTGGCATAACCTGTCCCATAGAGCCGGAGTACCTGAGCTTATCTGGCAGATTTACAGGGATACCGGATACTATGAGTATGTTGGCGGAATGCCAGGGGGACTTCTTCGTCAGGCAAATCTCAGAATGCTGGCGGACCGGGCGGAGGCCTATGAGAAAACTGATTACAGGGGACTTTTCCGCTTCCTTAGATTCATTGAAAAAATGAAAAATAACGATACGGATTTGTCTGTTGCCAGAACCCTTAGCGACAGCGAGAATGTTGTGAGGATAATGACCATCCATCAGAGCAAGGGACTGGAATTTCCTGTGGTGGTACTGGCAGATGCCGGTCATGGATTTAACGATATGGATGTCAGACAGGAGCCATTTTTATTCCATTCGGAGCTGGGCATAGGCATAAGGCTGGTGGATAGAAACAGGTCTTTAAAATATCCAATTATTTCACATAAGGCAATTTCTCGGCAGACCACTGTGGAAAATCGTGGCGAGGAGCTGAGGGTGCTTTATGTTGCAATGACAAGGGCAAGGGAAAAGCTCATTATAACCACCAATCAAAAGGATGTGGAGAAGAAAGCTGACAGCTGGTGCAGCAATTTAGGATTGGCGGATGAAACCGGCGCGCTTCCAGCATACACGGTCATTAATTCAAAAAATTACATGGACTGGATTGGGATTGCGGCGGTACATCATCCTGACGGGGGTGAGCTTAGAAATCTAGCTGAAAATCTTGAAATAGAGAACTTCAAAACTCCGGCCTATGGAGATAAATGCCATATGGCTGTAAGGGTTATTCCTGCCAGTGAACTGGGACAGAAGAATGCTGAGGAAAATGCCGAGGGTCTTGAACGCATTGCCCTTCTGAAAAATGAAGCAAACACTCTGCCAGAGAGCCCGGATAAGGAACAGGTGGAAAGAATTTTGGCGTGGCCAATTGAAAACCGTGAGAAATCTAGGGCGGCAGCCCTAATACCATCCAAGCTGTCGGTAACAGAGATTAAGCGGAGATTTGCTCAGGAGGAAGAGGCGGAGTCACCGGGGACAGAAGTCGTTTCTTCCAAGATGATTTTGAAGCGTCCAAGATTTTTACAGACCGGCAGAGTAATGACTGGAACAGAGTATGGTACTGTCATGCACAGTGTAATGCAGCATGTAGATTTTAATGGGGATTTGTCGGTAGCAGGAATCAAAGCACAGCTGGATGAAATGGTTGATAGGGAAATCCTGATGCCGGAGCATCGCAGTCTTGTCCGAGCTTCAATCGTGTCAGGATTCTTTTCCTCAGCGATTGGAAAACGTGTGCTTAAGGCTTCCTCCGGGGGCGGCCGTGTATGGCGAGAACTTCCCTTTAGCAGAATGGTTCCGGCAAAACTAGTTTATCCGGAGCTTTCTGAAGACGCTGGTGGAATCTTCAGCCAGGGAATAATTGACCTGCTGTTTGAGGAAAATGACGGCCTTGTGCTGGTGGATTATAAAACGGATGGGGACACAGAACCAAAGGCTGCAGCGGAGCGGTACAAAATACAGATTGAGCTTTACAGCCGTGCTGTTGAGGCAATAATGGGCAAAAAAATAAAGGAGCGGTATTTGTACATGCTCCATGATGGTACGGTTATTTCGATGTAAAAAGAGATTAAAAAAGTCACTGTGAAGCACCTAGAATTAGGTGTACACAGTGACTTTTTTATTGTGCATTTTTATTTTTCAGAAGGAATAACTCCTTTTGCAGCTCATTCCATTTTTCCATAGAAAGATAAATTCCATTTTTATCATTGGAACGCTGCACGAAGAAGATTTCTCCTTCATCGTGGGCTTTATCGGCTATTAAGGTAAATTCCTTTAAAAAGCCTGAGGAAGCAACAGCTTTCATGAATATTCCTCCTCATTAAAACATATTCTTTTTCCAAAGGAAGAATCCGCAAGTTCCTGCGATGACAAAAGCCATTATGGAAATGTAGCAGAAGGCAAGCGGCGCATCCGCAAAGGGAACATTTACGTTCATTCCAAAGAAACTGGATATTACCGTTGGGATTGCAAGGATAATCGTCATTGCGGCCAGGAATTTCATAACCAGGTTCTGGTTATTGGAAATAATTGAAGCGAAGGTATCCGCTACCCTGGCAAGAATTTTTCCGTACATTTCAACCATTTCACGGGCCTGCTTGTTCTCTATGATTACATCCTCCAGCAGGTCTTCATCCTCTTCATACATTTTCAAAATGTGGCGAAGTCCCTGGCTGGAGCGGAGCCGTAAGAGCTTGTCCAGCACAGCACCGTTTGATCTAAGGGCTGCATTGAAGTAGGTAAGGCCCTTCTGAAGGTCCAGCAGACGGAGGATATCCTCATTGCTCATGGTGGTGCGGAGGTTTTTCTCGATTTCATCTGAAAACTTGCTAATCTGGCGCAGATAGCGGAGATAGAAGGTTGCAGATTTATACAGAATTTGGAACAGGAACCGGGTTTTCTTGAAGGTTCTGAACAGCTTTGCGGTGTTCTGGTTAAATTCGGAAATTACCGGGGTTTCCTTCAAGCATACGGTTATGATGTATTCTGTGGTAATGATTATTGCCAGCGGCAATGTGTCGTAGCTTTCTGGTCCGTTCATTACAGGAACATTGGTCAGGACCATGACGGAGTTGTCCTCAACATCGGTATGGGATCTTTCCTCATCATCCAATGCGGACTTCAAAAAGTCAGGTTCAACCTCTGTAAGACTGCTGACAACCTTCAGCTCATAGGGGGTAGGATCAACAATATTAATCCAGGCACCCTTTTCAAGTGTTTTAAGTGTCAGCTCCTGGAGAGGACCGCTCTCCAAGGATTTGTAAATTGTGAGCATGGTTTGACTCCCTTCCGGGGAACCCGTCAAAATCCTCCATGCCTATAAAGCCCTTATGTATTGAGGGCTGAAACCGGATGTGAGAATATTGTCAGATTCCCCTGCTTTGGTTTGGGTTTATCCTTAGAGTGCGGACTGTGGTAGTCTGCGTCCATTATTCTCACCGGCCTTTCATCGAAAATTAATTCTGTGGTATACAGAATTCCGCTATTCATTTTATACCCTAATTTAATGATTTGTCTACATTTATTGAAGGAGATATTTTTTTCATGTAGAATAAATATTTTTCGATATCGGACTAGAAGATTTTACATTGGAAGGGTTTTTATGACTTTAGATAATAATAAAAAGGGATATTTGCTGGCAGCTATTACAATTTTTTGCTGGAGCACGATGGCTCCCTTTGCCAAGCTGCTTTTGCAGGAGATACATTTTACACAAATTTTACTAATATGTTGACGTAACATGAAAAATGAGCTATCATAATCGTTGATAATAGAATACGTTAGCAACACATGGACGTGAGTCCGCAACGGGGATGTAATGGTCTCGACGGGGGCGCGTGACGTGTGGGCAGCGAGCCGGGGGGTCATCAACCCGTCAGTAAGGTGAAAACTTTTATTTAAATATAAAAGCTAACGAATACGAAGCTGTAGCAGCGTAATTGCTACCCTCTGTCCGTTCTTTTCCTGCGTGAGCGGATAAGAGGCCAATAGCGGGATACCTAAGGGTCAATTCTCGGAGACCTTTATGGGAATTCCATCGAGATCGATGATCTGAAGCCTGTCTGTAGGCGTCAGTGATTTTAAATCTATATACAGACTGCGCTCGGAGAGGCTCAGGCGGCAACGTTTTCGGACAGGAGTTCGATTCTCCTCATCTCCACCAAATGATAAGAGCGAAAATATGAATTTTCGTTGTATGATAGAAAGGCTTTGACAGTTTTTAGGCTTGTCGAAGTCTTTTTCTTTACGAAAAAACATGCCTCTTTTGCATATTATGTTAAGGGATAGGGCGGTATTGCAGTAAATTTCCAGATGTGAAAATATTAGCTCCACCATTAACACATAGTATTATATGTGTTAAGATATACACATAAGGAGGATCAAATGTGAAAAGTTATTCATCGCGTGAAGTTCTTAGGCTTTTGAAAGACGATGGCTGGTATGAAGTCAATTGCACAGGCGATCATCACCAATTCAAGCATCCTACCAAGAAAGGCCGCGTAACGGTAACTCATCCTCGTAAAGATATCCCCTTAGCTACATTTAAAAGTATTCTTAACCAAGCCGGAATCCTGTTGCAATAATGGATTTCTCCTATAGGAGGGTTTTATCATGAAAGATTTTTATGCATTTCCTGCCATTTTTCATGTTGCTGACGATGGCATATCTATCAGTTTTCCAGATCTCCCAGGGTGTTTGCCATGTGCTGGTTCATTAGAGGAAGCATTTTCTAATGCTCGTGAAGCTTTGCAGCTTCATGTTTATGGCATGGAAGAGGATAAAGAAGATATCCCCCAGCCATCAGCAATAAAAGACATAAAACTTGAAAGCAATGAAACTATTGCAATGATTGAAGCCTGGATGCCACCGTTCCGTGAGCGCATGGATAATAAGGCTGTTAGCAAAACTGTTACACTGCCACGCTGGCTTGATATTCTAGCAAAAAAGGAAAAAATCAATTATTCGCATATATTCCAGCAAAGTCTAAAGCAATATCTAGGAGTTTCAGATAATCCAGCAAAACATGTTATATCTTGAAAAATGACTGTGTGCGATATGATGCTGCGCTGCTCACCGCAAATATCACCAATCTAAGTATACACTATAAGGATATTCCAGATGTTATCATGGTGTTTAT
>CAVAVT010000020.1:0-29230 GCA_963592185.1 bacterium | reverse complement strand
TGGGCAATGAAGGCAGGAATGGCGAATTTGTGTCAGCAATCGAGCCATGCAATAAGTGTGTATATTTTCAGGTAAAAATAGGGCCTTCCCAAATGGGAGGGCTTTTCCCTTTTTCCTATATTTTCATGTGGCAAATTTTCTTCAATGGAGTTATAATATCAACTAGTGTATTTTTTTTAGGAGAGGTGCTATGGACAGAGTTTTGATAAAAATAACAGGACAGCAATCCGGCACTGAAGGTGCTCCTGACAGGATGGAATTTCTTGCTGAGGGGCGGCATTACCTGAAAAGCGGAAAGCACTATGTTCTCTATGATGACAATGTTACCGATGAGGGACGGCGGATATCCACCACACTGAAGTTCACCCAGGACAGGCTTACGCTTATCCGCAAGGGCGGTGTGTCCCAGCTTCAGGAGTTCTACAGCCAGGGCCGCAGCGTGAGCCAGTACAGTACAGCTTACGGTAATCTGGAGCTGGCGGTTGAAACAAAGGGCATTCATATTGCCTTTGAGGACGTGCAGGGGAAAATCCATGTGAAATATGCCCTTTTCGTCAATGGACAGTGGCAGTCAGACAATGAGCTGCACATAGAGATAAGCCCTGCAGCAGGTGAAACTGTGGGTCTGAATTGAGTTTAGGAGGAAGGTTTTTTGGATATCAAGGAAATTTTGAGCAATGCGATTAGGGATGCGGCTACAGCTGCAATCAAGGACGGAAGCTTTCCTGAGGCAGAGCTGCCTGAGATAGTTCTGGAGGTTCCGCCCAAAAAGGAATTTGGAGACTTTGCAACTAATATTGCTATGCAGTCAGCAAAGGCTTTCCACATGAATCCCCGTAAAATCGCTGAGACCATAACCGAAAAGCTTGAAGCTGCAAATCCTGCATGGCTTGATCATACACAGATTGCAGGCCCGGGATTCCTTAATTTTTACCTTCGTTCAAATGTAATATATGATTCTCTTCAGGAGATTATCAATAAGGGCGCAGAGTACGGCAGCCTTCCAAAGAAGGACATGGAGCCAATCATGGTTGAGTATGTAAGTGCCAACCCAACTGGCCCTCTGCATGTTGGACATGGCCGTGGTGCTGCAGCTGGAAGTGCATTGGTAAATCTTCTCCGTGCAGCAGGATATCCTGTATATAGCGAGTACTATATCAATGATGCAGGAAATCAGGTGGACAATCTGGCAGCTTCTGTCAATGCCCGCTATCTTGAGCTTCTTGGAAAATCCTGCGAGTTCCCGGAAAATGGATACCATGGTGCGGATATCATCGATACCGCCCAGCGCATTATCGATAAGGACGGGGACAAGTATTTGTCCATGAGCCAGGAGGAGCGCCTTGCAATTTTCAAGGAACTGGCTCTGAAGGAAAAGCTTGCAGCCCTCAAGGAGGATCTGGAAAGCTTTAACGTTACCTTCGACAACTGGTTCAGCGAGCGTACCCTTCACCCGGACAAGGTTAAGGCTGCGGTTGAAGAACTGAAAAATAATGGAAATATTTATGAGCAGGATGGAGCACTGTGGCTGAAGTCCACCGCCTATGGCGATGACAAGGACCGTGTTGTTATCAGAGATAACGGTGTGCCCACATATCTTGCTGCGGATATTGCATATCATCGTGACAAATTCCTTCGTGGATTTGGCCGACTGATTAATATTTGGGGAGCTGACCATCACGGATATATCTGCCGTGTAAAGGCATCCCTCCAGGCACTGGGATACAATCCAGACAATCTTGAGGTGCTGCTGCTGCAGATGGTAAGCCTTTACCGTGGCGGCGAGCTGGTGAAAATGTCCAAGCGTACCGGTCAGAGCGTAACACTGGCTGAGCTTATTGAGGAAGTTGGCACAGATGCAGCCAGATATTTCTTCATCATGCGTTCTTTGGACAGCCAGCTGGACTTCGACCTTGATTTGGCAAAATCCCAGTCCAATGAAAATCCTGTTTACTATATCCAGTATGCCCATGCACGTATCTGCAGCATATTCCGCCAGGCGGAGGAAGTGGGACTGAAGCTGGAGAATGCTCCGAAGCTCTCATTGCTCACTGATGATACCGAGCTGGTGCTGATTAAGAAGATTCAGGATTATGAAGAGGAAATCGAGAAGGCTGCGGAGGACTATGCGCCCCAGCGTATTGCAAGATATGCATATGATCTGGCTGGCTGCTTCCACAGCTTCTATAATAAATGCCGCATAATGGGTGTGGATGAGGAGCTTGCCGGAGCACGTCTGGCACTGGTGGGAGCCACCAGAAATGTAATTCGCCACGCTTTGGGAATTTTGGGTGTTTCTGCGCCTGAAAAGATGTAATAGCTCCCCTTGGGGCTTTTTGAAAGGGAGATTTTAATGAGTAAAGATAATGCAAACTTAGATTTCATACATATGTCCGAGGCGGACGTTGCACATCACATTTTGGTGTCTGCAGGAACTTCCATTTACTACAAGGATTTGGTAATGGATGTTATCAAGAAAACCTGCAAGCCGGTACAGTCACTGGCACAGGCGATCTCCGAGGTATACACAGTAATCAATATGGACAGCCGTTTCCATTATGAGGGCAATGGTCAGTGGGGCCTTACCGAGTGGAATCCGCCTGAGACTAAGAGAAGTACCCGTTCAAGCTCAAAGGCATCCTCCAGCAGTGCTTCTAAAGCAAGCCACCGCCGTGAGAAGCTTTTTGAGGGTATTCAGGAATAATTTAGTATTAGCTGGCGTTAATGCAGGCATATAGAATGGGAGGCATTTTTGATGGCAAAGTATATTTTTGTTACCGGCGGTGTTGTTTCTTCTCTTGGTAAGGGAATAACTGCGGCATCCCTTGGACGTTTGCTGAAGAGCAGGGGAATCAAGGTAACTATCCAGAAGTTCGATCCATACATCAATATCGACCCTGGAACAATGAGCCCCTATCAGCACGGCGAGGTTTTCGTAACTGATGACGGCGCTGAGACTGATTTGGATCTGGGCCACTATGAGCGTTTTATTGATATCAACCTGACAAAGGGTTCAAATATTACTACAGGCAAGGTTTACTGGTCTGTTCTCAACAAGGAGCGCAAGGGCGATTATCTCGGCAGCACTGTACAGGTAATTCCTCATATCACCAATGAGATTAAGCAGAAAGTATATGATGTTGCAGCAGCTGATGAGGCTGATGTTGTTATTACCGAAATCGGCGGTACTGTTGGCGATATCGAGAGCCAGCCTTTCCTTGAGGCTATCCGTCAGGTGAAAAAGGAAGTTGGCCGTTACGATGTTCTCTACATCCACGTAACCCTCATTCCTTACATTGCAGCTGCAGGCGAGCTTAAGACCAAGCCTACCCAGCACAGTGTAAAGGAGCTTCGTGCCATCGGAATCCAGCCTGATATACTCGTATGCCGTGCTGAGCAGCCTATTTCCAAGGATATGAAGGAAAAGATTGCACTTTTCTGCGATGTGGAGCCTAATGCTGTTATTGAAAATCGTACAGCATCCACCATTTACGAAGTTCCTCTCATGATGCAGGAGGAAGGTCTGGACAAGATTGTTCTTGAAAAGCTTCACATGGACTACAGCCCAGCAAACATGAGTGAGTGGGAAAAGATGGTCTACAAGATTAAGAATCCTTCCAAGAAGGTAAAGGTAGCTGTTGTAGGAAAGTATGTAGAGCTTCCTGATGCTTATATCTCTGTAACAGAGGCTCTCCATCATGCAGGTATTGCAAATGATGTATCTGTCAAGATTCAGTGGGTAAACTCTGAGAACATTGAGGCTGAGGATACTGATTTTGATGAAGTTTTTGCTGGATGCAAGGGAATCCTTGTGCCTGGCGGCTTCGGAGACCGTGGTGTTGAAGGAAAAATCAAGGCAATTCAGTATGCCCGTGAGCACAATATCCCGTTCTTGGGTCTCTGCCTTGGAATGCAGTGCGCTGTAATTGAGTTTGCACGCCATGTATGCGGTATGGCTGATGCCCACAGCACAGAGTTCAATTCTGAGACTGAGCATCCTGTTATCGCTCTCATGGATTCCCAGGTGAATGTGGACAAAAAGGGCGGTACTATGCGCCTTGGCTCATACCCCTGCAAGGTTGCTGACGATACCAATACTGCAGCAGCATACGGCGAGAGCCTGATTCATGAGCGTCATCGCCATCGCTTTGAGTTTAATAATGATTTCCGCAAGGAACTTACTGATGCAGGTCTGGTAATTTCCGGTACACTGCCGGATGACAGCCTGGTTGAGGTTGTAGAGGTGAAGAATCATCCTTGGTTTGTGGCATGTCAGTTCCATCCGGAGCTTAAGTCCCGTCCAAACAATCCGCATCCGCTGTTCCGTGATTTCGTGAAGGCTGCTCTTGAGCAGGGTGCACGTTAATCATTCTGCATATATTTGTTGGAATATGTCCGCCTGGGATTTTTGTTCCGGGCGGATTTTTATGCTTATGTAAAATACTGGTAAAAATATATTGAAAAATAACACAGCACACAGTGTTCATGTTACTATGTGTACAGTGAGTACAATGCATACAAAGAGTGTGCTGTACCGCACTTTTGTCTGTAGCCCAGTGTTCAGTTTGAAACGAGATTTTTGTAGGAATAATACCTACAAAAAATCAGATTTTTACTGCTATTTTTTAAATTTTAAACATGTGATAATGAATACAGAATAAGACTGAAACTGGGATAAAATAATAATTACAGTTCCGACATTTGTCGGAGGGGGGATTGACGTTCTCGATCAGTCGAAAGGAGTATATCAAATGAAAGAATTACTTTATGGATTCTTCCGTACAGGCGCAGACGTTCCTGTTACCATGGGCGCTGACGATGTAAAGAAGAAGTTCAACTCTTTGCGCTGGCGCGTATTTGCATCCATCACTATCGGTTATGCATTCTACTACATCATTCGCCAGAGCTATTCCGTTATTAAGAAGCCTTTGCTGGCATCCGGTATCGTAACTCCTGCAGAGGTAGGTATTATTGGTTCTATTTTCTTCATTACTTATGGTCTTGGTAAGTTCACAAACAGCTTCCTGTCAGACAGAATGAACAACAAGCGTTTCTTCGCTTTTGGTTTGTTCATGTCCTCCCTGACAATGTGCGGCATGGGTCTTGTAAATTCCTTTGTTCCGCTGGCTGTTCTCTGGGGTATTAACGGCTGGTTCCAGTCCTATGGTGCTGGTCCTTCCATCGTTTCCCTGAACCAGTGGTTCTCCAACAAGCAGCGTGGTACTCTCTACGGTGTATGGTTCACAAGCCACAACCTCGGTTCCTCCTTTGCATACTTTGCAATCGCATGGATCGTATCCGCATACAGCTGGTCCATGGGCTTCATCTCCGCTGGTATCATCTCCCTGGTAGGTACTCTGTTCATCTACCTCGGCATGAGCGACCGTCCTGAGACTCAGGGTCTCCCGAATGGTGCTGTATACTACGGCGAAAAGACTCAGGAGCAGATTGACAAGGAAAAGAACCAGTCCGTTGGTTCCATGCAGTGGAATGCCGTTGTTAAGAACCCTGCAGTTTGGGTTCTTGGTCTTGCTTCCCTCTGCGTATACATCGCACGTTACGCAGTAGAGAGCTGGGGCGTTGTTTACCTCACCACCAGCAAGGGCTATGACATGATGGGCGCTGCAGGCGTTATGGCATACATGCAGGTTGCTGGTATCTTCGGCGCACTGCTTTGCGGCTGGATTTCCGATAAGTTCTTCAACCATAAGAGAAATGCTCCGGCATTCATCTATGGTACTCTCTACACTCTGTCCATCGCTGGTTTCGTATGGGCTCCTCACTCCTTCACTATGGACCTTTTCTGCATGACATTCTATGGCTTCACAATGGGAGCTTTGGTTTGCTACATGGGCGGTCTGATGGCTGTTGATATCGTTCCTAAGCGTGTTACCGGTGCTGCAATGGGTATGATCGGTATTCTCTCCTATGCAGGTGCTGCTTGTCAGGAGTTTGTAACTGGTAAGCTCATGGTAATCACCAAGGTTGGCGAAGTTTCCCACTATGACTGGGGATATGCTCCTCTGTTCTGGGTTTGCGCAGCTGCTATGGCTACACTCCTTCCGCTTCTGGTTTGGAATGCTAAGCCGAAAGACGAGTAATAGTCTTAGTTGTATTTGATGTGCTGCTATGCAGTATATCTGAAATATGCATTTTTGAATAAGGCGTCATATCTTAGGATATGGCGCCTTCCCCCTTTTTGGGGGAATTTAGCTATATATCAACGTGGAATGTTTTACGTTGAAAAAACTTGAACAATGGCGTTATAATTATAGATAATGGTGTTATCTGACCATAATTCAGTGGTTGACGTGAAAATATCAGTGTGTGGGGAGATTTTATGAAGATGCGCAGGGGAGTATCCTTCCTTCTTATGTGTCTGGTGCTGATGATGGCACTGCTTTCTGCTGGCTGTGAACATATTCAGGGCCATATAGATTTTTCAAAGACACAGACAGAGGATACATCAACAGAAACAAATACAGCTGATAATGGAGCAACACCCCTGCGTGTGGCTTTTGCTTCTGTTATGTCTCCGCAGGAAACAAGGGAAGCTTACCAGCAGCTTGTGGATTACATATCCAAGGAACTGAAACGCCCAGCCATTGTTTTGCAGCGCAGGACCTATGAGGAGCTTAATATGCTCATGGCTGGCGGAGATGCGGACGTTGCATTTTTCTCTACAGGAGCCTATTCTGCCTACAAGGGAATGCAGCCCATCGAGCTTCTTGCCATGGTTCAGACCAATGGAACCACAATGTACCGTACATACCTGATTGCTCCAGCTGGCAGTAACGCCACGACTTTGGATGATTTGCAAGGGAAGGTCTTTGCCTTTACGGACCCAATAAGCTATTCGGGAAAAATTGCCATTGATTTTGAACTGCTTGACAGGCATACTACCGTTGAAGCTTTTTTTAAACGCTGTTTTTTTACTTACAATCATGATAAGTCTATTTGGGCTGTGGCAAACCATCTGGCGGACGCTGCCAGTGTTGACAGCCAGATATATGACTTTGCTGTCAGCAAAAATCCTGAATTGGCGAATAAGGTAAAAGTGGTTGCTGTATTGCAGGAAGCCCCCACAGGGCCGGTGGTTATACGAAGCAATATGCCTGAATCAGAAAAAAATCAAATAAGAAATGTCTTTTACAAGATGTCTTCTGTGCAGGAGCTTCGTCCAGCTATGAAAAAGGTGGTAATAGACAGGTTTATCCCTCCAAAGCCGGAGATGTACAGTCCTCTCAGAGAAAAATACCGCCGTTTGTACAGCTATGAGGGGAATTGATGCGCTATGAATAACAATAGTTTATACCTACGCTTTAATATACTCATAGTTGGTACTATATTCATTTTGGGTCTTTTCATGGGAAGTCTGGTCATGTATACCACAAGCCAGTTTCTTGAGGAGGAACTGGACAGCATGGGCCACGAGGTAGCAATATCCCTTGGTGCCATACTTAGTAATGATATTCTTGTGGATGACAAATTTGCCATATCTGACCATTTGATGAAAACTAAGAACTCCAATGATCAGATTAGATACATTATTGTGTCCTACCCTGATGGCAGCATACTGACAAGCACATTTTCCGATGGGCTGCCGGAGGGACTGCCCAAGTTCAGAAAAGCTGTTTCCGGCAAAAAGATAGATACCGTTTCATTTTCCAGTAATGAAGGTCGTATCCGTGAGGTAATGTACCCCATAGATGATGGTATTGTAGGCTCTCTCCGGGTGGGAATGTCTGAAAAGCAGATGACCCAGAGAATGCAGGAACGTCTTATACAGATACTGGTTCTAATGCTTTTCATCTGTATAGTTGCTTCAATTATGGCAACCAGATACGCCTGGAACTATCTGCAGCCTATCCGCCGCATGGCAATAGCTGTAAGAAAGCTTGGAACTGGAGATTATGATGTGCGCATACCGGTGCGGACCACCGATGATGTGGGCCGTATGGGCATGGCGTTTAATGACATGATAGAAAAACTCCAGAACAAGGAGCAGGAAAATTTCAAGCTTGTGCAGGCGCTGGAGAAAAAGGAAAAATCAAGAATCTGGCTCATTAATCAGATGTTTACAGCCCGGGAGGATGAGCGCCGGAGAATCTCCAGCGAGCTTCATGATGAAACCGGCCAGTCCATGGTATCCATTTTGGCATACCTGAGACTTTTGCAGGACAAGCTTACCACAGATGAGCAGAGAGAATTTTTGAAGGAAGTCAGGTCACTTACCCAGATTACACTGGAGGGGCTGAGAAGGCTGGCTTTGGATCTACATCCTCCAATGCTTGAGGATTTGGGACTTAAGGTTTCGATAGAAAAATTCGTTGATACATATAGGGAAACGCAAAATATAACTGTGGATTTGGACCTTCAGGGGAATTTTGACAGAGTTCCCAGGAATGAGGCGCTTATCTGCTACCGCACATTGCAGGAAGCCCTTACCAATATAGCCAAGCACTCTGGCGCCGACCATGCGGATATTAAGATTCATGTAAAGGGCCGCAGCCTTAGGATGACCATTAGAGACAACGGTGTGGGCTTTGACAAGGAAAAGGCGGAAACCGCAAAGCAAAACAGACATCTGGGTCTGGTGAGCATGAGGGAGCGTGTGGAGCTTCTAAACGGCGTATTCCATATAGAAGGCGGTCCGGGCCGTGGTACGGGAATAGCGGTAGTGATTCCCCTTTCGGATATTGAAAACGAAGAAAAAATAAACTTCAATGTACATGAAAATAATCCAGACCAGCAGGAACGGGTTATGGAAGATAAGGAGAGTAATTAATATGGGTGATACTTTAAAAATCTTACTTGCTGACGACCATCGGGTACTTCGGACCGGTCTGAAGCTGCTGCTGTCCTCCCAGGAGGATTTCAAGGTTGTGGGAGAGGCATCCAACGGCAAGGAAGTTCTTGACCTTTTGGACAAAACTGACGTTGATGTTATCCTGCTGGATTTATCCATGCCGGTAATGGGCGGTATGGAATGTCTGAAGGAAATAAGAAGCAGAAGAAACCCTGTTAAAATTTTAATCCTTACAATGTACAGCGAACAGCAGTATATAAAAGAGGTAATGATGCAGGGAGCTAATGGCTACCTTTGCAAGGACTCTCTGGACGAGGAGCTTTTCAAGGCACTGCGCACCGTTGCTGAAGGCGGAAGATACCTTGGTGAAAAGGAAGCCCATGTGCTCATCGACAGCTTTATAAATGAGCCGCAGGATACAGCAGAGCTTTCAGACCGTGAGCGTGAGGTACTGGCTCTTCTGGTTCATGGATACTCCCTGTCCGTCATTGCAGAAAAATTATTTATATCTATAAAAACTGTTTCCACCTACAAAACCAGAATGATGCAGAAATTGGGCTGCACCCAGAAATCTGAGCTGGTGGATTATGCCCTGCGGCATAATATTTTGAACTGACCATAGGAAAATATGCAAACAAGGGACTATCGGCGAAAGCCGGCAGTCCCCTTTTGGTGTAACTAAAATGAAATTTATGGTGATCTGATGTGTGAAAAAATGAGCGCTCTTTTTACCGTGCTGAGGCAGGATGCTGCGGTACAAAGAGCCTGTGAATGCTACGACAAGAAAAAATCTCAAAGCCTGATTTACGGCCTGTCCGGGGCGCAGAAACATGCTGTGCTGGCTGCGGCTTACGCTGGAAATCCCAAGGCAACGCTGATTATAACCCACAACAGGGAGACTCTTTCGGAGTGGAGAGAGAATCTTCAGGGACTGCTGCCGGGAGTTCCCATACTGGAACTTCCCGAGGTGGACATGCAGGAAATCGCAGCGGCGGCAAAGGGCGTGGAACTTATGGCCCGGCGCATGGATGTGCTGGGACGGCTCCTGAGAAATGAAAAAATTATCGTCCTTGCCAAGGCGGATGCGGCGGTGCAGAAGGGAATATCCCGTCAGGATTTCACAAGGATGAGCCTGAAGCCTGAGCTGGGAGCTGTCCTTGAAAGGGAGCTTTTTGCTGAGCAGCTGGTAAAATTAGGCTACGAGCATGTGGATCAGGTGGAACGAATAGGCCAGTTTAGCTCCCGTGGCGGCATAGTGGATATTTTCCCCATTAACTCGCTGGTTCCAATACGTATAGAATTTTTTGATGATGAAATCGATTCCCTAAGAGAATTTGATTTAATGACCCAAAGGTCAATCAGAAATGTGGATTCCTGCGTAATTATGCCCCTCTCTGTAATGGATGCTGACGGAAAGCCGGAGCCGGTGATTTCATATCTACCGGAGCCCAGCTGCGTGGTGTTTGATGAACCCATGCGCATCCGAGAAGAAATAATTAAGCTGGTAAAGGAAAATCCTGAGATAAAATCGGACATTTTCAGCTGGGAGGATATGACCGATGCAGCGGCAAAAAAGAATGTGCTGTTTATATCCCTGATGCTGCAGAAGCTTCACAATGCGGAGCCTCAGGAGCTGGTAAGCATTGTGGCAAAGGCTGTAGCACCCTTTCAGCGGCAAATGGACATGCTTGCCTCCGAGGCACGGGGAATGCTCCAAAGTGAAAATGCTGTTCTCATACTGACAGGAGATGAAACAAAGGCAAATTCCCTCAGGGAATTTTTCGGCAGAGAAAGAATCGCTTCAACACTATTTGATTTTAAGAGTCCCCTGCGCAAGGGAATTGTATCAATATCCTGGGGAAGCGTGCTCACCAACGGCTTTGAAATCCCAGGTGCCGGTCTTGTGGTTATCACAGAGAAGGATATTTTCGGACGGCAGAAAAAGAGAATTGCTGCTTCCAGTGACCAGGGGGAGAAAATATCCCATTTCAGGGATATAAAGCCCGGGGACTATGTGGTTCATGTAAACCATGGTATAGGAAAGTATCTTGGGGTTAAAACCCTTGAGGTGGCTGGGATACACAAGGATTATCTCCATATCCAGTACGGCGGAGACGACAAGCTTTTCGTTCCCACGGATCAGGTCCACCTGCTGCAGAAATACATTGGAGCCGAAGGAGAGATTCCACGGCTTCACCGTATGGGCGGCACCGAATGGGCAAAGGCAAAGGCGAGGGCGAGAGCCTCTGTGGAGGACATTGCCAAGGAGCTTATTGAGCTTTACGCAAAGCGTCAAAATGCCAAGGGATTTGCCTTTTCACCTGACACCACCTGGCAGAAGGAGTTTGAGGATTCCTTCCCCTATGAGGAAACCATGGACCAGCTGGTGGCAATCCGTGCAGTAAAAGAGGATATGGAAAAGCCCCTTCCAATGGACAGACTGGTCTGCGGCGATGTAGGGTTTGGAAAAACCGAAGTTGCAATCCGTGCAGCATTTAAGGCTGTTATGGATGGAAAGCAGGTTGCGGTGCTGGTTCCAACTACAGTTTTGGCGCAGCAGCACTATCAGACCTTTTCCAATAGATTTTTGAATTTCGGTCCAACCATAGATGTTATCAGCCGTTTCAGAACGGCAAAGGAGCAGAAGCAGACCATGGAGGCTGTGGCTGCTGGCAAGGTGGATATCCTCATAGGAACCCACGCAATTCTCAATCAGAAAAAGGTAAGCTTCAAGGATTTGGGGCTTCTGATTGTGGATGAGGAACAGCGCTTCGGGGTAAAGCAGAAGGAAAAAATAAAGACCCTGTCCACAGGTGTGGACGTGCTGACCCTCAGTGCAACGCCAATACCAAGGACCCTTCACATGTCGCTGGTTGGAGCCAGAGATATGAGCATTATTGAAACTCCTCCGGCGGAGCGTTTCCCTGTACAGACCTATGTGGTGGAAAACAATGCCGGGATTTTGAAAAATGCCATTCGGAAGGAAATGAAGCGTGGAGGACAGATTTACTTCGTATACAACCGTGTTGAAACCATCGACAAGATAAGACAGTACATAAATGAACTGGTACCTGAGGCGAGAATCCAGACCGCCCATGGACAGATGCCAGAGGAAGTGCTGGAGAGGGTAATGGTGGATTTTTACCAAGGAGAGTATGATATACTTCTTGCCACCAGTATTGTGGAAAACGGACTGGATGTTTCCAATGCCAACACAATTATTATTTACGATGCGGACCATTTCGGCCTTTCCCAGCTTTATCAGATGAGGGGCCGTGTGGGACGCTCAAAACGCATGGCTTTTGCCTACTTCGTCTATCAGGCGGACAAGGTACTTACAGAAACCGCAGAGAAGAGACTTCAGGCCATTAAGGAATTTGCGGAGCTTGGAGCCGGATTTAAGATAGCCATGAGGGATCTTGAAATAAGAGGAGCCGGAAATCTCCTTGGGTCCCAGCAGCATGGACATATTGCCGGAGTGGGCTTTGAAATGTACTGCAAGCTCCTTGAGGAGGCTGTTCAGTCCCTTAAGACCGGCGAGCCGGTGAAGGAGATACAGGAGCCGGTAATTGAGCTTGAAACAGAGGCATATCTGGATGGCGGATATATTTCCGATGCAATGCACAAAATAGAAATCTACCAGAGAATTGCTGCCATCAGGAAAAATGACGAGATTCCAGGAATACTGGATGAGCTTATTGACCGTTTTGGGGAGCCGACAAAGCCTGTTATGACCCTCCTGCAGATTGCCCGGATAAAAAATTATGCAAGGAATCTGGGGGTAAGCGCTATAATAGAGAAAGCGGATTTTATGGAAATAACCTTTGGTCCAAATCCGGATTTCAAGCCGGAGGCATTTATAAAGCTGAGAGGGCTTTTAGGCTCCGCTGTAAAGGTGCTGCCAAGCCAGGGAATGAGAATACGGCTGGCAAAGCAGCATAAGAAGAATATTACAGGTATTGTGCTTAGAATAATGATGATACTGTCTGGAGAGCCAATTCCACAGCCTACAAAGAAAACTCAGACTGTGAAAAAGGCGTAAGGGGGAAGCATTTTGGGAAATATAACAGTAACAGGTCTTGGTCCCGGAGATTTCGGCCTGATAACCATGGAAAGCTGGGAGCTGATGCAGGGAGCAGAGCATCTCTATCTCCGCACGGAGATTCATCCCACCGTGGCTGAATTGAAAAAAAGAGGAATAAAATACAGTTCCTACGATGGTTTTTATGAAGAGGCGGAGAGCTTTGAGGCTCTTTACACCGCCATCGCCGAGGACTTGGTGAAAAAGGCTGAAGCCGGGGAGGAACTGGTGTATGTGGTTCCGGGAAGTCCTCTGGTGGCTGAGCGCACCGTTGTGCTTCTCCGTAATCTGGCTCAGGAGAAAAATGTTCCCATTAAAATTCTTCCCGGAATGAGCTTTGTTGAAATTCTCTATACCCGTCTTGGCATTGACCCAATTGACGGTCTTACAATCATCGATGCGGAGGATTTTGACAGGCTTCCGGCGGACCTTCCCACAGGCATTGTTGTGACACAGGTCTACAATCAGCAGATTGCTTCGGATACGAAGCTCAGCCTCATGGAGGTATACGGGGATGATTTTGAGGTGGTGTACGTCCACAACCTTGGAATGAAGGATGAAAGCATAAGGAAAATTCCCCTTTTCGAGCTGGATAGGCAGGATGACATAGACCATCTCACCAGCCTTTATGTTCCTGCAAAGGAGGAAGCTAAGACTTTTGACATGCAGCCCTTGGTGGATATCATCCGCCAGCTTCGGGAGCCGGGGGGATGTCCCTGGGATATTGCCCAGACCCATAAGAGCATCAGGCAGAACCTAATAGAGGAAACCTACGAGGTATTGGAGGCAATAGACCTTGAGGATGCAAACCTTCTTTGCGAGGAGCTGGGGGACCTTCTGCTGCAGGTGGTTTTCCACGCCAGAATGAGCGAGGAGGCAGGGGACTTTTCCATGCAGGACGTTGTGGACGGCGTAACAGAAAAGCTTGTTAGACGACATCCCCACGTGTTTGGCAATGTGCAGGCATCTGATGCAGGGGCGGCACTTATGAGCTGGGAAAAGGCTAAGGCAATTGAGAAAAAGGACCGGGTATCTGTTCTTGACGGCATTACAAAGGGACTTCCGGCGCTGATGACTTCCCAGAAGATAGTGAAAAAGGCTAAAAAGGTCGGCTTCTACTGGGAGGATGTTCAGGGAATCTGGGACAAGATTCAGGAGGAAGTCAGTGAGCTGAAGGAAGCCATGAAGGAAGGTGACCAGGAGCATATTCAGGAAGAATTTGGCGATGTTCTTTTCTCCCTGGTATGTCTTGCGGTGTACCTGAAGGTGGATTCAGAAGTAAGTCTTATGCAGACAAATTGCAAGTTTATGCAAAGATTCCGTTATGTTGAAAATGAAGTTATGCATCACGGTGGGGATTGGACGGCATTTTCACCAGAGGAACTTGATGCCTTTTGGAGGGCTGCAAAGCAGGAATTTTCTAAGAAAAACTAGATTTTTTCCAGTTTTTTTCAAAAAAAGGGCATTTTTTTTATAAATTTGCAAAATCAAAGAAGGAAATACAGAAACAATAGAGAATATTAGCGACGTAGAAGAATCAAGGGAGGTTACTCTAATGAACAAATCTGAATTGGTAGCAAAGGTAGCAGAAAAGGCAAGCCTGACTAAAAAAGATGCAGAAAAGGCTGTAAGCGCAATTTTCTCCAGCATTGAAGAAGCTCTTGTTGAGGGCGACAAGGTACAGATGATTGGATTCGGTACCTTCGAGGTTAAGGACCGTGCAGCTCGCACTGGCCGCAATCCTCAGACTGGCAAGGAAATTGAGATTCCTGCTTCCAAGAATCCTGTATTCAAGGCAGGCAAGGCTCTTAAGGATGCCGTAAACAAGTAATTGCCTATTAAGGCAGGAAAGCTGCTGTGTGAGTCTGACTCATGCAGCAGTTTTTTTTACAAGCAAAGGGGGAGCCGGATGAAGGGAAAGGTTGCACTGATAACAGGGGGAACAGCTGGGATAGGACTGGCAGCAGCCAGACAGCTGCTCATGGAAGGTGCTAAAGTCATGCTCATGGGACGTGACCCGGAACGGGGAGCAAGGGCACTGGAGGAGCTTGGCGAGCTTAGCGAAAACGTCCATTTTTTTTCTGGGGATGTGGCTGATGCTGAGATGTGCAGAAAAGCCCTGGAAGAAATTATAAATAGATTTGGCCGCATAGATATATTGATTAATTCCGCAGGAATTTACGGCGAAGGGGCTGTGGAGGATCTGGAGGAGGAAGCCTTTGACAGAATGATGGCGGTTAATGTCAGGGGAACTTGCTTTATGACTAAGTACGCTGTTCGTGAGATGAAGCAGCAGGGTCATGGAGGAAGTATTGTGAATGTTGCCTCGGATGCGGCACTTCATGGAAATTATTTCTGCAGCACATACTGTGCCTCAAAGAGTGCGGTGCTGGGCTTTACAAAGGCTTCAGCGCTGGAGCTGGCACCCTATGGCATACGGATGAACTGTGTCTGCCCCGGGGATGTGCTGACCCCATTAACGGAAAAGCAGCTGCAGGAGGATCCGGCAGGACGGGAGGCGGCGCTTAGCACCATGTCCTCAGTGTACCCTCTGGGGCGGATTGCTTCTCCTGAGGAAGTCGCCAATGTGATAGTTTTTCTTGCCTCTGACAAGGCTTCCTTTGTGACGGGGGCGGCATGGACTGTGGACGGTGGAATTACCGCCTGAAGGGGCAATGTTGACGAGGTCCCATATTTTGCATAAAATTAAATTAAGATTTTTTGATGTAGAAGGGATTTAGCATGGAACAGGAGAGTGTCATAAAGCCGGAGAGCCAGGAAAAACCCAAAAGTTTTTTACTGGTTACAGCATCCATTGGCTCCGGACATATAAAGGCGGCATCCTCAGTGGCTGAGGCGTTGAAAATAAAATATCCTGATGCCTCGGTAAACATGGTAGATTTTACAACTGTCAGCGTATCCCTGGTAAATGCCTTCATGAAGTGGAGCTATCTTACCATGCTCAAGTTCGTGCCGAATCTGTATGAGCTTATGTATAGATTCACCGGAAACCGTACCGGCGGTGGAATCATTCAGGCATTTTTGAATTTCATCATGGCACGGGACATGAGAAAGCTGGTGAGAAAATACAGGCCGGATGCGGTTATCTGCACCCATCCATTTCCCTCCGGGGCGGCTTCACAGCTGAAGCTCTATGTAAAGGGAACTGATGAGGATTTTCTTTCAGATGTGGTGATTACAGATTACTCGGTTCATCAGATGTGGGTGTACAAAAGGGTTGACCAGTACTTTGTGGCACGCAGGGATATGTGCAAAGACCTTATGGACCACGGACTGCCTGAGGATACCCTTTATCCTGTGGGAATCCCTGTGGGAAGAGAATTTGTGCACATGGAGTCTCGGGAAAAACTTTTCCAGGAGCTGAAGCTTGATTCGTCCAAGCCTGTCCTTCTTATCATGGGCGGCGGACTTGGTCTTGGAGGCATGGATGTGGCGCTGAAGGCTCTGGAGGATTTAAAAAAGGATGTACAGATAATCGTTGTGGCAGGGAAAAATCAGAAGCTTCTATCCCAGGTACAGGCGTTCATCCCCAGCTCCCATCACGATATAAGGGTCTACGGATATACGGATATGGTTCATAAGCTCATGATGGTTTCCTCGCTGCTCATCAGCAAGCCCGGGGCGCTGACCATTACTGAGGCTATGTCCTGCGGACTGCCCATACTGCTTCACGAGCCAATTCCGGGACCGGAGACGGACAATGCGGAGTATTTTGCCCAGTGCGGTACTGCTGCCTGGGTTCGTTCCGATGACGAACTGGGAGCCAAGGTCAGGGAGCTTTTGGAGCATCCAAATGCCCTTGAGGACATGAGAAAGGCTGCTATGCTGTGGAGACGGCCGGAGGCAGCTGAAAAAATTGCCGATTATATTGGTGAAGCATTGAAAAGTCGCTGAAATCCATGTAAAATTATATATTATCAGGCGGTTATCAATATGCAGAAAGATAAGTGCTCTAAACTGGGAAGGAAGTATGCAAAGTGAGTGAAATGCGCAGCAGAAGTTCAAAACGGAGACTGAACTGGTTTCTGGTTTTGTTGTTGTGCATCTGCGGCTATTTTGCCTATGTATTCTTTGTGCAGCAGACCAACCTTAATACACTTAAGGCGGATACTGAGGCGGCAAAGGTCCGTCTTGCCAATGCCCAGAAGGAAAACGAAAAGCTTCTTAAGGAAAAGGAAAATCTGAACAATTTGGAATACATTGAGAAGATTGCCCGTGAGGAACTTGGAATGACCAGAGAGGGCGAAATGCCCTACATTTATCAGAAAAAATAAATAGCTTTTGCGGCCGTTGCTTTTTTTAGATAGCAACGGTCATTTTTGTGGTAAATGCTGTATAGTTCTTGACACTTATAATTTGTGAAATGTATAATGAGCTTTGTAATGTATGTTTTCTAAGAGGAGGAAGTAATTTGTCCATTGAAGTTGGCAGTGTTGTTGAGGGCGTAGTCACCGGCATCACTAATTTCGGTGCATTCATTGAATTGCCCGAAGGCAAAACAGGTCTTGTACATATCTCAGAGGTTGCGGATGTTTATGTAAAGGATGTCCATGATTTTCTGAAGGAAAAAGATAAGGTCAAGGTTAAGGTTCTTACAATAGATGAGCGCGGAAAAATTGGTTTGTCCATAAAGCAGACCCAGGAAAAAAAGCCTGAAGCTCAGCAGTCCCATTCCCATGGACCAAGCCAGGCATCCGGTCAGGGCCGTCCAAGCTTCAATCGTTCCTCCTCATTCCGTGGACAGGGTGGTGGAGATTTCCGCAGATCAGCCGGTAATCGCTTCAACAACAGTACAGCTTCCTTTGAAGACAAGCTGTCAAAGTTTTTGAAGGACAGTGACGAGAGACTGACTACCCTCCGTCGCAAAACCGACTCTAAGCGTGGGGGCCGTGGCGCCCGCCGCTCTGATTGATGGACTTTCAAAAGCACTCTGAAGGGAGTGCTTTTTTGCTTTTGGCAATGAGAAAATACAGCTCTGGGCATGAGCTTTTTGAAGCTGAACAGACTGTGATAGCAGCCTGTTCAGGGGGTCCGGACTCCATGGCGTTGGTGGAGCTTCTCAGGCAGCTTGCGCCAAAGGAGAATATCAAGCTATGCGTTGCCCATTACGAGCATGGAATTCGTGGTGATGAATCCAAGGTGGATGCGGAGTTCGTCAGGGATTTTTGCTGTGAAAAAAATATTCCCTTTTACATGGAGTCAGGAAATGTTCCCCAGTGGGCGGAGGACCATAAGCTTTCACTGGAAACCGCCGCACGGGAACTCCGCTACGGCTTCCTTTACCGGCTGGCAGAAAGCCTTGGAAATGCTGTAATCGCCACGGCACATCACCGTGGGGATCAGGCGGAAACCGTGCTTCAGCACATACTTAGAGGCAGCGGTTTAAAGGGACTTTCAGGCATCCGTCCAAAGCAGGGCATTTTGGTTCGCCCTCTTTTATTTGCGCCCAAGAGCATTTTGGAAAGCTTTTGCGCCGAGCAGGGCATCGTGCCTAGAAGGGATGCCACCAATGATATTGCTGACTGTACCCGAAACCGTATCCGCCTTGAGCTTATGCCGACACTGAGGGAATACAACCCTGATGTGGAGGGGGCGTTATGCCGCCTTGCGGACCTTGCCAGGGAGGATGAATCCTTCATTGAGGCGGAGGTTCAGGACAGGCTGAAAAAGCTTATAGGTTCTGAAGATAAAAAAGATTTTCTCCGTATAAACCGAGATGTTTTTAGAGAACAGCCTGAGGCTGTCCGTGGAAGGGTTCTAAGATGTGCCGTTGAAAAAATTCTTGGACATGCAGAGGGCTTTTCACTGAAACATTTCAAGCTTATGGAAGGGCTTATTTTATCCGGGGACAATGGAGCCGAAGGCGAATATCCACATGGTATAAGGCTCATTATCCAGTACGGAGATGCTGTTTTAAAACAATTTACTGAAGAATTAAAGCAGGATAATTTGAAAAAAAACAGTATTATTGTATTTAAGCCGTTAAAAGCAATAAAATTTTGTGGCAGGGGCTTTATTTCGGAAATTTTAGATGCTCCATTAAGCCGCAGTCTTGAGGCTGAGGAAACCCTGATTGACCTGGACAAGGTTAGTGAGCCGCTGGTGCTGCGAACCCGTCAGCCGGGAGACAGGATAGAGCTGAAGGTGGGGCACAAAAAGCTGAAGGATGTATTTACCGACAGCAAGATTCCAAGGGATGAACGGGACAGAATCCCCATACTGGCCGACAGTGATGGACGTATTTTGTGGGCTGCCGGAGTTCGGAGAAGCATTACGGCTATGCCTGACAGCAATACAAAAAGATTTTTATATATCAATTTCATATATAATTCATGAGAAAAGAGGATAATAAAATGAGCGCCATGAGAGACGATATCGAAAAAATTTTTTATAATGAGGAACAGATTCAGGCCATGGTAAAGGAGTTGGGAGCCCGCATTACTGAGGATTATGCAGGTCAGGAAATATTTGCCATCGGTATCCTGAAGGGTGCTGTAGTATTTTTTGCAGACCTTGTTCGTGCCATTGATGTTCCTGTACAGCTGGACTTCATGATTGCCTCCAGCTATGGAAGCGGCACAGAAACCTCAGGCAGTGTTAAAATCCTGAAGGATTTAGACTATGATATCACTGGCAAAAATGTTATTGTTATCGAGGATATTATCGACTCTGGTACAACCATGAATTATCTTCTTGGCTATCTTAAGAACAAGGGAGCAAAAAGCGTCAAGCTGGCTGCCCTTTTCAGCAAGCCCTCACGCCGCAAGGTGGATGTGAAGATTGACTACCTGTGCAAGGAGATACCAGACGAGTTCATCGTAGGCTATGGACTGGATTATGCGGAGAAATACCGCAATCTGCCTTATGTAGGTGTTCTTAAGTCTGAGCTTTATAGCGAATAATACACAAGATACAGAATAAATAATTTGGTAATAAGGAGGGTAAGGATTGAATAAATTCTTAAGAAGCGTAGGTTTCTATCTCTTGATAATATTAGTCATAATATCAATGGTTGACTACTTCTCCAATAGAAGCACTACGAAACAGCATGAAATAAACTACACAGAATTCCTGCAGCAGGTTGACCAGGGTGATGTGTCCAAGGTTTCCATCATGGAGAATGTTATCAAGGGAACCCTTTCCGACGGCACTGAATTTGTCACTGTAACACCTAATGCACCAAATGGTGACAGCACACTTCTTCAGAATCTGAAGGACAAGAATGTGGACATCAAGGCGGAGCTTCCTCCGGAGCCTCCATGGTGGTCCTCTGTGCTTTCATCTCTGCTTCCTATTTTGCTTCTGGTTGGCGTATGGTTCTTCTTCATGCAGCAGACCCAGGGCAGCGGCGGCCGTGTAATGTCCTTTGGCAAAAGCCGTGCACGTCTTACCAGCGGCGGAAAGACCAAGGTAACATTCAACGATGTTGCTGGAGCTGATGAGGCAAAGCAGGAGCTTGAAGAGGTAGTAGAGTTCCTGAAGCATCCGAAAAAGTTCAACGAGCTGGGGGCACGTATCCCCAAGGGCGTATTGCTGTTTGGCCCTCCGGGTACAGGCAAGACCTTGTTGGCGAAAGCTGTTGCCGGTGAGGCTGGAGTCCCATTCTTCACCATTTCCGGTTCAGACTTTGTTGAAATGTTCGTAGGTGTAGGTGCATCCCGTGTCCGTGACCTTTTTGAACAGGCAAAGAAAAATGCCCCCTGTATCGTATTCATCGATGAGATTGATGCTGTGGGACGTCAGCGTGGTGCCGGTCTCGGCGGCGGACATGACGAGCGTGAGCAGACATTGAACCAGCTGCTGGTTGAAATGGATGGTTTTGCAGCAAATGAGGGAATCATCATTATTGCAGCAACCAACCGTCCTGATATTCTTGATCCGGCTCTCCTTCGTCCAGGCCGTTTTGACCGCCAGATTGTGGTGGACAAGCCTGATGTTAAGGGACGTCTTGCAATCCTGAAGGTTCATACCAAGGGCAAGCCGGTTTCCAAGGATGCGGATCTTGATATTCTGGCACGCCGTACTCCGGGATTCTCCGGTGCGGACCTTTCCAACCTTGTAAATGAGGCAGCACTGCTTTCCGCAAGACGTGACAAGAAGCAGATTGGCATGGCTGAGCTGGAGGAATCCATCGAGCGTGTTATTGCTGGACCTGAGCGCAAGTCAAAGGTCATGAGCGACAAGGAAAAGAGACTTACAGCATACCACGAGGGCGGACATACTCTGGTGGGAATGCTTCTTCCAAATGCGGATCCCGTACACAAGGTTACAATCATTCCAAGAGGACGTGCTGGCGGATATACGCTGATGCTTCCTAAGGAGGACCGTTCCTACCGCACAAGAACTGAGCTGATGGATGAGCTTAAGACTCTCCTTGCCGGCCGTGTTGCTGAGGAAATTGTGCTGGATGAAATCAGCACCGGTGCATCCAATGATATTGAGCGTGCATCCCAGATTGTCCGTGGCATGATTACCCAGTACGGCATGAGCAATGTACTTGGTCCTATTACCTACGGGGAAAGCCAGGACCATCAGGTATTCCTTGGCAGAGATATCAGCAAGCAGCGCAACTACTCTGAAGAGGTTGCCAGCGAAATCGACAAGGAAGTACGCAAGTACATTGAAG
This sequence comes from bacterium, assembly GCA_963592185.1. Taxonomy (GTDB): domain Bacteria; phylum Bacillota; class Negativicutes; order Selenomonadales; family Selenomonadaceae; genus CAVAVT01. The sequence goes on along the minus strand of CAVAVT010000020.1, from coordinate 7,693 downwards.
AGGCATATGAGGCATGTAAAAAGCTTATTAATGAGAACATTGACAAGCTGCATCTCATTGCCCAGGCTCTTATTGAGCGTGAGACCCTTGAGGCTGCTGAGCTTGAAGAGCTTATGACAAAGGGCGTTATCACAGATAAGCCAAAACAGGATGATTATCCTGAGGACCCTGAGATGAAGGACAGAGTTCAGACTCTTGAAAACGCACTGAACAGGGAAGAAGACCTGCCAGTTGTAGAATCTGCACCAGCTCCTGCATCCGCTGGAGAGCCAGCTGAATCCAAATCCTCCGATGAGGAAGAAGAGGGCAGCCAGGTTCATGAGCCTGAGCCTAAGCTCAACATTACCACTAGAAATTAAGTTACGACCTGTTTTCCTTTCATGAAAAGGGAGACAGGTCTTTTCTTGTGCAAATTGTATTAATGTGTAAGATAGTACAGTTAATGTGGTATAATACTTATAGAGCAACTGTTAAAATTTTCAGAAAGACATATAAATAAAGGAGGAGTTATCATGCAGAATTATTCAGGAGAAGAAGGTCTTCAGTATCATTTGCAGATTCGTCCGGGGGATGTTGGACGTTATGTCATCCTGCCGGGAGATCCTAAGAGAAGTGCCAAGATTGCAGCTCATTTTGAGGATGCAAAGCTTGTGGCAGATAACAGAGAATTTGTTACCTACACCGGCTATCTTGACGGTGAAAAGGTAAGTGTTACCTCCACAGGTATTGGCGGTCCCTCTGCTTCCATTGCCATGGAAGAGCTGGTAAAATGCGGAGCTGACACCTTCCTCCGTGTAGGAACCTGCGGCGGTATTGATCTGGATGTAAAGGGCGGCGATATTGTTGTTGCCACCGGTGCAATCCGCATGGAAGGCACCAGCAAGGAGTATGCTCCAATCGAGTTCCCAGCTGTGGCTGACTTGGATATCGTAAACGCAATGGTTCAGGCATGTGAGACTCTGGGACTGCCATACCACAGAGGCGTTGTTCAGTGCAAGGACGCATTCTACGGACAGCATGACCCTGAAATCATGCCAGTTAGCTACGAGCTTCTCAACAAGTGGGAGGCATGGAAACGCATGGGCTGCAAGGCATCTGAAATGGAGTCTGCCGCTCTGTTCATCGTTGCAAGCTTCCTGAAGGTACGCTGCGGTTCTGACTTCCTGGTAGTTGGCAATCAGGAGCGCAATGCCCTTGGAATGGAGAATCCTATTGTTCATGACACTGAGGCTGCCATTAAGGTTGCAATTGAAGCAATGAAAACCCTTATCAAGCAGGATAAGGCTAAAAAATAATTATTTCCGATAATAGAAAGCAGGTGATTTGATGGCAAAAAAATATAAACGTATTTTTACCATCGTCATTGACTCCCTGGGAGCTGGCGAAATGCCGGATGCGGCAAAGTACGGGGATGCTGGCACAAATACCCTGGGACATATTTCCGAAAGTGTTGAAAGCTTCAACATCCCTAATCTACAGAAGCTGGGAATGGCAAACCTTGTACCCCTGAAGCAGGTATCAGCAGAGGAGAAGCCTCTTGCCTACCACACTAGGCTGAAGGAGGCAAGCACAGGAAAGGACACCATGACCGGCCATTGGGAAATGATGGGCCTGCACATTACAAAGCCCTTCAAGACCTTCACCGACACTGGATTCCCACCTGAGCTGATTCATGAGCTGGAGGAGCGCACCGGACATAAGGTTATCGGCAATAAGGCTGCCAGCGGCACCGTAATCTTGGATGAGCTGGCTGAGGAAGAAATTGCCACCGGACATATGATTGTCTACACCTCTGCTGACTCCGTACTTCAGATTTGCGGCAATGAGGAAACCTTCGGACTGGATGAGCTTTACCGCTGCTGCGAGATTGCCCGTGAAATCACCATGAAGGATGAGTGGAAGGTAGGAAGAATCATTGCCCGTCCATATGTTGGAAAGAAAAAGGGCGAGTTCAAGCGCACCAGCAACCGTCATGACTATGCATTGAAGCCCTATGGTGCAACAGCTCTGAACGCTTTGAAGGATGCTGGCTTCGATGTTATTTCCGTAGGCAAGATTTCGGATATTTTTGACGGCGAGGGAATTACCGAGTCCAACAAGTCAAAAAGCTCAGTACATGGCATGGAGCAGACCATTGAAATCGCAAAGCGTGACTTTGAGGGTCTTTGCTTCGTAAACCTTGTGGATTTCGATGCCCTTTGGGGACACCGCCGCAATCCTGTGGGCTACGCAGAGGAGCTTGAGCGTTTCGATGTAAAGCTCGGGGAGCTTCTGCCGCTGCTTCATGAGGATGATTTGCTGATTATCACCGCTGACCACGGCAATGACCCGACCCATACAGGCTCCGACCACACCCGTGAGGAGGTTCCTTTCCTGGCATACTCACCGTCCATGAAGAATCCTTCAAAGATTGCTGAGCAGGACACCTTTGCTGTAATTGGCGCAACTGTAGCTGACAACTTTGGGGTAAAAATGCCTGAGGGAACCATCGGACACTCTATTTTGGACACATTTGAATAATTTTTTGGAGGCATATAAATGGATAAAAATGCTATTCTCGGCAAGGTTGACCATACATTGCTGGCACAGAGCGCAACTTGGGCAGATATCAAGCAGATTTTGGATGATGGAATAAAGTACGGTACAGCATCTGCCTGCATTCCTGCCGCATATGTAAAACAGGCTGTGGAATACGTAGATGGCAAACTGCCAATCTGCACAGTAATAGGCTTCCCGAACGGCTACAGTACAATGGCTGTAAAGGTTTTTGAGGCAACTGATGCTGTTGCAAACGGCGCTGCTGAAATAGATATGGTTATCAACATCGGTTTCCTGAAGGATGGCCGCTATGATGAGGTGGAGGAGGAAATCCGCCGCATCCATGAGGCATGCAGAGGACGTATCCTGAAGGTTATCATTGAGACCTGCCTTCTGACCGATGAGGAAAAAATCAAGGCATGTGAGCTTGTAACCAAGGCAGGAGCTGAATTCATCAAGACCTCAACAGGCTTTTCCACAGCAGGAGCTACCTTTGACGATGTAAAACTCATGCGTGAGCATGTGGCTCCAGAAGTAAAGGTAAAGGCAGCCGGGGGAATTTCTTCCTTTGATGATGCTGAAAAATTCATTCAGCTGGGAGCTGACCGTCTCGGCACCAGCCGTCTTGTAAAGCTTATGAAAAGCGAGGGATAATCATTATTGACAAAACCTTGGAGGAAATGCTTCCTCTGAGCTTTGGTCCTGAAAATCTTGGAAAATAATACTTAGAAAAATAAAGGAGCAGGGAGACACCCAAAGTTTGGGACCTTCCGGCTCCTTTGTTTTGTCCATAGGTTTACAATCTTGATTATATTTTCTCCATGATATATGATAAATGGTATATTGTACAAAACAGGAGGCCCATGAAATGCGATCCGACATATTGGGACTTTTACGAAAGGCTGGAGACAGCTATATATCCGGTGAAGATATTGCCCAGGCACTGGGCGTATCCAGAACCGCCGTATGGAAACACATCAATGAGCTGAAGGAAGACGGCTACGAGATAGAAAGCCTGGCAAGGAAGGGGTACAGACTTTATTCCTCGCCGGATCTGCTTCTTCCGGAGGAGATTTCCAATGGTTTGGATACTGAAATTATTGGAAAAAAGATAATCCACTACGATGAAATTCCCTCCACCAACAATGCGGCAAAGCTTCTTGCCTCCCAGGGGGATTTTCAGGATGGAACCCTCATCGTCAGTGAAGGTCAGAGCACCGGAAGGGGCCGCATGGACCGGGTTTTCTTTTCACCAAAGTACAAGGGAATCTGGGCTACAGTGCTTTTAAAGCCCAATTTTCTTCCAGCGGAGGCTTCAAAATGTACCCTGATGGCGGCGGTGTCCGTTGCAAAGGCTATGGAAAGCTTTGGTCTGAAGGGCGGTATCAAGTGGCCCAATGACCTTTTGGATATAAAGACCGGACGTAAGCTCACAGGAATCCTCACTGAAATGAACGCCGAAATGGACCACATAAATTATCTGGTAATCGGCACAGGCATAAATGTCAATATTGATGAAGAGGAATTTCCGGAGGAAATAAGGGAAAAGGCAACATCTATGTCGGTTATGGCTGGCCATCCCATTGACCGGGTGAAATTTTTCCAGGCATATCTAAAGGCATTGGATGAATGTTGGAGAAATGTGCTGGAAAAGGGATTCGACCCTGTTATACAGGAATGGCGCAAGTATAATATCACCCTTGGACAGATGGTGGATGTTATCGGAATCACCACCAAGGAAAGATATACCGGAAAAGCAGCGGACATTGATGAGGATGGCTGTCTGCTGGTGGATACCCCGGAGGGCCGGAGAAGAGTAGTTGCTGGGGATGTATCAATCCGCCCCCACGTGAAATAAAATTTACTTTGGAGGGACTAAAAATATGCTTTTGGTTTTTGATATAGGAAACAGCAATATTGTTCTGGGAACTTATGATGGAAAGGTGCTTACCAATCATTGGCGCATTTCAACAGACAGGAAAAAAACCGCAGATGAGTACGGCATGATGATAAACAACCTGTTTACGGTCAGGGGTCTTAAAATGAGCGATGTAAGCGGAATAATCGTTGCATCAGTGGTTCCGCCCCTTACAGTGCCCATGATAAGAATGTGCGAGCGCTATTTCAATATCCGCCCATTGGTGGTGGGAGCCGGAATCCGTACAGGTATACAGCTGAAATACGATAACCCCAAAGACATCGGTGCTGACAGAATAGTAAATGTTGTGGGAGCTTATGAGCAGTTCAAGTGTCCCCTCATCGTAATAGACATTGGTACAGCTACTACATTTGATGTGGTAAACAGCAAGGGAGATTTCATCGGCGGCGTTATTGCCCCTGGCATTGGATGTTCTGCGGATGCACTTTTCCAACAGGCTTCAAAGCTCCCCCGTATAGAGCTTGTTCCACCGAAGACCACCATCTGCCATAACACCGTATCCGGAATGCAGGCAGGAATTATCTTTGGCTATGTGGGACAGGTGGACGAAATCGTAAACCGCATAAAGGCTGAAATGGATGAGGAGCCATACGTGGTAGCCACCGGCGGATATGCCCGGATGATTGCCAGGGAGTCCAAGACCATAGACAAGATAGACCACTTCCTTACCCTGACAGGACTGAGGGTTCTTTTCGAGAGAAATAAGGACAGATTTGCTGACTCCAAGCAGGATAAGGATAAAAAGGACAAGTAATGAAAATAGGAAGTTTTGAATTTGATATACCGGTGTTTCTTGCCCCCATGGCAGGAGTCACAGATATAGCGTACCGCATACTGGCACGGGAAATGGGCTGCGAGCTTGTGTATTCTGAAATGGTCAGTGACAAGGGAATTAACTACCGCAACGGACACACCTTGGAAATGCTTCATACAGAGCCCCAGGAACGCCCCCTGGTAATGCAGCTTTTCGGGGCGGAGCCTGAAAGTGTGGCAAAGGCTGCGGCCTACGTGGAGTCCCTCGGATGCTGCGATATAATTGACTTTAACATGGGCTGTCCGGCACCGAAGGTTGTAAAAAACGGCGAAGGCTCCGCCCTTATGAAGACCCCAAAGCTTGCCTACGAGATATTAAAGGCTCTTCGAGGGGCTGTAAGCTGTCCCGTTACTGTAAAAATGCGCCTTGGCTGGGATGATGAGCACATTAATGTGCTGGAAATGGCAAAGCTTGCTGAGGATGCCGGGGTGGATGCCATTGCTGTCCACGGCAGAACCCGTGAACAGTTTTACCGGGATCATGCGGATTGGGAAAAAATCCGTATGGTGAAGGAGGCTGTAAGCGTTCCAGTTATAGCCAACGGTGACATAAGAACCTGTGCCGATTTGGCAAAGATTTTCCGCATAACCCATTGTGATGGTGTGATGATAGGCCGTGCAGCTCAGGGAAATCCCTGGATATTCCGCAAATTCCGTGAGTTCCTCATGACCGGAGTGGAGATTGACGAGCCAACACGGCAGGAAAGAGCTGACATCATAGTAAGGCATTTGGACATGCTGCTGAAATTCAAGGGGGACTACATAGGTCCACGGGAAATGAGGAAGCACGCCACCTGGTACACCAAGGGACTGCCCCACGGAGCAGAGCTTAGAAATGCATTTAACCATGCCGAAAAACGGCAGGATTTTATAGACATATTGCATAGATTTGTATTGGAGGATGATGATAATGGCAGAAAAAACTACCTCACAGACAAAGAAAGCTGACGAGCATGTATGGAATACCTACACAAAGCAGGAAATGACACAGCTTGAAAAGCTTTGCAAGGAGTATAAGGAATTTATCAGCAGCTGCAAAACTGAGCGTGAAAGCACAGTTGAGGCTGTAAAACAGGCAAAGGCTGCAGGATATAGAGATTTGGCGGACGTGATTTCCGCTGGGGTAAAGCTCCAGCCCGGAGACAAGGTTTACTCCGTATGCATGAAGAAGTCCGTTGTACTTTTCCACATTGGCACCGAGCCACTGGAAAACGGTATGGCAATCCTTGGAGCACACATCGACACCTGCCGTCTTGATGTGAAGCAGAATCCCCTTTACGAGGACGGAGGCTTTGCCCTCTTGGATACCCATTACTACGGCGGAATCAAGAAGTATCAGTGGGTAACAATTCCGCTGGCACTTCACGGCGTCGTTGTGAAAAAGGATGGCACTGTAATCGATGTAAATATTGGCGAGGACGACAAGGACCCTGTATTCTGCGTAACCGACCTTCTGATACACCTTGCTTCCCAGCAGCTGGAGAAAAAGGGCGCAAAGGTAGTTGAGGGCGAGAACCTTGATATTCTTGTTGGCTCCTATCCTTTGAAGGATGAGGACAAGGACGCTGTAAAGGCTGGCGTTCTGAAGCTTTTGAAGGATAAATACGATATTGAAGAGGATGATTTCCTCTCCGCTGAGCTTACATTGGTTCCTGCTGGAAAGGCAAGGGACATGGGCTTTGACCGCAGCATGATTCTCGGCTATGGCCATGATGACAGAGTCTGCGCATACACTTCTCTGGCAGCCATGCTGGAGCTGAAACAGGCAAAGCGCACCGCCTGCTGCCTCCTGGTGGACAAGGAGGAAATCGGAAGTGTTGGCGCAACTGGAATGCAGTCCCACTTCTTTGAAAATGCCCTGGCTGAGGTGCTGAATGCCATGGGATGCTACAGCGAGCTGGCTGTAAGAAGATGTCTCCAGAACTCCGTAATGCTTTCTTCTGACGTAAGTGCCGGTTTCGATCCCCTTTATGCAAACGCTTTCGACAAAAAGAATGCGGCGTTCCTTGGACATGGAATGGTATTCAATAAGTATACCGGAGCTAGAGGAAAATCCGGTTCCAATGATGCAAATGCGGAATACATGGCAAAGATACGTGATATCATGGACAAGCACAAGGTGAGATTCCACACCGCAGAGCTTGGAAAGGTTGACTTCGGCGGCGGCGGAACCATCGCCTATATCATGAGCCTCTATGGAATGCAGGTTATCGACAGCGGTGTAGCTGTACTGAGTATGCATGCTCCCTGGGAGGTAGTAAGCAAAATAGATGTATATGAAACCAAGAAGGGCTATAGTGCTTTCTTGGAAGAAGCTTAAGTAATAAGGCCGGGCTGTATGCCCGGCCTTATATTGATTATCAATAAATTTTTGGGGGTTTTTATGTACGACTGGATTATACA
>CAVAVT010000019.1:0-29723 GCA_963592185.1 bacterium | reverse complement strand
ATAGTAATGAAAACACCCCATGCAGGGAGATGAAAAACATCATCCTTGCATGGGGTGTTTTTGTCTGATGAGGATTATGGTTATCTTTTTTGCTTAGTCATTATTTTTTTCTATATCGTCAGTTATCAAAAGATTATTTCTTATTTGAAGTATTTCACTGGCTGTAAACAGTCCTGTAGGGGACTCACGAATCATGATGTCCTCCAGCCGAGATGCCTGGTCTGGCTGTGCTTCGCTGAGCTGGTTTAGGGGATCTGAAGCCAGATAGGTATTTTTTATGACACTCTGCTGGGCAGCGGAGTAATCCCTGATTTTTTTAATCAGCACGATGGTTAAATTGTAATTGTCATTTTGAAGCTGCGTTGGAGGCTCCAGCCTTGAAAGTGCCTCAGAAATTTGTGCTGAGGTCTGGCTGACCTGCTCCAGCCTTAGATGTGCCACCTCTATGCTTATATTGTCAGCCTTGAAATCAGCCACAATCTGCCGATATCTCTGCCAGTTGTAATCCAGCTGTTCAACATACTTTTTATAGCTGTCATACCAGGGAGTGAAAGCCTGCTGCTCCACCTGTATAGCATTGCGCTGTTCCTGTGTGATTTCAGCGTTTTTCGCCTGCTGGCTGCGGTAGGAAGTCACGAGGATTCCCACTATTACTACAATAACAGCCAAGAAAATAAAATAAATTTTATGATTTGGGATATGGCGGTACAACACCGCCAGGCCTATGACACAAATCAGCCCGATAATTGCCAATATGATGCCGGACATATATTCATCACCCTTCAAAGAGTACTTATTTCACAATCTACAGATTTCATTCACTTTATTATTCTATCATAATATGGGTCTGTATGGTATTGCGGGTTCTTTTTCTAATATATATACTAGAACTACGTGAATAATTTATGGACTTATATCATGATTGGGAAGGTTGATATAGATGAAAAAAAGAGCGCTTCTTACCAGTTTTTTGGAGCTGGTAAAGGGATATTGGAAGTCTGAGGATAAGTGGAAGGCAATAGGTCTTTCCGTGGCGGTACTTCTTCTTACACTGGGACAGGTTTACCTTTTGGTAATGCTGAATGACTGGCATAAGGATTTTTATAATGCCCTGCAGAATTATCAGGAATCCGAATTTATGCCGCTTATCATACATTTTACAATCATCGCCTTTACCTTTGTTATCGTGTCGGTTTATGCGGTTTATCTGAGGCAGATGCTCCAGCTTCGCTGGCGTATATGGATGACAAAGGATTATCTTTCCAGTTGGATGAAAAAGCAGGTTTATTACAGACTTCAGCTGCTCCGCTCCGATATGGATAACCCGGATCAGCGAATTTCTGAGGATATTAACCAGTTTATATCCCTTACAATACAGCTCACGGTAGGATTCGTCCGCCAGCTTACAACCCTTGTGGCATTTGCTTATATTTTGTGGGAGCTTTCCGGAATTATTACACTTCCAATAGGCAGCTATGAGTTTGAGATTCATGGTTATCTGGTGCTTTTGTGTATGGTGTACGCTGTCCTTGGTACCTGGGGCTCTCATGTGGTGGGCCGGAAGCTCATAAAATTGAATTTTGACCAGCAGAAGTATGAGGCGGACTTCCGTTTCAACATGATGCGTGTGAGAGAAAATAGTGAGAGCATTGCCTTTTATGGTGGTGAAAAGTCTGAGGGCGTTTCATTCCGAAATAAATTTATCAATGTTGTACAGAATTTCAAGGGCCTTATGAAACAGACCAAGTTCTTGAATTTTTACGTGGTGGGCTACAGCCAGGCTGCAGTGCTGTTCCCTATACTGTTGGCGGCTCCTAGGTATTTCACCCATGAGATTTCACTGGGCGTGCTGATGCAGATAATTAGTGCCTTTGGCAATGTTCAGGGTGCCATGTCCTACTTTGTTGAGTCATACGACAGCATCGCCCAGCTTGTGGCTGTAATTCAGCGACTTGGCGGCTTTACAGAGCATATGGAAGATGTAGCACAGGTTAAATCCGGCTTTGATTATAAGAATGAAAAGGGTACTGACACAGCCAAGGCAGAGGGACTTAATATCGAGACCCCGGACGGCCGTGTGCTTCTTCAGGATTGCAGCTTTGAGCTGAACAGGGGAGACAGGGTCTTGGTAACTGGCGGCTCGGGCTGCGGAAAAAGTACTCTTCTCCGTGTTCTTGCCGGCCTTTGGCCTTATGGAACTGGCTGTCTAACCGAGCCGGAGGGGGAGAAGGCTCTGTTCCTGCCGCAGAAGCCGTACCTTCCCCTTGGCAACCTGAGACAGGCAATATACTATCCTCAGACTGTTCCTGAGGAGGAGGACAGCTGTCTGCCGGAGCTTTTTGACAAAATCGGACTGCCGGGGCTGAAGGACCAGCTGGATAAGGTGGATGACTGGTCCAGGATTCTTTCCCTTGGAGAGCAGCAGCGTATAGCATTTTTGAGAGTTCTTTTGTTCCGTCCAAAATGGCTTTTCCTTGATGAGGCTACATCGGCAATGGACGAGCCGTTGGAAACAGCCATGTATGAGCTCATAAAGACGGAGCTTCCAGATACAGCCATGGTGAGCGTGGGACATCGCTCCACACTGTATGCACAGCATGACAGGGAACTGCATCTTCAGGGCAATGGCGCATGGAATATAAGGGAAATACAGCAATGAATCGTAGAGAATTTCTTTCCCGGGTCGCTGTACTGTCCGCTGCGGCATGGGCGTATCCTACAATAGAAGGCATGGACAGAGCTATGGCGGCCTACAATAGAAATGTTTGGCGGCAGCGGCTGCAGATAAAAGAAACCCATCTTCAATTTTTGGAGCTGGAAAACCGTACTGTTACAGATATGATTGTGATACATCACATGGGCCACACGGATAAAGAGGTGTCAGCGGCAGATGTTCACAGAATGCACTTGAACAACGGCTGGTCCGGTATAGGCTATCACTATGTGATTCATAAGGACGGGGGAATTGAAAGGGGCCGTCCGTTGAACACGGTTGGGGCACATTGCTATAAAGAAAACAGGCACACTATCGGAGTAAACCTTGTGGGGAATTTTGAGGAGTCCTATCCCACAAAAAGGCAGATGGAGTCTGCATCCATGCTGCTGGCGGCGCTCTGTACCGTGTACCGTATCGAGGCCAGTGAGCATACAATAGTCGGACATAGGGATAAAAATGCCACACTGTGCCCCGGGGAACACCTCTATGCAAGACTCCCGGACCTTAGGGCCAGGGCGACAAAAATTATGGAGGTATAGTCCAAGTATTTTTAATATTTTTTGACGATTTTCTATTATTTTATAAGTTTTTGGTAAAAATCTGTAAATTTGTAATTTTCTTGCAGGGTTTTTATATTTTGTATTGAATACTTACAGTATAAAAATTTGTAATATAGGCGTAGTAGACGTTTTTGCTGATGCACTGGGTAACTTAAACATATGCAGCTATTCCGGGCACGGTCGAAAGGCTGTGCTTTTCATATTACAGGATTTTTCGGGACAATGGATTTATTTTATTATGCGTAGGTTGGGCCACGGCACCTGTTTTCAAGATGCTGGACTCAAAATCTGCAGGGGGGATTTTTCATGAGGAGAAAAGAATGCCTGGCAATGATTTTGGCTGGGGGCCAGGGAAGCAGACTGGGAGCTTTGACAAAGAATATTGCAAAGCCGGCGGTTCCATTTGGAGGAAAGTACAGAATCATTGACTTTCCACTGAGCAACTGCACTAATTCCGGAATTGATACTGTAGGTGTGCTGACTCAGTATAGACCGCTGGAGCTTCATACATATCTTGGAACTGGCGAGGCATGGGATCTGGATGTGAAGAATGGCGGAGCCTATATTCTGCCCCCGTATGCCCGTGATATCGGCGCTGACTGGTATCGTGGAACAGCAGATGCTATCTATCAGAATCTGAACTTTATTGAGTCCATTGATCCGGAGTATGTGCTGATTCTTTCCGGTGATCACATTTATTCTATGGATTACTCCAAGATGCTGGATTCCCATAAGCTTAACAAGGCTGAGGCAACCATCGGAGTATTTGAGGTTCCTTGGGAGGAGGCATCACGCTTCGGTATTATGAGCACTGATGATGAGGGCCGCATTACCGAATTTGCAGAGAAGCCTTCCAAGCCGAAGAGCAATATGGCTTCCATGGGTATTTATATTTTCAACAAGGACTTCCTGTCTAAATATCTTGAGGCAGATGCGAAGGATGATATGTCCAGCCATGATTTCGGAAAGAACATCATCCCCAAGATGCTTGAAGATGGCGCAAGACTGTTTTCCTATGCATTCAGCGGCTACTGGAAGGATGTAGGTACCATTGAGAGCCTGTGGCGTGCAAATATGGACCTTCTGGAAGATAATCCCCCATTCTCCTTCAGCGATGACTGGCGCATATATTCCTCCAACGGCTCTATGCCGCCTCACTATGTAGGCCCGGAGGGGTCCGTAAAGTGCTCCATGATAAGCGAGGGCGCACAGGTATTTGGAGATGTAGAGCGTTCAGTTATTTCCAAGGGCGTTGTGATTGGCAAGGGCGCAAAGGTTAGCAATTCGGTTATTCTGCCATTTACAACAATTGGAGAAAATGCTGTGGTTGATCATGCTATTGTATCCCAGCATTGTGACATTCAGGCCGGTGCAAAGGTTGCCGGCGAGGAGAACGCAATCGCCGTTGTAGCTGAAAAAGAGGTTGTAGAGGCAGCTTCTGGCAAACAGCAGGTAGGATAATCGAGAGGTGGTTTTGTTATGTTGAAGAATGTAATGGGAATCATTGATCTCGATAGAGCAGATGGTTCAATGTTTAAGGATTTGGCGGAGTACCGTACTCTGGGATCCATTCCTTTCGGCGGACGTTACCGCCTGATAGATTTCGTGCTTTCCAACATGGTTAACTCAGGTATTGATAATATTGGCGTGCTTCTCACTGAGAAGTCACGTTCCATCATGGACCATCTGAGGTCTGGTAAAGACTGGGATTTGGCAAAGCACAGAGGAGGACTTTCCTTCCTGCCGGCTGTACAGCGCTTTGACCAGCTGGTTCAGGGAGATGTGGAGGGTCTCTACCGCAATATCGATTTTATTGAGCACAGCACCGATAAGTATGTTCTGCTGGCAGGAATCGGTTCGGTATATAATATCGACCTTACTCCTGTACTGATGTTCCATGAGAATACCGGGGCGGATATTACCATTGTTTACAACAAGGTACAGGCAAATCCTGTAGGTGAGCATCTGGTTCTGAAGCTGGCTGAAAATGGGCTGGCTGAGGATGTTGTCATGAAGAATGGCTGCGCTGACGGTGAGCTGGAATCCGTAGGAATGATGCTCATGGAGACTGAACTTTTCTGCAAGATGCTCCGCAATGCCTTTGAACATGGCAGCAAGGATTTCTTGAAGGATGCTTTCCTGAGAAATTTGGATAAGTATACCGTATACGGCTATGAGCACAAGGGCTATGTTGCAAGAATGAATTCTGTAGCAAGCTATTTCCAGGCAAGCATGGATCTTTTGAAGCCCGATGTACTGAACGAGCTGTTCCTTCAGGGCAATCCTATCTACACTAAGACTAAGGACGAGGTTCCCGTACAGTACAAGAATGGCTCATCAGTGAAAAATTCAATGATAGCCAATGGCTGTGTAATAGAGGGCGACGTTGAAAACTGCATTCTCTTCCGTGGGGTTCATGTTGCCAAGGGTGCAAAGATAAGCAATAGTATCGTAATGCAGAAGTGTATAATTGAACCTGGAGCACAGCTCGATTACGCAATTTGCGACAAGAATGTAAAGGTTACAGAGGACAAGCAGCTTAAGGGCGACGAGCGGTATCCCTTTGTTGTAGGAAAGAATATTGTAATTTAATAGTTTGTATTTAAATCCCGGTCAATATATGGAACATAGAGGTTTCTGTTGACTGGGATTTATGTATATTCTGAAAAAAGGGTCTATTTTCCTTTGCGGGACTTAGATGATATAATGAAAAAAATCCGAGCTAATTCCAGATTGATGAGGAGTGGAAAATATTGGTAAAGTCAAATACAAATGATAAAAAGAATAAAGAGCTTGAGCAGAAGGTAGCTGAAATAAAGGAAGCCTTCAATCACATGTCAAGAATCATGTATGGCAGAGAGCTGGGTGATCTTTCCAAGTATGAGTTCTATGAGACACTGTCCACAGTGCTCAGATACACCATAAGCAAAAATTGGATTAAGACCAATAAACTTTACAAGGAAAATGACAAGAAGCAGATTTATTACTTCTCCATTGAGTTCCTACTGGGACGTCTTTTGAAGTCCAACCTTATAAACCTTGGCGTAATGCAGCCGGTTGAACAGGCTCTGAAGGAGCTGGGCATCAGCCTTGACGACCTTATTAATGAGGAGCCAGATCCGGGTCTTGGAAACGGTGGTCTTGGACGTCTTGCAGCCTGCTTTATTGACTCCCTGGCATCCCTTGGACTTCCTGGTCATGGCTGCACCATCCGTTACCAGTATGGTCTTTTTGAGCAGAAAATAATCAACGGCAATCAGGTAGAGATTCCAGATAACTGGCTGAAGTCCGGTTATCCTTGGGAAATCCGCAAGCCAAACAAGTCTGTTGATGTTCGTATCGGCGGTCATGCCTACATGAAGGATCTGGGAGACGGCAAGCTGGAGCTGGTTCACACTGGATATAACACTATTATGGCTGTTCCCTATGATGTTCCTGTAGTAGGATACAAAAATGAGACTGTAAATACCCTCCGTATGTGGAATGCTGAGGTTGACAGGGATTTCTCCGACTATGGCACTATGTCTCCTGAGCAGCGTGAGGAACACAACCGCTACAGACACAATGTGGAGGAAATCACTCAGTTCCTGTATCCTGATGACAGCAGCATGGAAGGCCGCAGAATGCGTCTCGTTCAGGAATACTTCTTCGTATCCGCTGGCATTCAGAGCATTGTGAGACATTACAAGCTCACTCATGAGGACTTTTCTGATTTTGGAAACAAGATTGGCATCCATATCAACGATACTCATCCGGCAACAGCTGTAGCTGAGCTCATGCGTATACTCATCGATGAGGAGCACTTGGAGTGGGATGAGGCTTGGAAGATTACTACTGAGACTTGTGCGTACACCAACCACACCATTCTGCCTGAGGCACTTGAGAAGTGGCCGGTGGATATGTTCAAATCCGTACTGCCTAGAATCTACATGATTGTCGATGAGATTAACAAGCGTATGCTTGAAGACGTAAGGGAGCAGTATCCTGGAAACGAGGAGAAGGTTCGTGCACTGTCCATCATTCAGGACGGCCAGGTACATATGGCACGTCTTGCTGTTGCTGGAAGCCACAGCGTAAACGGCGTTGCACAGATTCATACAAATATCCTTAAGGAAACTACACTTAACGATGCATTCATGTATGAGCCTTGGAAGTTTAACAACAAGACCAACGGCATTACCCATCGCCGCTGGCTCATTGGTGCAAATCCTGAGCTTAAGACCCTTTTGGACAAGACAATCTCTGGAAAATGGCACAGAAAGCCGGAGCAGCTTGCAAATCTTATGGAATATGTGGAAAAGAAAACATTCCTGGATGCTCTCAGCAGAGTTAAGACAGCAAGAAAGAGAATCCTTGCAAAATATATTAAGGATAAGCAGGGCGTTAAAATCGATCCCAAGTCCATTTTCGATATTCAGGTTAAGAGAATTCATTCCTACAAGCGTCAGCTGATGAATATCATGCATATTATGTATCAGTATGACAGACTGAAGAATGACAAGGATTATAAGCTTAGTACACCGGTAACCTATTTCTTTGGCGGCAAGGCAGCTCCTGGATACTATGTGGCAAAGGAGACTATCCGCCTCATTAATGCTGTGGCTGACAAGGTGAACAACGATCCGGATATCAACGGACAGATAAAGGTTGTATTCATTGAGAATTTCGGTGTATCCGTAGGCGAGCTGGTATATCCTGCAGCAGATGTCAGCGAGCAGATTTCCACCGCCAGCAAGGAAGCTTCCGGAACAGGCAACATGAAGTTCATGATGAACGGTGCCCTGACCCTTGGTACAATGGACGGCGCAAATGTTGAGATTTGTGATGCTGTTGGAACTGAAAACTGTGTAATCTTCGGTCTCCGTGCCCCTGAAGTAATCAGTTACTATCAGAATGGAAACTACTCAGCATGGAATGAGTACAACACCAATGAAACTGTCCGCAAGGTTATGGATCAGATGAATGATGGTACCTTCGGCAACTTCAGCTCCCTTTATAACTATATTTTCCAGAGTAATGATGAATTCTTCATTCTGAAGGATTTCGATGCATATCGCAAGGCGCATGAAGAGGTGCTTGCACGTTATGCAGACAAGTATGCATGGCTGAAGACCTCCGCAATCAACATTGCAAAATCTGGAATATTTTCTTCAGACCGTACTATCCGTGAATACGCCGAGGATATTTGGCACATCCGCTGATTGATAAAAATTTCATAGAAGCATAGGCTGGGATTCCTTTAAAAAGAGTCATTTTAACAAAAGGCCCCCGTGTGGGGCCGGGACTGTTTGAGAAAAGGGGGACTGCAAGTGAAAACGTCAGAGCTTAGCGAGTTTGATCTCTATTTATATCATCAAGGTACTAATTACCATACTTATGAGATGATGGGAGCACATTTTACAGAGCAGGGCGGAAAAAAGGGAGTACGCTTTTCTGTTTGGGCACCTCATGCAAAATCCGTAAGTGTGGTGGGAGATTTCAATGGCTGGGACACCCGGGTAAATACCATGACAAGGATTTCCGATGGTGAGGTATGGACGGTATTCATTGAAGGAATTCAGCCTGAGACTGTTTATAAATATGCAATTGAGCCGCAATGGGGCGGACCGCACATTATGAAGGCGGACCCCTACGGCTTCTATGCGGAACTTAAGCCCGATACAGCCTCCAAGGTGTATGAGCTTTCAAATTATGAGTGGCACGATGCAGAATGGATGGAAAATAAGAAAAAGCATCGTTCCTATGATTCCCCCATGCTTACCTACGAGGTACACATGGGCTCCTGGCGCAGAGGTGAAAAGGGAAGATTGCTGAGCTACCGTGAAATGGCAGATCAGCTCATCAGCTACGTAAAGAGCATGAATTACACCCATATTGAGTTCATGCCCCTGAGCGAGCATCCCTTTGACGGCTCCTGGGGATATCAGATTACAGGATTTTACGCCATTACCAGCCGCTACGGAAAACCGGAGGACTTTATGTATCTGGTGGACACGGCACATGAAAATGGCATTGGCATCATAATGGACTGGGTACCGGGACATTTTTGCAAGGATGATCCGGGACTTAGGATGTTTGATGGTCAGAACCTGTACGAGTCAGACAATGAACAGCTTGCGGAGAACAAGGGCTGGGGTACATTGAACTTCGACTACGGCCGTACAGAGGTCCAGAGCTTCCTTATCTCCAATGCACTGTTCTGGCTGGAGGAATATCATATTGACGGACTGCGCATCGATGCGGTGGCCAATATGCTCTACCTGAACTATGCCCGTGAGGACGGAGAATGGCAGCCCAATAAGCATGGTGATACTGGCAACCTTGAGGCAATGGAGTTCATTAAAAATCTCAATGAGACGGTGTTCAAGTATCATCCAAATGCCCTTATGATTGCTGAGGAGTCCACCTCCTGGCCAATGATTTCCAAGCCTGTTTATGCAGGTGGAATGGGCTTCAATTATAAATGGAACATGGGCTGGATGAATGACATGCTGTCCTACATGAGCCTGGATCCAGTGTATCGCAAATGGCATCAGGACAAGCTAACATTCTCCCTGATGTATGCTTTTTCGGAGAATTTTGTACTGCCCCTGTCCCATGACGAGGTGGTACATGGCAAGTGTTCCCTTCTGAACAAAATGCCTGGGGATTACTGGCAGAAATTTGCTGGGCTTCGTGCTTTCTTCGGTTTCTGGATGGCGCATCCCGGCAAGAAGCTGCTTTTCATGGGCGGCGAGTTCGGCCAGTTCATCGAATGGAAATATGATGACAGTCTTGACTGGCATCTGGCAAGGGAATATGAGATGCATAAGAGAATGCTAGAGTATTCCAGAGCCCTCAACAAGTTCTATTGCGACACACCGGCCTTCTGGCAGGTTGATTTCGACTGGAACGGCTTTGAGTGGATAGACTGCAATGATTCGGACCACAGTGTGGTTTCTTTCATCCGAAAGGGTGAAAATCCTGATGATTTCATTGTTGCAATCTGCAATTTCACTCCTGAGGTATACGGGGGCTACCGTATAGGTATGCCTCGCAAGGGTGTATATACTGAAGTGTTCAACAGTGATTCAAGAGATTTCGGAGGTTCTGGAGTTCTCAATGAAGGAGAATTCAAGACTGAGGATATTTGCTGGCACAATCGGAGCCAGTCAATTCAGATAACCATACCGCCTTTGTCTACGATTTATTTGAAAATGAAGGCTAATGCAGACAGCCAGCAGGAAATAAGCCTTGCGCAGCGTTTTGACGAGGCGGCAAGGAAAGCTGGAAAATAGAATCAGACTAGTATTTCAGCCGTTTGATACATACTTGAGGTGCGTACACTGGAAAGGACATAACATGAAAGTATTATTTGCAGCTTCAGAGGCTGTACCTTTTATAAAAACAGGCGGATTGGCAGACGTTGCAGGATCACTTCCAAAGGCACTTAAGAAACAGGGTATAGAGGTATGTGTAGTGATGCCGAAGTATGGCACTATTCCTGAGGAATACCGTCATAACATGAAGCACCATTTCAGCACGGAGCTTTCTGTAGCCTGGCGCAGGGAGTTTGTAGGGGTGGATTCCTATGAGCTGGACGGAATTACCTACTACTTTATCGATAACGAAAAATATTTTAACCGTGAAGGCCTGTATGGCTATGGCGATGATGCGGAAAGATTTTCCTTCTTCTGCCGTGCTGTGGTAGAACTTATGGCTTACCTGGACTACTGGCCGGATATCGTACATGCCAATGACTGGCAGACCGCTCTCATCAGCGTAATGCTGAAGCTTGAGCATATGGGTGATGACCGCTATAAGAACATCAAGACCATACTGACCATTCATAACCTGAAGTATCAAGGCGTATTCCCCAAGGATGTTGTCAGCGACGTTCTGGGATTTGACTGGAAGTATTTCAACAACGGTGATTTGGAATTCTATGATGCTGTAAACTTCCTGAAGGCCGGTATCATTTATTCTGACTATGTCACCACAGTGTCAGATTCCTACGCTCAGGAAATTCAGTATCCTTACTACGGCGAGCGTCTTGACGGACTGCTTCGTTCCAGAAAGGATTCTCTCTACGGAATTGTAAACGGCATTGATTATGATGTTTACAACCCGGCAACAGACAATAATATTTTTGAAAAATATGATGTCAATTCCCTGGACAAAAAGCTTGATAATAAGCTGGCGCTTCAGAAGGAGCTTGGTCTTCCTGAGAAGCGCAGCGCCATCATGATTGGTATGGTTACCCGTCTGGTGGAGGCAAAGGGACTGGATTTGGTAGTCCGCATTATGGATGAGTTCCTGCAGCATGAAAATGATGTGCAGTTTGTACTTTTGGGAACTGGCGACAAGAAGTATGAGGATTGGTTCAAGGGGCTTCAGTGGAGATTCCCCACCAAGGTATCCGCAAACATCTATTTCTCAAATCAGCTGGCTCAGAAGATTTATGCAGCATCCAGTCTGTTCCTCATGCCCTCTGATTACGAGCCATGCGGCATCGGTCAGCTCATTGCCATGCGCTATGGTGCTGCACCGATTGTCAGGGAGACCGGCGGCCTTAGGGATACTGTTCATCAGTATAATAAGGACAATGAGACAGGTAATGGATACGTGTTCTCGAACTTCAATGCCCACGAGCTTCTCTTCAAAATGAAGGAGGCGGTGGCAAATACCCGTGAGGTATCCACAGCTCTGCAGGTTACAAAGAATGCAATGAACTGTGATTACAGCTGGAATGATTCTGCCCGCAAGTACAAGGAGCTTTACAACCAGCTGCTTAGTGAATAAAAAATATCTAGGAGGAGCTTATATGCCCGGAGTCGAGTTTAATGGTTTCAAAAAGGATTTTAGTTTAGAGCATGACTCACGTGATGAATATTATCGCTTTCCCGTTGGAGCTGTAGAGGCAAAGAGCCGTGTGAGGCTTCGATTAAGGGTACGGGATGCCCGTGGGGAATTGAAGGTGAGGGTCAGGCTTTGGCAGGAAGCATTAGGCGAGACTCTGGTGGATATGGCCCCTTATCTGGATGACGGTTCCCATGGTGTAGTTTATTCCGCAGATATTGATATGCCTGAAAAGGGCTGTCTTGTTTGGTACTATTTCATTCTTGATGAAGGTCATGGAAAAATAGGCTATTACGGAAACAATTATGAGCAGCTTGGAGGCCGTGGAATAACCACGAATCATGAGCCGGGGTCCTTCCAAATCACAGTTTACGATGAGGGAGCAAAGACCCCGGACTGGTTTAAAAACTCTGTAATGTATCAGATTTTCCCTGACCGTTTCTGCAGGAAAGGTCTGAAAGAGGTGGATAAGCCCGGTGCTGTAATGCACCTTTCAGACAAAGATTTCGCCTTTTACTATAAGGATGTTGATACCAAGGAAATCGTGTCCTATGATTTCTTTGGCGGAAATCTAGCTGGAATACAATCCAAACTTCCATATCTGAAGAAATTGGGAATATCTGTAATCTATCTGAACCCTATTTTTGAGGCTGCCAGCAATCACCGATATGATACTGGAGACTACAACAAGGTGGACAGTCTGCTGGGAACCAATGAGGAGTTTTCAGAGCTTTGCGCTGAAGCTGAAAAATTGGGAATCAGAATTATTCTGGACGGTGTGTTCAGCCATACAGGCAGCGACAGCCGGTATTTCAACCGCTATGGACGCTATGACAGCGTGGGAGCATATCAGTCTAAGACATCTCCTTTCCACAACTGGTACAGCTTTAGAAATTATCCCGATGACTATGAATCCTGGTGGGGCTTTGACACATTGCCCAATGTGAATGAGACCCATCCGGATTACATGGACTTTATCATCCGGAACAAGGACAGTGTGCTGAAAAACTGGATTAAGCGTGGTGCCAGCGGATGGAGGC
The DNA here is from genome assembly GCA_963592185.1 of bacterium. Lineage (GTDB taxonomy): Bacteria > Bacillota > Negativicutes > Selenomonadales > Selenomonadaceae > CAVAVT01. The sequence goes on along the minus strand of CAVAVT010000019.1, from coordinate 16,569 downwards.
TGGATGTTATCGATGAGCTTCCCCAGGAATTCAGCCGTGCCTTTTTCAAGGAGCTGAAGGAGACAGATCCAGAGGCTGTACTGATTGGCGAGGTCTGGGAGGATGCCTCCAACAAGGTGGCGTATGGAGTTCCCAGAGAGTATTTGTGCGGTCATGAGATGGATTCAGCCATGAACTATCCGTTTAGACAGATGGTTCTGGATTTTCTGCTGTGCAAGGATTCCTCTGAGCATGTGGCGAAGCGCATAGAGAATCAGAAGGAAAATTATCCAAAAGAGAATTTTTATGCCATGATGAATCTTGTGGGCAGCCATGACAGGGAGAGAATCCTGACACTTCTTGGACAGGCTGAGTGCCATGAGGGAATGCCGGCAATTGAGCAGGCAAGGTACAAACTCAGCGAAGAAAAACGTGAACTGGGCCTTCGGAGAGAAAGGCTGGCTGCTGCGTGGCAGATGACCTTCCCGGGAGTTCCCAGCGTGTACTACGGCGATGAAATCGGCATGGAAGGCTTCAAGGATCCGGGAAACAGAGGAACCTACGACTGGAATGGCGGCGACACAGAGCTTCGGAACTTCTACGAAAAGCTTATTGCCCTGAGAAATGAAGCTCAGGCTCTTAGAACCGGCGAGCTTTTGATGCTGAACAACGGTGGAGACGTGCTGAGCTACGCAAGGGTAATCAGAAACGGAAAGGACGTCTTCGGAAATGCAGCGGAGGATGCGGTGTACGTTGTGGCACTGAACCGCAGCAGTGAGCTTGAGGTTGAGGCGAGCCTTGATGTGGTGGATATTGCATCAGGAATATTTGAGGATGTATTAAATCCTGGGCATGAGATTGCTGTTCAAAATGGCAGACTCAAAGTTACACTTCCGGCACTTTCCGCAGGGGTGTACAGACTGAAGCCAGCTGTAAAGCATTTTGACCGGAAAGCCGGAATCCTGAATCATCCTACATCCTTGCCATCACCCTACGGAATCGGAGATTTTGGCAAGGAGGCCTATGCCTTTGCGGACTTCTTGAAGGCGGCAGGACAGAGCTATTGGCAGATTCTTCCTCTGAATCCAGTTGGGGACAGCTATTCCCCCTATCAGTCAATTTCCGCACTGGCAGGAAACGAGCTGTTGATTTCACCTGAAAAGCTTGTGGAGGAAAAGCTTCTGACTAAGGCGGATATAAAGCTTTCCAAGAAGATGCCAAAGGGAAAAGAGGGATTTGAGGCTGCGAAGGAATTAAAGGGCAGACTTCTCACGAAGGCCTATGCAGCCTTTAAGAAAAATAAAGGCTTTAGTTCTGCCGGATGGAAAAAGTTTATTGAGGCAGAAAAGGGCTGGGTACAGGATTATGCCCTGTACATGACCTTGAAAGATGTTTTTGTGGGCAGGCCCTGGTATGAATGGCCAGAAAAGCTTGCAAAGCGAGATGCTGAAACCCTGAAGGTTTATGAGGACAGCTGCAAGGATTCCATTGGATATCATATCTTTGTACAGTATATCTTCCACAAGCAGTGGAGTGAGCTGAAGACCTATGTGAACAAGAAGGGTATCGATATCGTTGGGGACATGCCGCTCTTTGTGTCCGGAGACAGCGTTGACGTATGGATGCACCAGGAACTGTTTGATTTGAGGGATGACGGCAGGGCAAATACTGTTGCCGGAGTACCGCCGGATTATTTCAGCGCCACCGGCCAGTTGTGGGGCAATCCCCAGTACAACTGGTATGCCATGGAGGCTGAAGATTACAGCTGGTGGAAACAGCGTTTCGGACGTCTCCTGGAACTGGTGGATGTAATCAGGATAGACCACTTCCGCGGTCTGGAGTCATACTGGGAGGTTGACGGAGATGCGGAGAATGCAATTCATGGACAGTGGATTAAGGGTCCGGGCAAGGAATTTTTTGATGTTCTGGAAAAGCATTTTGGAAAGCTGCCGTTTATTGCTGAGGACCTAGGAATTATTACTCCTGCGGTGGATGAACTCAGGGAGGAATGCGGACTTTCGGGAATGAAGGTGCTGCAGTTCACCCTTGGCTTCAATTCAGCTGGCCGTGTAGGCTTCTGTGCTCCGGAAAACAGCATTATCTATACAGGAACTCACGATAACAACACCACTGTTGGATGGCTGACTGAGGACCTGGATGACAGGAACCGGGAGGCTGTGAGACACTGGCTTGGAGCAAGTGACAGTGCTGACATGAAGGAGCTTTGCAATGAGCTGATAAAGAAGGCATATGCCTCTGAGGCACGTGCAGCAATGGTTCCAGTATGGGATATTTTGGCCCTTCCAGCCAGTGAGCGAATGAACACTCCTGGAACTGCGGAAAACAACTGGACCTGGAGAATGGAAGAGGGCTGTCTCACGAAAAAACATGCGCTTGAGCTGAATAATCTTGTAAAGCAATTTGACAGATAAATGGATTTTTAGCCTTATTTGAGACAGTTTTAAATTAAAAGTTCATATAAAAAGGACAAAATGTCTTCTCGGTAAAACACCTGTTGTAATATTGTATACATTTTTGTTATAATATACGATAGGTGTTTTAATTTTAGGAGAACGTATAAGCGTTACATATATGGGAGGTCTGTTTCTTGCGGATAAATGGTGCAAGGGCCATATTAGAGAGCCTGAAAAAGGAAAATGTAGATGTTGTATTCGGATACCCCGGCGGTGCTGTGCTGGATCTTTATGATGAGGTTTACAAAATGGGATTCAGACATATTTTGGCAAGACATGAGCAGGGGGCTGTACATGCTGCGGACGGATATGCCAGAGCCACTGGAAAGGTAGGCGTATGTTTTGCTACTTCAGGTCCTGGAGCAACAAATCTGATAACTGGAATTGCCACAGCCAACATGGATTCCATTCCCATCGTATGTATAACTGGACAGGTGGGAAATCCCTATATCGGAAAGGATTCCTTCCAGGAGGCTGATGTCAGAGGTATAACAACTCCGATTACAAAGCATAATTACCTTGTTAAGGATGTAAATACTCTCCCCAGAGTTATCAAGGAAGCCTTTTTCATTGCAAGAACCGGACGTCCGGGACCAGTTGTAATAGATATTGCAAAGGATGTTTTCTCTACAGAATTTGAGTATGAATATCCTGAAGCTGTTCATCTCAGAGGATATTCCGGTGAATTTACCGGCTCAGAGTCTGAGGTTGAAGAGGCTGCAAAGACTGTTGCCCAGGCTAAAAAGCCACTGTTCTTCATTGGCGGCGGCGTAACACTTTCCAACATGTCCGACACCATGCGCCGTATTATTTCTGAGACCGGTATACCTGTCATCAGCTCCCTTATGGGACTTGGATGTGTTCCTTCAGATGAAAAGAGCTTCCTTGGAATGGCTGGAATGCATGGTTCCTATGCTGCAAACATGGCTATCGTGGACTGCGACCTTCTCGTGGGAATCGGTGTCCGTTTTGATGACCGTGTTACCGGCAAGCTGGCTGCATTTGCTTCTAAGGCAAAGGTAATTCACTTTGATGTTGACCCAGCTGAGATGAATAAAAATGTTCCAGTTGATTTGAAGGTTCTGGGAGATTTGCGCTGGTCACTGCCTCTCTTTGAAAAGGCGCTTCAGACTCACGCTTCCGGACTGAAAGAAGAAATTAAAGAGTGGAGAGAAGATTTAATCCGCAAAAATGAGGAAAAGCCTTTTTCATACAATAAAGCCGAGGCTCCTGGAAAGATTAAGGGCCAGCATCTGATAGAGGTTGTAAGCTCTCTGGTTAAAGATGATGCCATTGTTGCAACTGATGTTGGACAGCATCAGATGTGGGCTGCCCAGTTCTACAACAGCAGAGCACCCAGACAGTTCCTTACCTCCGGCGGTCTTGGTACCATGGGATATGGACTTCCTGCGGCCATCGGTGCGAAGGTGGGAGAGCCTGACCGTCAGGTGGTGCTTTTCACCGGCGATGGAAGTATCATGATGAACTGTCAGGAAATGTCCACCGCAGCAGATAATGATATTGATGTAAAAATCATTGTACTCCACAATCATGTATTGGGAATGGTTACTCAGTGGCAGAGAATGTTCTACGGCAAGCGTTATTCCCATACCCTGCTGAACGGACACACCGACTTGGTGAAGCTGGCAGAGGCAATGGGCCTCACCGCATACCGTGTGGAGGACCCGGACAAGCTGGAGTCTGTGCTTCAGACAGCCCTTGACCATAAGGGACCTGTACTGGTGGATGTAATGCTGGGGGATGTGGAGGATGTTCTTCCTATGGTTGCACCTGGTGCGCCTTTGGAGACCATGGTTCTTCCAGAGGATGGAGGAAATAAGTAATGAAAAAATATTTATTAGCCATATTGGTAGACAACAAGCCCGGTGTCCTGACACATGTTGCCGGTCTTATCAGCCGCAGAGCGTTTAATATTGAAAGCATAAATGCCGGATATACAGAAGAGGATGAGGTAACCCGAATCAATATTGTTGTGTCCGTAGATGACAATCAGGAGCTGGAACAGGTTGTTAATCAGCTTTCAAAGCTCATTGATGTAATTAAAATCGTCAACCTGAGTGAGGCTGAATCCGTTATCAAGGAACTTATCATGATAAAGGTCCGTGCTACTAAGGAAACTCGTGCGGATATCGTTAATATAGTTAATATTTTCCGAGCAAAAATCATCGACATCGGTACGGAGACAATGGTCATTGAGCTGACTGGTGCCCAGAGTAAGATAGATGCCATCTGTGAAATGCTCTCAGAGTACGATATAGTTGAGGTTGCAAGAACTGGAGCCATTGCCCTTTCCAGAGGTGCAACGCCAGTAAAGAATATGTAATTTTACAGAAAAATTTTCCTTTAATACTTGACTCAGACTAAATATCCTTATATAATATTAACAAATAATAATTATCCATTACGGAATAAGTTATTGTTGCTATGTGTTATTTATAACCGCCTGTAAGGCCTTTTGTGTATGGACCTTCGGGGGTATATGTTAGAATTGGAGGAGAGCATATGAATTTAAAGGGAACTCAGACAGAAAAAAATCTTTGGGCTGCTTTCGCAGGAGAGTCTCAGGCACGTAACAAGTACACCTACTTTGCATCCCGTGCAAAGAAGGACGGCTATGTACAGATTTCCAACGTGTTCACTGAAACCGCTGACAATGAGAAGGAGCATGCAAAGATCTGGTTCAAGCTGGTTGCTGGTATTGGCGACACCGCTGCAAATCTGAAGGCTGCAGCTGAGGGCGAGAACGACGAGTGGACCTCCATGTATCCTGAGTTTGCAAAGACAGCTCGTGAGGAAGGCTTTGAAAACATAGCAAAGCTCTTTGACGCTGTAGGCGAGATTGAGAAGAAGCATGAGGAGCGGTACAAGCTGCTTCTGACCAATGTTGAAGAGGATAAGGTATTCAAGCGCAACGAGAAGATTATTTGGCAGTGTGCAAACTGCGGATATGTCTGCACCGATGTTGAGGCACCTGAGGTTTGCCCAGTTTGCGCTCATCCCCGTGCATACTTCCATCCTGTAGCTGATAACTATTAATTTTTAGCAAAAAGAAAAGCCCTTTTGGTACTGAAAAGTATCGAAGGGGCTTTTTGTTTGCATTGATTGAAATTACGTATCTTCGCCAAAGCATTTGCACAGGTAATCCGTAAATTCCTTAATGGCTGATATTTTAGGATTGTCCTTTTTAAATACTATACAGGCATTTAGTACCAATGGCACTTCCAAAGGATAGATACCCTGGTGAACGCCCAGAGCCTCTAAGAAACGAAGGGGCAGTATGGCACCAGCTGTATTTTGCTGGCAGAAATGCACCATGGCATAGGGCGTTGAGAGAATGGCGGTTTTTGCTGGCAGATATTTGGCTGGAAAATAATCTCGTATGGGCTTTTCAATAAAATAATTGTCAGGATAATACACCAAGGGATAATCAGCTATATCCTTGTGGCTTACCGACTGTGAAATATTGCTCCTGCAGGGAGCATAGTATACCATAGGATCCTTATAAAAGTGTACTTGAGCATAGCCGGAAAAAGGTTTTTCCTGAATCATATACACTGAAGCTAGGTCGATTTTATCATCCCGTAAATCCGTTAAAATTTCACAGGTTTCCATATCATACACCGCAAGGTCCAGACTTTTTTTCTCCTGTTTGAAGTACTGGACATGCCGGTTCATCAGCACATCACCCATGCTCCGTATAACGCCGATTTTAAGCAGGGTTGGGGAATCAGGCTCCTGTCCCCGGATTTCCAAGATTTCCTGCTGAAGCTCTGATATCAGCTTTTCTGCAGCAATAAGCATCTTTTCGCCAGCGGCAGTCAGGTGGCTTTCCTTGTTGGAGCGAACAATAAGACGTGTTCCTACAGTCGCCTCCAGCTTTTTTATCTGTGCACTAAAGGCGGACTGGGTAATATTGGCTTTTATGGCAGCCCGTGTGAAATTCCTTTCACTACCGTAGCATATAAGGCATTTAAGCTGTTGTATAGTTGGCAAATCCATAATATCTCCATTCTTGCTGGAATCAAGGTCGATTTGTAAAACAATCTAGTGGCTATGATAGCCTTAGGCTGTAAATTAGTCAAGTATGGAGCCTTTTATAAAAAAATACCTCCCAGGGCTAGGTCATCTAGTCATGGGAGGTAATATATAATACATTATACAGCCGCCTCGTCGAGACATTCGTCTTCGTTGGGGGTTGGCTGTTTATCACGGACTCTGGCGTAGGCAAGATAATAAATTGCACCGCATAAGAGAGCTCCGATGGCTGTTGCTTCATAGATTCCGCTAAAGCCAGCGCTGTCCTTGAAAGCTCCTAGGAAATAGGGGCCAAATCCAAGTCCCACATCCAGCAGAATAAAATATGTGGAAACCGCAATGCCGGAGCGGTAAGCAGGTGTAAGCTTGACGCAGATTGCCTGACCATTTGACATAAAGGTACCATAGCCCAGTCCGATAAACACGCTGGAACCAATAAGTAGAATACTGTCCTGAGACATGCCAAGCATCATAAGACCGATGAAAAGGGCTATATAGCAGGGGTACATAACAAAATCCTCGCCTTTGCGGTCAAACATGATTCCAGCAAAGGGGCGGATAAGAGTGATTACAATGGCATAAACCACAAAGAAAATCGGGCCGGTTCCAGAAAGTCCAAGCTCCTTGGTGTATGCTCCCAGAAATGAAAGCACACCGGAATAGCAGATGCCCATAAAGAACGCAACAATGGAAATAGACAGTACACGGGGTTCAATAAAATTATCCACCCGGAAGGTCTTAAGCTCAGCTAATTTTTCAGGGGAAAGCTGAATTTCATCCACCTTTAGGAAGAAGGTTGCCAGGAGGCAGACAGCCAGAATGGCGATACAGAAGTCTACGATGTAAACAAAGCTCAGATGCTCCTGCAGCAGCATTCCAAGCAATGGTCCAAGACCTGCCGCCAGACTCAGGCTCAAGGCAAAATAATTGATACCCTCACCGCGGCGTGACTGGGGAATAACTCCGGCAATAATAGTTCCGGTAGCTGTTGCTGCTATGCCGTAGCCCATGCCGTTCAGCAGACGTACAATATACAGTCCGGTCATTGAGTCAAAAGAGAAGTACATCAGGGTCGTAAGAAGATAAAATATTACGCCGCCATAAAGCATTTTCTTGCGGCCTGTAAGTTCAATATATCTGCCTCCCACCAGTCTTGCCAGCAGTACGCCGATAATGTAGATACCGGAGGCAAGACCAGCCTCCGCTACGGTTGCGCCCATCTGAAGGGCTTCCACTGCAATTACAACCATCAGCATGTAGTATATGATATAAATTCCTAGGTTTATAAGGGTATCAAGCACAAATCCACGTGTCCATAAGGGTTCTTTTTTCATCAATTTATCATCAGCCTTTCTTCAAAAATGCAACGCCATAAATTATAAATAACGAGAAGGCTTTTGTATAACTCAATAAAAAGATAACTGTTATCGGAAAAAGCGATGACAGCGGACCGATTAAGAATGGGCCTTGGACCATTCACAGATAGTTTCAAGGGCGCAAAAAAGGATTCCCTCCGCTTATTGGGAAGGAATCCTTTTAGTGTTACAAAATAAAATTTTCAAGGTAAATTACTTAGAAGTCTTTTCCTTTGACTTAGCCTTTTCCTTGGCGTTCTTCGCCTTTGCCTCGTCCTTTTTGCGCTGGCGCTTTTCCTGCTCGTACTTTGCATAGTCAAAGCTCATGCTTGCAATCTTGTGCTTGAATGCCAGTACAGGATGGCGGAAGAACATGCTCAGGCCGGTGGTGGAGCTCATAATCTTGCGGAACTCAGCGGTCTGGGTTTTGCCAAAGCATGGAATCTCACAGCGGTCACAAATAGGCTTTGTGATTCCGTAAGGGCAGCGGTTCATTTTTGTCATAACGGTAGCCAGAAGAGCTGTACACTTCGGGCAAAGCTTGTCGCCAGAGGTGTGGTGATGCTTGTGGCAGTACATTCCAAAGGTCTTGCGGATGCTTTTCTTTTCCTTAGGAATATTATTTTTGATTTCAGGTTGCTTTCTTTTAGGAAGAAAACGGGAAAAAATGCTCATTTAAAAATCTCCCCTAATATAATTTGTACTAAAGCCGAATAGCCATAAGTATAATTTTAAGGTTTATTTAAAAGAAAAGCAAGTATTTTGCTAAATAGAGCTTTTAAATTAATGTATTCATAGCAATTGGCAAATAACGGATTTTTACGGTTTATAAATCTTCTAAAAATACTACAATACTGTCAGGACGTGTTTGCGTCCGGCAAATAAATGTGCATAGATTGCACATTAGGGAATGGGAGAGTGTTATGAAAGAGTTTAGACTGAACGAAAAAGAAATGAACGAACTGGCAGATCGTATTCCAACTCCATTTATGGTGGTGTCCTTGGATAAGATCAGGGAAAACTATGAATTTCTCAAAAGCCGGCTTCCCCAGGTCCGGGTATTTTACGCCATTAAGGCAAATCCGGCAGAGCCAATACTCCGTCATATGATGGATATGGGGGCATCCTTTGATGTGGCATCTTCTGGGGAAATCAGACAGCTCCATGAACTGGGAGTTGCTGGAGACCGTATGGTTTATGCGAATCCTGTAAAGGACAGGAGAGGGCTTATAGCTGCAGCAGAATGTGGCGTAAGCAAATTTACCTTTGATGACGAAAGCGAGCTTTTTAAACTGGCGGAATATGTGCCAGGGGGACGATGTCTGGTGCGGATAAAGGTAAAGAACCAGCGGGCGGTTGTGGATTTAAATGAGAAGTTTGGTGCAGATCCGGCAGATGCACTTCCTCTTTTGAGAAAGGCAAAGGCAATGGGGCTTAAAGCGGAGGGCATATGCTTCCATGTGGGAAGCCAGTCACTGACCTCCGAGGCCTACGGCGAGGCACTGCTTCTGTGTCGCAGACTTTTTGATGAGGCTGAGGCAGAGGGCATGAAGCTTAATGTCCTTGACATAGGCGGAGGCTTTCCTGTGCCATCCCTGGAAAATCCCCGTGTGGATTTAAAGGGCATGATGGACGGAATCCGAAAACAGCTTGACAGACTTTTCCCAGATACTGAGATATGGTCGGAGCCAGGAAGATATATATCTGGAACAGCGGCAAACCTTGTGACTACAGTTATAGGCACCAAGAAAAGGAACGGACAGCCCTGGTATGTTTTGGACGATGGACTGTACGGAAGCCTGAACGGTACATTGTTTGACCACTGGACCTTCCCCTTGGAATTCTACAAGACTGGGGGCGAAAAGCCATCCACCTTCGTAGGTCCCAGTTGTGATTCCATAGACGTGGTAAGACGTGATATCATGGCGCCAAGGCTTCAGGTGGGAGACCGCATCATGGTTCCAAACTGCGGAGCCTACACTAATGCAGCAGCTACCACTTTTAATGGCTTTGAAAAAGCCCAGATTGTGGTGTGGGAACAAGAGTCAGCAGAGCTTTCGCCAGACTTGGATATTGTTGAAGAAAAAAAGTTAATAGTATAAATTTTTTAGAGCACAGCAGAGATGTTGTGCTCTTTTTATGCATATATTAAATTATTTTGCGTTATGTCAGGCTGTGGGGTAAAATAAAGTAGAGTATACTATCGTGAGGGTGATTAAATGGTTGACGGACGGATTTTGCCTGGAAAAGGCCAAGCTTCATCAGTTTCTGTTGGAGAGACTGATGGTGAGCTGTCACTTAAGCAGATTTTTAATAACACCATAGAAAATATAGAAAAAAGCAAGGGTCAGATTTTTGAAATATATGAGTCCACAAAGCAGGAGGTAGACAACTGCCGCAGAAGTCTTGAGGATGTGCGGAAAAAGGTCCTTGAAAGCATCCAAATCGTGGACAGGCTTGCCAGTCAAGAACAAAGCGAAAAGCAGCGGCTGGTAAAGGTAAGCAGCAATTTTGCTGACTACTCCGAGGATAAAATTAAAGAATGCTATGAGTCAGTAAAAAATGTTCAGGTTATGCTGGGTGTGGAACGGGAAAAGGAATTTCAGTACCGCAGCATGAGGGACCGCATGGAGCTGAGGCTTCACAGGCTTGAGAACACCTTGAGCAATGCGGAACAACTTGCAATGCATATTGGCTCTGTAATGAGCTACCTTATGTCACAGCTCAGCACAGCTGTGGATAAAATGGAAACCGCCAGCAAAAATGAATCTCTTGGGATTAAGATTATCCGTGCCCAGGAGGATGAACGCTACCGGGTATCTCGTGAGATTCATGACGGACCGGCACAGGAGCTTGCAAATCTCATATATCAGTCCAGTATTTGTGAGAGACTGGTGGACCGGCAGCCGGATGAGGCAAAAGCCAGCCTGCAGGAGCTTCGGCGGCAGATTCGCCAGTGCCTTACGGATGTACGTCAGGTTATTTTTGACATGAGGCCCATGTCACTGGATGATTTGGGACTTATACCAGCTCTGCGGCAGTTCCTTTTGAAAATGAAGGAACGCGGAATGGTAGATGCGGCTTTGCAGGTGGATGGCAAGGAAAGACAGCTGGAAAAGCATGTCGAGGTTGGGATTTTCCGTATAATACAGGAGTCACTTAACAATGTTGCCCACCATTCGGAAGCAAAGACAGCAAATGTCAGGATTCTTTTCACCGAATCACATATGTCTTTGCTGATATCCGACAATGGCAAGGGATTTGACATGGAGGCCGTGGCGGAGAAGCGTAAGAATAGCCAGGGACACTTTGGCATGACAGGCATGGAAGAGCGTGCCAAGATTATTGGGGCGGAGCTTACCGTGACCTCTGAAGCTGGAAAGGGCACCAGAGTACATCTTAATTATCCCTATCCAGATATACAGAAAAGCGGAGCGGCGGAGCGGAAATGAGTACATTTAATAAATCCCATCAGCCCGGAAAAGAGCAGTACAAAGCGCCGCTTCTGCAGGCCATGAAGGTCTATGCAGAGGATGGCGCTGTTGCTTTTCATACCCCGGGACACAAGCAGGGCCTGGGGGCGCATCCCCTGCTTCGGGAGCTGATTACTGACTGGGGCCTGCGGCAGGAAGTTTCCCTTATGGAGGAGCTGGATGACCTACATGATCCAAGCATGTGCATTAAGGAGGCACAGGACCTGGCGGCAGAGCTTTATGGAGCAGATGAAACCCTTTTCATGATAAATGGAACCACAGGGGCAATCCACGTGATGCTCATGGGGACCTTGAATCCCGGAGATACGGTGCTTCTTCCAAGGAATGCACACCGCTCGGTTATTGGCGGCGTGATTTTAGCCGGAGCTGTACCGGTTTTCATACAGCCGGAAATCGATGATACATTGGGCATCCCCATGGGACTTACAGTGGAGTCTGTAAAAAATGCTGTGGAGAGCCATCCGGATGCAAAGGCTTTGCTGGCGGTGTATCCTACTTATTATGGAGTTACATCGGATTTGCAGCAGATAGCAAAAATTCTTCATGAAAATAATATGCTGTTGCTTGTGGATGAGGCACATGGGCCTCATTTGAAATTTAGCGAAGAGCTGCCTATGCAGGCACTGGATGCAGGGGCGGATGTGGTGGCACAGAGCACCCATAAAATAATAGGTTCAATGACCCAGACCTCAATACTTCATTTAAAGGGTCCGAGGGTCAGCCATGAAAAGATAAAGAAGGCTTCGGGGCTCCTGCAGTCAACAAGCCCCAATTATCTCCTTATGGCATCACTGGATATAGCAAGACTTCAAATGGCAGAGGATGGAAAAGCCCTTTTAGAAAAAGCTGTGAAGCTGTCGGAATACCTTCGGAATGAAATAAATAAAATTGAGGGACTGTGGTGTTTTTCCAGTGACTATTTGAAGAAACTCAGCTCCAGCGGAGCTGTTGGACTGGATACCACAAAGCTTACTGTTTCTGTAAGAGGTCTTGGAATAAGCGGAGTCAGGGCGGAGGAAATACTTCGCCATAAATACAAAATTCAATGCGAGCTGTCAGATGCCTACAATGTGCTATTCATTATTTCCTATGCGGATAATCAGGAGACAGCAGACTGTCTGCTAGAGGCATTGAGGAAGCTTTCAGAGATATGCCGGGAGGAAAATTCAGGAAGAGACATAGCTGAAGTGCCGATTATGCCGGCATTTCCAGAGATACCTCCACAGGGAGCAAGCCCTAGGGAAGCTTTTTTTTCTGATACTTTTTCCATTCCTTTTGATGAGGCAGAGGGGAAGATTTCAGGGGAGACGGTTCTTTTTTACCCCCCGGGAATACCGGTTCTTTGCCCGGGCGATATTGTCACCGCAGAAATCATGGCATATATACGCAGTATGCAGAAAGCCGGTCTCAGAGTGGTGGGACCGGAGGATACAGGGCTTAAGACCCTGCGAATAGTAAGGAGGGATTCCCTTGGCAGCTAAAAAGGGAAAGCTTATTATAATTGAGGCAGGGGATGGCTGCGGAAAGGCAACCCAGACAAGGGAGCTTTGTGACCATCTGAAAAGAGACAGCTATCCTGTGAAAAAGGTGGAGTTCCCTGACTATGAATCTGATTCCTCCGCATTGGTTAAAATGTATCTTGGGGGAAGCTTCGGGGACAAGGCTGGAGACGTTAATGCCTATGCAGCCTCAACTTTTTATGCTGTGGACCGCTATGCCTCCTACCGGATGAAGTGGCAGAAGGAATATGAGTCCGGCGGAATCATTCTGGCGGATAGATATGTCACATCCAATATGGTTCATCAGGCGGTAAAGCTGACGAATCCCGAAGAGCGGGAAAATTTCTTGAAATGGCTTTGGGATTTTGAATATGTGAAACTGGGGCTTCCTGTACCGGATTTAGTGATTTTTTTGGATATGGACCCAGCGGTCAGCGACAGGCTGATTTCAGCAAGGGCCGCTGAAGATGGAAACAGTAAGGACATACATGAAAGGGATACCAGCTATCTTCACCGATGCTATGAGGCCTATTCGGAACTTGCGGATAAGTATGGCTGGGTGAGGATTCCCTGCAGTGAGGAAAAAGACGGTGAGCCCGGTCCGAGAACCATAGAAGCGATTCATGAGGACGTATATCGGAAAGTATTGGAGATACTGGGATAAGGCTGATAGGAGTGTCAGGCGGATTTATGATAAAGGAAGTTTTAGTAGTAGAAGGAAAAATGGATGTTGTGGCAATCGACAAGGCTGTTGAGGCGGACTGCATCATTACGGGCGGCTTTGGGCTGAACAAACGATGTCTTTCAGATGTGGAACAGGCATATAAAAAGCGTGGAATCATTATTATGACGGATCCGGATTCCGCCGGTGAACGCATAAGAAAATTTTTGGCAAAAAGATTCCCAGAAGCCAAACATGCCTTCGTGCCAAAGGAGGATGCAACAGCCAACAACGATATTGGCATAGAGCAGGCCTCGCCGGAGGCCATCCGAAAGGCTCTGGAGAAGGTCCGTACCTTGGACTGGAATCCTACAGAGACCTTTACAGGTACAGATTTGATGATTCACGGCCTCAGCGGCTCTGATTCAGCATCGGAAAGACGTGCCAGAGCTGGCGCTATTTTAGGTGTAGGATATGCAAATGCAAAAACTTTTCTCACCAGGCTGAACCATTATGGAGTCACTCGTGAGGAATTTAATGAGGCTGTAAAAGCACTTGATGATAATGAGAAAAGCGGGGTGGAGGAATGATTCAGCCACAGATAGCCAATCCCCAGGTTACAAGACATATTTTGAAAACCTTTAACCTGAGAGCCAGTAAGAAGCTGGGGCAGAATTTTTTGGTTGATGCAGGCATTGTAAGAGGTATTGTTGAGGCGGCGGAAATCCAGCCCGGCGACAGGGTTTTGGAAATAGGCCCGGGCATTGGTACCCTTACCCAGGGACTTTTGGAGGCTGGCGCAAACGTGACAGCTGTGGAGCTGGACAAAAAGCTTCCGGCGGTTTTGGCGAAAACCCTTGAAGGTTATGAAAATTTTACCCTGATACCTGGGGATATTCTAAAGACAGATATCCCGGCACTTATGGGGGAGGAAAAATTCAAGGTGGCGGCAAATCTGCCTTATTATATAACCACCCCCATACTCATGACACTGCTGGAGAAAAAGCTGCCAATAACCCAGCTGGTAACAATGGTTCAAAAAGAGGTGGCTGAGCGGATGATTGCCCAGCCTGGAACCAAGGCATATGGAGCGCTTTCTGTTGCGGTACAGTACTACACAGAGCCTCATATAGCCATGGACGTTCCACCGAAATCATTTATACCAGCGCCAGAGGTGGACTCTGTGGTTATAGCCTGCAGGGTAAGAGAAACTCCGCCGGTGGATATTAAGGATGCAGCGGAAGAAAAGCTGTTTTTCCGTGTGGTAAAAGGTGCCTTTGGACAGCGCAGAAAGACCCTGGGAAATGCATTGAAGGCAGCTGGATTTGACAAGGAGCTTCTGGCTAAAGCCCTTGAAAATGCCGGAGTGGATGCTGGCAGACGTGGCGAAACCCTTACCTTGGCTGAGTTTGCGGCCATAGCAAGGGAACTTGGAAACAACTAAAATTTTTGTGTATTGTATTTTTTAGGAGGGAATATCATGAAGGAATTTGATTATCAGCCTGTAGGTGTATGCTCCAGACATATGCATTTTGAAGTTGAAGGAGACACATTGAAGAATTTTGAGGTTGAGGGCGGATGTAACGGCAATCTCAAGGGAATTAAGTCATTGATTCAGGGCATGAAGCTGGATGATATCATTGAAAAGCTTCAGGGGATAGACTGTAGAGGAAAGGGGACCTCATGCCCGGATCAGATAGCCCAGGCGCTGATGAAATCAAAGGAAGCCTGAGGAGGCGGTTTGATGTTTTTCGACAATCACGTGCATACGGAATTCTCTGTGGATTCCGAAATGAAAATAGAGGAAGCTTTGGCGGCAGCAAAGGCGCAGAATATCGGGCTGGTATTTACTGAGCATTTTGACTGCGGCTGTCCGGAGGCAATAGATTTTTCCTTTGATACGGATGAGTATTGGAAGCAGTATTCACCTTTCCGTGGGGAAAATCTAAGGCTGGGTGTGGAAATCGGCATGTGTGAGGGGGACGTGGCTCAAAATGAAGCCTTTATAGCAAGAGCTCCCTTTGACCAGGTTATTGGCTCAATTCATGTTGTTGGCAATCGGGATATATATTATCCTGAGGGCTATGAAGGCAAAACCAAGGAAGAAATCTTTGGCACATACTATAGGCTCATGGCAGAACAGCTCAGAAAGCATCCCTTTGTGGATATCTTGGGGCATATAGATTATATTTGCAGGTATGCGCCCTATGACAATCCAGAGGTGGAGTACGCCTCCTTCCGTGAGGAAATCGATGATGTTCTCCGTGCGGCTATTGAAACTGATACCGTTATGGAGCTGAACACCCGTCGTCTCGCATCCCGTCAGGCATTAAAGGAACTTGTGCCGGTCTATACTAGGTATAAGGAGCTTGGGGGCCAGTATATCAGTGTTGGCTCTGATGCTCATACAGCTGATGCTATTGGGAATGCTTTTGACCGGGCGAAGGATTTTGCTGAAATGATAGGGCTTAAGCCCGTCACATTCTGTGAGAGAAAGATTCAGATTGTGAAGTATTGATGGGGCAAGTCCAGACTACTATAGATTAAGAAAATATCTACGAAGTTTTCTTTGTACTCAGGGCTGGATACCTCCTTTGATTCGTATTCGTGACTTAAGCCTTGGAAGCATGTCCTCAGAAACACGCTCTCGCTCCTAGCCTCGCTAGCGGTACTAGATTCTTGCTTCGCCTACCGGCTTGCAAATCATCAAGTACCGAGTCTCGGCTAAAGGTTTCTGAGGGCACGACTTCCAAGGCTTTAATTCGAATCATATTCTATAATCATAGATGATTAGTATTATGAGTAGAGGAGCAGGTGCTGGGACTGCTTTTTGGAATCGGAGGCGACTCTTTCCGAAGGAAAGTGACCCGGCATACTAGCCAATGCAATGATTAGATGTAACTCCCTTTCAAAAATTCACCTGTGAATTTTTGCCCTTCTTATGACTAGGCTGAGCAATATGTGCCGGGACATTCAGCCGAAGATGAAAAAAGTATGTCCCAGACCTGCCCACAATCACATTAGCGAGTTTTCCTAGGACATGCTTCCAAG
>CAVAVT010000018.1:0-32584 GCA_963592185.1 bacterium | reverse complement strand
TAAAAAATAAATGTCAGTGCCATCAATTGAAATTGGTGGTACTGACATTTTTCCTGTTAATATATGTGATATTCTTTCCATGGAATCTGATTTACATTGATGGACTGGAGAAACTCTACAATATCCTTTCGGCCGTAATAGTGTGGATGTCCCTGACTGTCAAATGATACCAGTATTATCGGCATATTGGGGAAATAATAAGATATTTCCCTGCGAAATTCTGTAGCTCTGACTGTATAATTTGTAACTGTCTGTTTGACAGCGATAATGGCAAAGGTGACGCCCTGCTCCTTTATAACTGAGCCTTGAACGGTAATCATGGCAATCCTCCTTAAAGGGATTTTTCATATATGGGTATTATAATGCCATTGTTCAAGTTTTTCCACAGGAAAAACCTTTCATAAAGATATTGGAAAAATATACTTAATTTTAGAGGAGGTTGTATAATATTGAAAATTTTTATTCGTATATTGGCTATAGCTGTGTGTTTTTTTGCAGCGGTGGGGCAGGGGTTGACAGCAGAAGCCACAGCAATGTCTAACACAGGAAAAGCTAAAATAGAGAAGGCTGTGGAGTGGGCCATTGGAATAGCTAACGACCAAAGTCACGGATATTCCCAGGGCAAGGAAAATGCTACAGCCAGCCATCCTTATACAGGGTCACGGGAAGGCCCGGACTATGACTGCTCCTCTTTGGTATATCATGCACTGGATTATGCTGGTTTTGACATTATAAATGCATGGAAGAAAAATCCGGCATATATGGGACTCTATGGAGGCAGACAGGAAACCGGGGATGCAGATACAATATGGGCTGATTTGCAGACAATTGGAGGCTTTAAGAAATATTCCTGGAAAGCTGTAAAAAATAATCTGAAGCGTGGAGATATCGTGTGCATTCCTGAGCATCACGTAGCCATTTATATAGGTAATGGAATGGTAGTTGAAGCTAGAGGAGTCAAAAATCCCAAGGGAGGAGACTGGGTAACCGGTGACCAGGGCGGAGAGATAGATTTTTATACTCCCTTTGACCGCAATTGGGTTGAGGTGTACCGCTATGAAGGTGAAAATTGAATAGAAAATTTGTTCTAAAAACCTCTTGTCAGGAACTATTGTTCGTGATATTATATATACAAGAACAGTAGTTCCAAGAAAGAATGTTCCGCAGGAGGGTAAGAAGATGAAGATAGAGCTTAGTATAGATTTGGAAAAAGCCATAGGGGTAGTTCTTATACTGTTTTTAATAACAATGGCTCCGCTTCATCTAACAAACAGTTATTTACGGAGCAATGATTTCGATACCGTGAAGATTACAGGAACACAGACCATTGAAAGTATTGCTGGACGATATACTGTGGACAGTGCTGACCGAGATAATTTGACTGAGGCTATAGCTGAAGTCAACGGAATAGATTCCAAGACTGAGCTTAGGGCGGGACAAAGTATAAAGGTTCCTGTGCTGAACAGGAACAATCAGGCAAGTCTTACAGCCAACAAATGATAGGATATTTACCAGTTTAGCTATTGCAAAACTTAAGTAATGGCGTTATAATTTTAGTCGTCTGAAAGAGTACAGACATATTGAGTATATTTAAAAATGCTATGATGGAAACACGATGATGGATATTCATCCCCAGAGAGAAATCGGTTGCTGTGAAGATTTTGGACAGAGTCCGTTGTTACCATTCCTGAGCTTTCGGTTGGAAGGGCATGTTTAACTGCTTTGTACATCCGGACGGAGATGTCTTCGTTAACAACGTCAAGCTGGCTGTTCCTAGGAACAGTAAACAGGGTGGAACCGCGAAGCAATGGCCTCGTCCCTATATAGGGATGGGGTCTTTATTATTTTAGGAGGGATTAGTTGTGTTAAAAATTACTCTTAAGGATGGTGCCGTTCGTGAGGTAGAAAGCGGCAGTACTGTTCTGGATTTTGTAAAGGGCTTTAGCAACAGCCTTGCAAAAAAAGCATTGGCTGCAAAGATTGATGGTGAAACCAAGGATCTTTCTACAGTACTTGAGAATGATGCAAAGGTTGAAATTCTTACATTTGACGATGCTGACGGAAGATGGGCACTTCGCCATACAGCATCCCACATACTGGCTCAGGCTGTAAAAAGACTTTATAAGGCTGACAATGTAAAATTGGCAATCGGACCTGCAATTGATGATGGTTTCTATTACGATATCGATATGGACAGACAGCTTACTGAGGCTGATCTTGAGAATATCGAGAAGGAAATGAAGAAGATTGTAAAGGAAAATCTTAAGCTTGAGCGCAGCGAGGTAAGCCGTGCTGATGCATTGAACCTTTTTGAGGAAAAGGGCGAGAGCTATAAGGTAGAACTCATAAATGATCTTCCGGAAGATGCAACGATTTCTCTCTATACCCAGGGCGAATTTACTGATCTTTGTGCAGGTCCCCATGTACTTTCCACTGGAAAAGTTAAGGCTTTGAAGCTTCAGAGCGTTGCTGGTGCATACTGGCGTGGAGACGAAAAGAACAAGATGCTCCAGCGTATCTATGGAACAGCCTTTGAGAAGCAGGCTGATTTGGATGCATACCTTACCATGCTTGAGGAGGCAAAGAAGCGTGACCACCGCAAGCTGGGCAGAGAGCTGGATCTCTTCAGCCTTCATGAAGAAGGTCCCGGATTCCCGTTCTTCCATCCAAACGGCATGGTTGTACGCAACCAGCTGATTGATTACTGGCGTGAGGTTCACAGCCGTTATGGCTATCAGGAGATAAAGACTCCTATGATTCTGAACCGCAAGCTTTGGGAGCAGTCCGGTCATTGGGCGCATTATGCTGAAAACATGTACTTCACCAAAATTGATGAAGAGGATTACGCTGTAAAGCCTATGAACTGCCCGGGCGGAATGATTGTGTACAAGACCCATCAGCACAGCTATCGTGACCTTCCTCTTCGTCTCGGCGAGCTTGGTATAGTTCACCGTCATGAGAAATCCGGTGCGCTTCATGGTCTTTTCCGTGTACGCAACTTCACTCAGGATGATGCTCATCTCTTTATTACTCCGGATCAGATTGAGGAAGAGATTCAGCATACCATCAATCTTTTTGATGAGGTTTACAGCACTTTTGGTCTTACCTACACCGCAGAGCTCTCCACCCGTCCTGAGGATTCCATGGGCTCTGATGAGATTTGGGAAAAGGCTACGGCAGCTCTTCAGAGTGCGTTGGAACACCGTGGTCTGAAGTATATCGTAAATGAGGGTGATGGCGCATTCTATGGTCCTAAGATTGACTTCCATCTCCGTGATTCCATCGGACGTACCTGGCAGTGCGGTACTATCCAGCTGGATATGCTGATGCCTGAGAAGTTTGACCTTACCTACGTTGGCGAGGACGGCGAAAAGCATCGTCCTGTAATGCTTCACCGAGTTGTTTACGGCTCCATTGAGCGTTTCATTGGTATTCTCATTGAGAACTATGCAGGTGCATTCCCAACATGGCTGGCTCCTGTACAGGTTAAGATTCTGCCAATTACAGACAAGCATGCTGACTATGCATATGAGCTTAAGAAGAAAATGTTTGCTCTTGGCATTCGTGCAGAGGTTGATGACCGTAACGAGAAGGTCGGCTATAAGATTCGTGAGAGCCAGGTAAAGAAGGTTCCATACAGCCTTGTTGTTGGTGACAAGGAGATGGAAACCAATACTGCAGCTGTTCGTGAATATGGCCATAAGGAAAGCACTGACATGAATGTTGATGATTTCATAAAGAACATTCTTCAGGAAATTTCCACTAGAGAAGACAGAAGAAGCAAGTAAGTTTCATAAGAAACAGCAAAAGCCCCGCTATGCGGGGCTTTTGCTGTTCCGTTTATTCGATTGAATTTAGGCTACAGTATAGATTTTAACCTCCGGGGCGGAGGTCCAAAGGGGCTGAAGGCCTACAAATACATCATTTTTAAACATCTCACTGGAAAGATATGCCAGTGCATGTTCAGCAGAATCAAAGCCATGAAGGACCTGAACGTCCTCATCACGAATCAGCAGATTTTTGGTAATAGCTCCTTCGATTGTATCTAGGAAGGGTTGACGATAATCTGTGTAGACCTTTGCAGCAGCAGGGCGGTTCTCGTTAGGAATGGTCATTGTGATTTCAAGGTAAGCTTTTACAGTTTTGTTTTCACTGTTCATGATAAATCCCTCCATTGATATTGTGTCTTATACCTGACAAATCTGATTATAAATTCTAAGCTAAATGGAAAGAAGATATAAGCAAATTTATGTGTTACTAATAAATTTAATAGTAACTAGCGAAATACATGTTGTCTCCTTATAACGAGGAAAAAGATGTCCTCCATCCTCTGAAGGTGGGGGATGAAAAGCGAATAACAGGAGGCGAGCTAATATCTCCCTCCTCGTTGAAACGCAATGTGGAATGTTTTTCCTGCGGAAAAACCTGAACAATGGCGTTATAATATATAGTGAAAGGTGGTTTTGTCATGTATCAGAAAAAGTTGGAAAGCGATATTCGATGCCCATTGGAATATGGTCTTGATATATTTGGCGGAAAATGGAATTCAAGAATCATTTGTGTTCTATCCGTTAAGGAAACCCTGCGTTACAGTGAACTGCGAAAGGAAATGGGAAATATAACGGATGCGGTTTTGGCGGCAACTTTGAAAACACTTATGGCAAACCAGATGGTGAATCGTAAATCCTTCGATGAAATTCCTCCGAGGGTTGAGTACTCACTTACTGAAAAAGGGAAGTCAGTTGTGCCAATATTGCAGAGCATCTGCCACTGGGCTGGCGTTTTTTACCATGAGGATACGGATTCAACAATGATTCAGTGCAAAAAATGTGATCATAGGTAATTGCCGCAACATCTTATACCGATACATTCTAATCCCCCAGGGAGGCTTACATCCTTTCTGGGGGATTGCTATAATGTTTTATGTTATAGTGGAAAATAGGTTTATACTTGGAGTTGTCATTATGAATGAAGAAAAAAAACAGTCTGAAGTACTGGATACATTGACCTCGTACTGGTCAGACAGAGCACATACTTATAGCGCACAAAATATTGCTGAGATGAATGATTGGAGAAGGAAAGCCTGGAGGGATTTAATCCTTTCCTATGCTCCCAAAAAGAAACAGCTAAAAATTCTTGATGTGGGAACAGGCCCGGGATTCTTTGCGATTAATTTATCCCTAGATGGTCATGATGTAACAGCTGTGGACGTAACGGACCACATGCTTTGGCACGCAAAGGCAAATGCGGACAGCTATGGGGCGAAAGTGAATTTCGTGCTACATAGGGGGGAGTTTCTGCCATTTGAGGATGACAGCTTTGACTTGATTGTCAGCAGAAATGTAATCTGGAATCTGGAATATCCTGAGAAGGCGTTGTCTGAGTGGAATCGTGTGCTGGTACCTGGTGGACGGATAGTTTATTTTGATGCAAATTGGTATCTCTATCTGTATGATGATGAACTTCGCAGGGAAAAGGAAACTCATGATGCGGATTTTTATGCAAAGCATAAAGACTATAATCCTGTGGGGGATTTTCCACCAGAGCGTATTGCAGATTTGGAGCGTGCGGCCTATGATCTGCCTCTTTCCAAGAAAAAACGTCCAGAATGGGATTGTTCTGTTTTAAAAGAGCTTGGCATGGATGTAAAAAGCATTATAGATGATATCGGGACAGATGTGCAGGAACCTTTGGATTGGGAAATGAATGCACCGATTTATACCTTTATGGTATGTGCGGAGAAGCCCTTATTTTCATAAAACGCAGAAGGTGAACTAAATGCCGGTTATCAACAAACTGCGCAGCCAGCATCCACTGGCATACTATGTAATATGGAGACTGCTTTCATTGTTTCCAGTTCTGTTTGGTGTAACATTCCTTACCTATGGATTGATGTATTTGTCTCCTCAGGATCCGGTGGAAATGATGCTGCAGGGACAGGGGATTGCTCAAAATCCTGATTTGGTAGAGGCCATGCGCAAGCAATTTGGGCTGGATAAGCCGTTTATTGCACAATATTTTAGCTGGCTTTGGAATTATATGCATGGTGATATGGGAAAATCCTATATTGATGGGGCGGCTGTGTCAGTGAAGCTAATGACAGCTCTGCCAAATACACTGATATTGGCTGCAGCCTCGGTTATGGTGACTATTTTATTGTCTATTCCATTGGGGATTTTTACAGCTGTAAAAAAAGGGCAGTTGATTGATACCATAGTTAGACTCTTGAGCTTTATTGGGAACAGTATGCCAAACTTTATAGTATCCCTGCTGCTGCTGTATTTCTTTGCACTGAAATTAGGATGGTTTCCAATTCTTTCATCAAAATCCTGGGTTAGCTTTGTTCTTCCAACATTATCTTTGGCAATTCCAATGACTGGAAAATACATTCAGCAGGTTAGGGCAGCGGTGCTGGAGCAGCTTGGAAAGCCTTATGTGGCTGGAGCTGTAGCCCGTGGTCTTAGCAAGCGTATCGTTCTCTTTCATTATGTCTTGAGCAATGCAATGATTACCATTGTTACACTCATGTCCATGTCCCTTGGTTCTCTTTTAGGAGGGACGGCTGCTGTGGAAATGATATTTTCTCTGCCAGGAATGGGATATATGCTCATCACAGCTGTAACAGCCAGGGATTATCCAACAATTCAGGCCTTTGTGGTATGGATGAGCGTAATTTATATTATTATAAATTTACTGACTGATATTTTCTATTATCATTTGGATCCACGGCTTAGAGATGAAATGGGGGTGGGAAGATGAACCACCTATTAAGTTCCAGGCAGACAATGTACATATATTTAGTACTTTTTATTGCACTATGTATATTCAGTTTGGTTTCATCCCAACTTGCTCCCCATGATGCGGAAATGGTAAATCTTTTAGCAGCCAAGCAGCCTCCAAATAATGAATATTTAATGGGAACAGACTGGCTTGGACGCTGCATTTGGTCGAGAATCCTATCCGGAGCATATAGCTCTGTTTTTGCTTCTATAATTATAGTAGCTATAAGTGCATTTATAGGCTGCAGTGTTGGTCTAATCAGCGGATATGCCGGTGGATTTCTGGATGAAGCTGTAATGCGTGTTGTGGATATATTTTTTGCATTTCCAGGTATCGTACTGTCAATAGCTGTGGCTGGTATGCTGGGACCAGGACTGGAAAACGGTATATTGGCGCTGGCAGCGGTAGGATGGACTCAGTACGCCAGATTGATTAGAAGTTATGTATTTTCATTAAAGCAGGAAAACTTTGTGAAGGCGGCTGTTTTAAATGGACAAAGCAGAAGTTCAATTATTATCCATCACATACTGCCGAATGCAATCCGTCCGGTGGTGATAACGGGAACACTTCATCTTAGCAGCGCAATGTTGAGCATATCAGGTCTTAGCTTTCTTGGACTTGGTGCCTCCACGGCGGAGTGGGGAAGTATGCTTTCTGAGGGCCGGAGCTTGATGCAGCAATGCCCTTGGGTTGTACTATATCCTGCACTGGCTATTTTTTTTGTTACAATTTTATTTAATTTACTTGGAAACAGCGTGAGGGACGTTTTAGACCCGAAGGGTTATAAATGGAGTTAAGGAGCAAAACATGAAAAGAATCATAGCTCTTATTTTTTTGCTGATTATGGTGCTTGGGACTAGTGCCTGTACTAATCAGGCTGATACAGATAATAGCGGAGATACACGTAAAAATTTTGTGTTTGGAGGACAAATAGGAAGTGTGGACCCTGCTTCCGGTGCCTATGCCTGGGTGGGTATGCGCAGCGGTGTTATGGAATCCCTGTTCAGATTTGATGACAATATGAAGGTGCAGAAGAACCTTGTGGAGGAGTATTCTGTTTCTGAGGATGGTCTTGTCTGGAGGATTGTTCTAAAGGATGGCGTGCGCTTTCAAAGCGGAAACGTAATGGATGCTCAGGCGGTGAAAGCATCTTTGGAGAGAATTTGCTTAAAACAGGCCCGGGCGGAGAAAGAGCTTAATATTGCTTCGATAGAGGCGGAGGGGAATGTTTTGACCATTACAACCCGTTCTCCGAATCCTGTACTGCCAAATTGCTTATGCGATCCGTATTCTGGAATTGTTGATGTTAAAAGCCTTGATGAAAATGGCAATGCAACAGTGGGAACAGGGCCTTTCAAGTTAGCTGAATATGTGGAAAATGAACGTTTGGAGCTTGATGCCTTTGACGATTATTGGGCAGGAAAACCAGCAAGCAAGCATGTGACTATACGCTCTACCAACGACCTTGATGCAGCAACATTGGCGTTGCAAAAAGGTGAATTGGATGCTTGTTATGGCCTGCCGTATGATGCCAGAAGCCTATTTGATGGCACCAAGGGTTACAAAATTTCCCAGGCGGCAACTTCCAGGGTATATAAGGTATATTTTAATTTAGAGCATGAATTTACCGGGGATGCAAATTTCCGCAAAGCGGTATGTATGGCTGTTGACCGGGTGAATTATGCAAATGTCCTTGTAAATGGGGCAGGAACACCAACAAAAGCAACTTTTCCGTCATCCACCTCTTTTAGTGATGAATCTATGTTGGAGAATGTTCCAGACTTTGATATGGATGGAGCAAAAGCGCTGCTTGAACAAAGCGGATATGTGGATTCAGACGGTGACGGATTTTTGGATAAGGATGGCAAAAAAGTATCCCTGCAGATAATAACCTACGGCCGTGCAGGTCTTCCACAGACCAGCCAGGCCCTGCAATCCGCTCTGCAGCAGTTGGGGATAGATACAAATTTTGAACAATTGGAAAGCACGGAGAATCGTGGACACGCCGGCAGCTTTGACCTAAGTGTGTATGCAGAGGTCACGATGCCTACAGGAGATTCCTATTCATATTTGGTAAATAATTACGGAACTGGCGGAACAAATAACTTTGGACGTTATTCCAATGCTGTGGTGGACAGGCTGCTTGGCTCTCTGGCTGTAGAATTTGATATTGCAAAGCGTGCAGACATTACCAGGCAGATTGACCGCATTGTCCTAGCGGATAATTCCTATGCCAATATATTTCATTTGAATATGTTCATGGCAATGAAGGATACTGTAGAGGGCCTGAATCAGTCTCCAGTGGATTATTACCATATTAATTACAAAACATGTGTTAAATAAGGAGAAGCAGCGTAAGGAGGAATATTACATGCAGCAGCCTTTGATTGACATACGCAGTCTGTCTGTATGTTATCCTGAAGCGGAAAAAACAATTTTACATGATGTGAATCTTACTATTGCAAAGGGCGAAATTACCTGTGTGATTGGTGAAAGCGGCTCGGGGAAAAGTACTCTGATGAATGCCATTGTGCAGCTGCCGGGACATGTGAAAATTACAAATGGACAGGTGCTGTTTGACGGGGAAGATTTTAGTAAGCTGTCTCCTAGACAAATGCGCTCCATTAGAGGCTATCGGATTGGTGTGATTTTTCAGGAGCCGGGGGCTTCATTAAATCCTATCCGTGAAATTTATAAACAGTTTTACGATGTTTTGCACGCCCATAATCCGCTGGTTACTAAAGCTGATGCGAAGAAAACTGCCTGTGAGTTATTGCAATGTATGTCTCTGGATGATTCTGAACGGATTTTGGAAAGCTGTCCGTCACAGCTTTCCGGAGGAATGAATCAGAGAGTGGCAATGGCCTTGGCGATGGTTACAAAGCCAGATGTACTGCTGGCAGATGAACCAACCAGTGCTTTGGATGCAGCAGTTCAGATTGAGGTTATGGATTCGCTGCTGCGGCTTCGGGAGGATTTTGGCACAGCTATTTTGATGATAACCCACAACATGGGGGTTGCAAAAAAAATTGCTGACAAAATTGCGGTTATGCAGGATGGAAGGATTGTTGAATATGGTGCAAAGCAGGAGGTATTCCAAAATCCAAGGCATCCATACACCCGGATGCTTTTGGCTGCGGTTCCTAAGCTGGATGAAAGCCTTATAAAGGAAGAGAAGTTCAAAACCTCGGGGAAAGGTCTGGTGAATCCAATACTGGAAATAAGTCATGTAATAAAGACTTTTCGTAAGACTGATGGAAGCCGTTTCAGGGCGGTGGACGATGTATCAATTATTGTTGGGGATGGCGAGTGTGTCGGCATAGTTGGGGAAAGCGGCTCAGGGAAGACCACTCTGGCGAGTCTTATCACAGGGCTTATAGCGCCGGACAGCGGCATGATTTCTGTATGTGGACAGAAAATCGCAGGAGCTGGAAGAAAAGAATTGCGAAGGGCATATGCTGCCATGAAATTGATTTTTCAGGAACCTCGTTCCTCCTTTGACCCAAGAATGACTTTGGGTGAGAGCCTTGATTTTACGCTGAAGCCTGTTATTTCAGACAGGCAAAAGAGAAGTGCTGAAGCTGTAAGACTTATGAAGCTGGTTGGTCTGGATGAATGTTTTTTAAAACTCTATCCCTCAGAGGTCAGCGGCGGTGAATGCCAGCGTGCTGCCATTGCCAGAGCAATAGCCCAAGGACCAAGACTGCTTATATGTGACGAAGCAACTTCGGCACTGGATGTATCGGTACAGGCACAGATTATCAATTTATTAAATGATATTAGACGGGAAACTGGACTGGCGATACTTTTCATATCTCATGATATTGCACTTATCAGCTCTTTTTGTGACAGAGTGTATGTACTTCATGATGGCAGGGTAGTGGAACATGGAATCACGAATCAGGTAATTCATAATCCAGTTCAGACATATACAAAAAAGCTTGTAGAATCTGTACTGTAAAAGGTATTAGGGAGATACTAATTCATAGTAGAAAATCCTTGACTATATTTATCCGCTGTGATAATATATTCGAGTAAGTTCAACAAGAAGAAGCCACCGCTTCTCACCTGCCGGCTCAGTCGGACGGGTTGATAGTGATTTATTAGAGGTGGTTTTATGCCGCCTCTTTCTTTTTGAAGAACAAAATTTTATCGGGAGGTGTTTTTCTATTAGTAAAGAGAGCTTAAGGATCAATGAAGAGATCCGGATCAGAGAAGTACGCGTGACTGGTGCAGATGGTGAACAGCTCGGAATCATGGCAACACGTGATGCGTTGCGTATGGCTGAAGAGCAGCATCTCGATCTCGTAGAGGTAGCTCCAAAGGCTAAGCCACCGGTTTGCCGTATCATGGATTTCGGTAAGTACCGGTATGAGCAGCAGAAGAGGGAGAAGGAAGCTCGCAAGAAGCAGAAGGTTATTACCATTAAAGAAGTGAAGCTTCGTCCCAATATTGAACAACACGATTTTGACGTCAAGTTGAAAAATGCACTCCGTTTTGTACAGGAAGGCAACAAGGTTAAGGTAACAATCATGTTCCGTGGCCGTGAGCTTTCTCATCCGGAGCTTGGTAAGGAAGTTCTTACCAGAGTTGCAGAGCAGCTTAATGATTCTGTATCAATTGAGCGCGGAGCAAAACTTGAAGGAAAAAATATGACTATGATCTTAGCGCCAAAGGCGCAGTCCAAAGGACAGTCCAAGGGAGGAAATACTAATGCCAAAGATTAAGACTCGCAGAGCTGCAGCAAAGAGATTTGAAGCTACAGGTACTGGAGAATTCAGACGCCGCAAGGCTTTCAAGAGCCACATTCTCGAGAAGAAGAGCCCTAAGCGTAAGCGTAACCTGCGCAAGGCAGCTATCGTAAGTGCAGCTGATTTCGGCCGCCTTAAGAAGTGCCTTCCCTACGCATAATTCGTAGGAACACAGTATATTTAAATTAGGAGGAAATAGACATGCCAAGAGTTAAAGTAGGCGTGACAGCACATAGACGTCATAAGAAGATTTTGAAGTTAGCAAAGGGTTACAGAGGAGCAAAGAGCAAGCAGTTTAAGAAAGCTAATGAAACTGTTATGAAGGCTCTTTACTATGCTCGTCGTGACCGTCGTGCGAAGAAGGGCAACTTCCGCAGACTTTGGATTGCACGTATCAACGCTGCAGCACGTCTGAATGGTCTTTCCTACAGCCGCATGATTGCTGGTCTTACCAAGGCTGGTGTTGAGGTTAACCGCAAGATGCTTGCTGACCTCGCTGTAAGCGATGCACAGGCTTTTGCACAGCTGGTTGCTGTAGCAAAGGAGAACCTCTAATAAAGAGCTTAATGGCTTCCTGTTTGGAGGCATATGGGAGCTGTTACACCTCGGTGTAGCAGCTCTTTTGTTGTATTGCTTGGATTGTAAGGAGCTGTCAAATGGAATTAATAGAAAGCCTTGAAAACTCTAAGATAAAGCTGGCGGTAAAACTTCACTCAAAGAAGTACAGAGATAGGGAAGGGCTCTTTATTGCTGAGGGTATAAGGCTGGTAGAAATGGCTGTTAAGTCCAGCTGGAATATACGCTGCTGTATAGTTACGGAAAAGGCATTGGAAAACTCCAGAGTCAAGGCAATTATTGATGTGGCCGAGAAGAGAGCTGTGCCGGTATATGCTGTAAATGAACGCATATATGAAAAAGCCTGCGGCACGGTAACGCCGCAGGGCATATTGGCAATTATGGAAAAAAAGATTTACGCTCTTGAAAATATAACAGCAAAGGATAGCCTTATACTTGTAATGGATGGAGTACAGGATCCAGGGAATATAGGGGCTATGATACGTACAGCAGATGCTGCCGGACTAGGCGGAATTGCTGTACTTGCCGGAAGCGTGGACGTTTATTCTGAAAAGGTTGTGCGCTCCTCAATGGGCTCTCTGTTTAATATTCCCGTGGTGACTGGAATTCCTGCAGGGGAATTTGTAAATTATGCGAAGGAAAAGGGGCTTCGTATGCTGGTAACAGCCCTAGATGATAGAGCCAAGCTGCACTACAAGGCTGATTATGAAGGAGCCTGTGCCTTGGTATTTGGCAACGAAGGTAATGGTGTTTCTGATACAGTGCTTCAGGCCGCTGATGAAACCATTTTTATTCCAATGCGTGGAGGCGCTGAATCATTGAACGTTTCCACCGCTGCTTCAGTTGTTGTTTATGAGGCCCTTCGGCATAGACATTATTCATAAAATCAGGATTAGCTAAAATACATATACACTCCAAGGATTCCTACACCGGACTTTGACACAGAAAACTCTGCTGTAAGCATTTCGTTGCTTACAGCATTGGCTTTTTCAGCCAATAAAATTGTGTCATGAAGTTCCCATTTTAAACCGCTGGTGGTTACTCCGGCAGCTGAGCTTGTTATGGGCAGCAGGGAAACCGCTGTTGGAAGTTTGGTGAAATTTTTAACCGTAATTGAATCCCCAGGAGCCTTGAGGAAAAACATTACCTCGGTTTCATCTGCTATACAGCACTGATTTTTTGCATGGGCTGCGGAATGAATGGTGCTGCAGGCATGGTCAAATCGTCCGCCAAGGGCACCGGTAAGAATTAAAAAACTTTCTGGCGAGGAATCTGCAGCATGAACCAGCGCCAGCTGCGTATCGGTATAATCCTTGGCACGGGGATGTTTGTCAACGGGGATGCCCAGACTTTCTCCCCAGTTCCATCCCTCGTTGGTAGCGCTGTCGTTGTCACCGATTAAAAGTGACGGAGGGCAGCTGCAACGTCTGCATATATCAATGCCATGGTCTACAGCCCAGATATTGCGGTTTTTAGCGGCTTCTTTGAACCATTCATCCTTTGGAGGACGTCCTCCAAGGGGGAAAATAATTTCCTTTCCAGATTCGGACATGAATGGCGAATTAATGCTGGCTTCAAGCTGTGGAAGTACCAAAGTGTATGTGTTCATAAAATCCTCTTTATATCTTTAGACTATAATACTAATTATTATACCTCTTAATTCTGTTAAAGGAAAATGAAAGCTCTTCAGATAGTAAACAGAAGTTGTGTGTTATAATATGATCACGAGAATGTGTAATTTTAGGAGAAGAAGGGAGCTGTTTTCTGTGTCGGTAACATTTTCATTTTATGGACATGCGTGTTTTTTGCTGGATGATGGTGAAAGCAGGCTGTTATTTGATCCGTTTTTAACAGGAAATCCCCAGGCGGCTGTAAAAGCTTCTGATATTAGATGTGATTATATATTATTGTCCCATGGTCATGGAGATCACATGGGAGATGCAGCTGAAATTGCAGCTGTAAATGAAGCGGTTATAATAGGTGTTCCAGAGGTGCTTGGAGCCTGTCAGGGTCAAAAACCTGGACTTTCTGTACATGGAATGAATGTTGGCGGAAGCTACAAATTTCCTTTTGGGCGTGTGAGGATGACCAATGCGCTGCATTCCTGCGGTGTACCTGGAGGATGTGCCTGCGGATTTGTGATTGAAATTGGTGGAAAGACAATTTATTACTCTGGAGATACAGCACTTTTTAGTGATATGCAGCTTATAGGGCGAAAGGATAGTATCGATTACGCTGTGCTTCCAATTGGAGATAACTATACTATGGGGCTGGAGGATGCGGTACAGGCTGTTCAGTGGCTGGGTGCAAAGCATGTTATTCCAGTACATTACAATACCTGGCCGGTGATTGCCCAGGAGCCGGACAATTTCAAGGAGATTGTTGAGTCTGTAACCAAAGCGGATGTTCATATCCTTGTTCCAGGCGAAAGTATTGTTCTTAATGACTAATAGTTTTGAGCGAGGGATGTATGAGTAAAGAACCGCTTATTGTTATACTTGGTCCAACAGCTGTTGGTAAAACCGAGCTTTCAATAAAGCTTGCCAAAAAACTGAATACAGAAATAATATCAGGGGATTCCATGCTGGTGTACAAGGGCTTCGATATAGGTACAGCAAAGCCGGATATGAAAGAACGGGCTGGAGTACCCCATAGTTTGATTGACATCCTTGAGCCGAATGAGGGATTTAACGTTACAGATTTTCAAAAACTTGCGGCGAAAGAAATCAGCCGTATTTCCGATAAGGGCTGTATTCCGATTTTGGCTGGTGGAACAGGTTTGTATATAAAATCTCTTTTGGAAGGATATCAGTTTAATTCAAACGGTGAGGATAAGGAATATCGTCAATATCTTGAGGGGCTGGCTGAAGAAAAAGGAAAGGCCTATGTCCATGACATGCTTGAAAAAGTTGACCCTCAAACAGCTGCAAGGCTTCATGTAAATGACATAAGACGTGTGATAAGGGCTTTAGAGGTTCAGCATCTTGGGCAGGAGAGCCTGTCAGAGTCCCGGGAGGCGGCATCTAATGCAGATTTATCATTGGTATACGATGCTTATGTGGTAGGACTTAGACGGGATAGGGCAGCACTTTACGAACGGATAAACCATCGTGTGGATATCATGATGAGACAGGGGCTTGAAAATGAAGTCAGGTCGCTGTTAGATTCTGGAGTTCAAGCGGATGCTCAGTCAATGAAGGGCATTGGATACAAGGAAATGATACGTTATATAGATGGGGAAATCTCTATGGAGCAGGCTGTATCGGACATCAAAAAATTCAGCCGGCATTTTGCAAAAAGACAGATTACCTGGTATAAAAAAATGCCCTATATACATTGGTATGATGTGGACGATATTGATGGCGATATACTTTTGGAACAGGTTTATAAAGATATAGAAGGATATTTCAATAAAAAAACGAATTAATTATCAATAAACTATATCGGAGGGATATGTATGCCAACAAAGGTTATCAATCTTCAGGATACTTTTCTGAATCAGGTTAGAAAAGAAAATGTTGCTGTCATTATACATTTGGTCAACGGCTTTCAGCTGAAGGGAAATGTGAAAGGCTTCGACAATTTTACTGTAATCCTTGATGCACAGGGAAAACAGCAGATGGTTTATAAGCATGCCATTTCTACCATTACTCCGGCAAGACCGTTGATGGGGTCATTTGATTCCGTGAAAAAGGATTAACAGCTCTGTCTGAGTGTAGCTGAGGGGGAGTGTCACAATACCAGCTGTTGGCTGGGAAGGGCACTCCCTCTTTAATTTTTGATTTTTGAAAGGATATTTCAGTATGAAAATAAGGGGATTTGAAATTGCGAAGGGCTTTGAGGATCAGAACATAAATCTTCCAGCAAGAAAAACTGGATGCAGTGCTGGATATGATCTGGAAGCAGCCACAAAATGTGTACTGGAGCCTATGGAGGTTGTGCTGGTTCCTACAGGTCTTAAGGCGTATATGCAGCCAGATGAATATCTGGGACTTCATGTGCGGTCGGGGATTTCTGTTAAGCATAAAATCGCTTGTGTAAACAGTCAGGGAATTATTGATGCGGATTATTATTCAAATGAAGATAACGATGGACATATTATGGTACCATTAATAAATTTGAGTAAAGAAACTTTTGTTATAGAAAAGGGCACAAGGGTTGCACAGGGAATTTTCTATAAGTATCTGACCGTGGACGGCGATGAGGCAGGAAAGGGCTTGAAACGCACAGGCGGACTGGGTTCTACGGGGGTATAACCATGGCAAAAGATGACGGAATGGATTTATTTGCTGTATCAGCAAATAAGGGAAAAGGTGGATATGAGCCGCTGGCACAGCGTATGCGGCCAAGGAATTTTGATGAATTTGCTGGTCAGCAGGATGTGGTTGGTAAAGGGCGGTTCCTTAGGAAAATGATTGAAAAGGACCAGATTCCTTCAATGATTCTCTATGGACCTCCGGGAACTGGAAAAACCACCTTGGCACAGATGATAGCTGGAATTACAGGAAGTAATTTCAAAAAGCTCAATGCTGTGTCTGCCGGGATAAAGGATATCCGGGAAATTGTTGAGGATGCGGAAATCCAGAGAAATTACTATAATAAACGAACCATAGTTTTTATAGACGAGATTCATCGTTTTAATAAAAGTCAGCAGGATGTTCTGCTCCCCTATGTTGAGGATGGAAGGCTGATTCTTATTGGTGCCACCACGGAAAATCCTTTTTTTGAGGTAAATCATGCACTGTTGTCCAGAGTTAGAATCGTAAGACTTACAGAGCTTAATGAGGAACAACTTGTTGCTATATTAAAAAATGCCCTCTCTGATAAGGAACGGGGTCTTGGAAATGAAAATATCCATTGTGATGATGAAGTTCTGGATACCATAGCAGGAGTTGCAAACGGCGATGCCAGAATGGGGCTGAATATTCTGGAACAGGCAGCAGCCATGATTACGGAAAAGGATGCAAAAATCACACTGGAGGTCCTTGAGTCCGTGGTTGGGGACAGGATACAGCACTATGATAAGAATGGTGACAATCATTATGATACGGTGTCCGCTTTTATAAAAAGTATGCGTGGCAGCGATCCGGATGCTGCGGTACATTATCTCGCTAGAATGCTTGCCTCCGGAGAGGATGTGAATTTTATTGCCCGTAGGGTTGCTATCTGCGCTGCAGAAGATGTGGGGAATGCGGATCCAATGGCTTTGGTTGTGGCAATGGCAGCGGTGGATGCGGTACGTTTTGTTGGTATGCCTGAAGCAAGAATTCCCTTGGCGGAGGCGGTTACTTATATTGCCTCAGCCCCTAAGAGCAATGCTGCCTACATGGCTGTGGATAAGGCTCTGGCGGATGTCAGGGGGCGGAACTGCGGCACGGTTCCCATGCATTTAAGGGATGCCCATTACAAGGGAGCAGCAAAGCTCGGACACGGTACGGAATACATATATCCTCATGATTACCCCAATAATTTTAAAAATCAGCAATACCTTCCTGATGCAATAAAAAATAATATATATTATGAGCCAACGGAAAATGGACGGGAAAAAGATATCAAATCTTATTTGAAAAATTGCTGGCCGGATAGGCGCAGGTAGAATCCTGTTTTTGACATTAGCCGATATTTTTGATAAGGTGTTTGTATGTATTTACTAGGAATTTACTCGGAATTCCTTCGGGTATATTTTATGGGGTGATTTTTTGAAATTATCTACTAAAGGCCGATATGGCGTTATGGCCATGTATGAGCTGGCACAAAGATATGGTGAAGGGGCTGTATCCCTTAAGAGTATTGCAGAAAATCAGGGCATATCCGAGCATTATTTGGAGCAGCTGATGATTTCTCTTAGAAAGGCCGGTCTGGTGAAGAGTACACGGGGAGCACAGGGCGGATACACTCTGGCTTTGAATCCTGAAGAGATTACCATTGGGCGTATAATTACAGCGATGGAAGGTCCGATAGTATTGGCTGACTGTCTTTTAAATGATGCTGAGTCGGACAAGCAGATTTGTCAAAAGGCATGTGACTGTGTAACCCGCGGTGTTTGGGAAAAGGTTTGTGACAAAATCAATGAGGTATTGGATGAAATAAATCTTGCAGATCTCTGCAAGGATGGAATAAAAAAATGTCAGGTGGCAAAGAAATGAAAGCCATATATATGGATTATGCTGCCACAACACCAATGGATGCGGATGTGGCTAAGGCGCTTTTCAAGTATGAGACAGAGGTTTTCGGAAATCCATCCAGTATTCACTATTTTGGAAGGCTGTCCCGAAAGGAGGTTGCTGCGGCCAGAAGCAAGGCTGCAAAGCTCATAGGGGCGGATTCTGAGGAGATTTTTTTCACAAGCGGAGGAAGCGAAAGCGACAACTGGGCCATCAAGGGGATAGCCTTTGAAAATAGACACAGAGGAAAGCATATTATCACCACAGGCATTGAGCATCACGCTGTGCTGAACACCTGCGGATGGCTGGAAAAGCAGGGCTTTGAAGTAACTTATCTGCCAGCTGGCAAGAATGGTCTTATATCCGCTAGGGATGTGGAAAAGGCTCTGCGTCCGGATACTATACTGGTAAGTGTAATGCTTGCAAATAATGAGACGGGCATCATTCAGCCTGTAGCGGAAATAGGTGAGCTTTTAAAAGATAAAAATATATTGTTTCACACGGATGCAGTTCAGGCTGTAGGGCATATTCCTGTAAATGTAAAGGAACTAAATGCCGATGTCATGTCAGCTTCGGCCCACAAATTCTATGGTCCAAAAGGAATGGGCTTTTTATATATCCGAAGGGGAACAAAGCTGACAAGCCTGATACACGGCGGAGCACAGGAAAGAGGCCTTCGTGGAGGAACGGAAAATACCCCAGGAATTATTGGGCTTGGTCTGGCTGCGGAAAAAGCTGAAGAGGAGCTTTTGGCTGAAGGCGAGAGACTGAAGCAGCTTCGTGCAAAACTGGAGCAGGGGATAATGTCCATAGGAGAGAAATATCCTTCCCATAAGGCATGGATTAATGGCATCGGGCTGGACCGGCTTCCGGGACATTTAAGCTTTGGATTCAAAGGGATTTCCAGCGATGTTATGCTTATACGCCTGGATATGGCTGGTTTTGCTGTGTCAGCTGGAAGTGCATGTAGTGCCGGATCAATAGAACCATCTCATGTGCTTGTTGCAATGGGACAGGATGAAGCACAGGCGAACAGTACAATCAGAGTCAGTCTTGGAAAATTTAATACTGAAGAAGATATTTCAAATATGCTTGAAGCATTAGATAAGATAGTTTCTGAGCTGTAATTTACTTTTTCATAAAAAAACCGCTTATACGGTCTGGGGAAAATATCCCCACGCACCATATAAGCGGTTATTTTAATTTTTATTAGAACTTGAGGTTTGTCTTAATGCGTTCAACAGCACGGAGTGTATTTTCACGGTCGCCGAAAGCGGTAAGACGGAAGTAGCCTTCGCCACTTGGTCCGAAACCAGCACCAGGAGTTCCTACGATATTTACTTCAGTGAGAAGTTTGTCGAAGAAATCCCATGAAGGCATGTTGTTCGGAGTCTTAAGCCAGATATAGGGGGCATTTACTCCGCCATATGCTTCAATACCAGCTACCTGGAGCCCCTCACGGATGATGCGGGCATTTTCCATGTAGTAGGCAACCAGATCATGTACCTGCTTCTGACCTTCCTCGGAGTAGATAGCCTCTGCACCACGCTGAATGATGTATGCTGTACCATTGAATTTGGTGGTATGGCGGCGGTTCCACAGCTTGTTGAACTCGTGGAGGGAACCATCCTTTGCACGGCCCTTCACGGACTTAGGAACTACGGTATATCCGCAGCGAGTGCCGGTAAAGCCAGCGGTCTTGGAGAAGGAGCGGAATTCGATGGCAACATCATGAGCACCTTCGATTTCGTAAATGGAACGGGGGACGTCAGGCTCTGTAATGTATGCTGCATATGCAGAGTCAAACAGAATAACAGATTCATTTTCCTTTGCATAATTTACCCACTTTGTTAGCTCTTCACGGGAAAGAGTTGTGCCGGTAGGATTGTTAGGGCAGCAGAGATAAATCATATCAGCTTTTTTCTCAGGGAGAGCTGGCATGAAGTTGTTTTCAGCTGTGCAGGGCATGTAGATAATGCCTTCAAACATTCCGTCATCCTTCAAATCTCCGGTGCGTCCTGCCATTACGTTGGTATCAAGGTATACAGGGTATACAGGATCTGTGATGGCAACAGTGTTGTCTACGCCAAAAATTTCCTGGATATTTCCGCAGTCGCTTTTGGAGCCATCGCTTACAAAGATTTCGTCCTTTTCGATGCCAAGTCCTTTATAATTGGTTTCGATGATTTTATCGATGAGGAAATCATATCCCTGCTCAGGGCCGTAGCCACGGAATGTTTCCTGATTAGCCATTTCATCAACGGCCTTGTGCATTGCCTCAATTGATACCTGGGGCAGAGGCTGGGTAACATCACCAATGCCGAGACGGATGATATCTGCCTCAGGGTGTGCCTCCTTGTATGCTGCAACTCTGCGAGCTATCTCAGCGAAAAGATAGCTTCCGGGGAGTTTTAAATAATTGTCATTAATATTTGCCATGCAAGCTCCTCCTCATTTGTAGTTCATCCAGTCATTTTAAATGCAACTGAATATCTGTTATTTTATCATATTTTATATTTTTTGTTTACATACAATTAAACTGGATAAAAAAATATCCCCATAAAAGGGGATATTTAATGGTTTTAAAGTTCATTTTCACGCTTGAGGGTCATGCGGCAGAAGTCCATAAATGC
Source organism: bacterium (assembly GCA_963592185.1). GTDB lineage: Bacteria > Bacillota > Negativicutes > Selenomonadales > Selenomonadaceae > CAVAVT01. Next base: position 11,680 of record CAVAVT010000018.1, on the reverse strand, counting down.
CTTGGCGGCCTTGGAAATGTAGCGGTCCTTTTTCCATGCAAGTCCCACATCTACATTCAGCGGCTCTGCCAGTGGAAGGCTCTTAATTCCCGGAGTATCCTCAACTACGAAGTCCAGGAGGAATGCCATGCCTACACCGCTGGCAACCAGTCCTTTGATTGTTTCAATCTGATTGGATTCCAGTACAACATTTGGAGTAATTCCGGCATTTTTCAGCTTGCTCTGTACCATTTCACGAAGATAGGAGCCGTCCTTGAGCATAATTAAGTCAGTATCTTTCATGTCATCAATGGAAATACTTTCCTTCTGTGCGAGAGGATTATTTTCATGTACACAGGCCATAATCTGGCTTGTGGTAATTTTAAGGCTGGAAAGATTCTGTGGCACGTTTGAAATAATAACTATGCCGAAGTCAAGCTCGTCACGCTCAAGCTGTTCACGGATAGCCATGGAACCTTCCTCATAAAGGTATATGTCCAAGTGGTCATACTGCTTCTGGAAGCTGGAAAAAATACGGGGGAACAGGTAGGCACCAATCATTGAAGGGATACCGATTTTTATAGTGCCTTTTTGAAGCTGCTTGTAATCGTTAACCTCAAGGACAGCATCCTGAATGTTGCGCAGCACAAGCTCTACACGGTTGAGGAATACAGCACCCTCCGGTGTAAGTGAAAGCTGCTTCTGGCTTCTGTCAAAAAGCTGTATGCCAAGTTCTGCCTCAAGCTTTTTGATTGCAACTGTTATATTGGGCTGGGAGACCCTCAGTCTTTCAGCAGCCCTGGTAATATTTTTCAGGCGGCTGGCCATTTGAAAATACTCAAGCTGTCTTAATTCCATGTTATCTCTCCTGTACAGGTTAAAAATCTTAATGCAATAATGGGTGTAAACATAAATAAATATTATGGACTCATTATAACATATTTTTAACATATCTAAATGGAATTATAAAAATTTTTTATTTAATAAATTAATCAATTGAGTAGGATTTTATTATTTTCCATGGAATTATCTATAGAAGATGGGATGTTTTTCCTTTGGAAAAACTTGAACAATGGCGTTATAATATTGACTATGATATACTTATAGGGATTTGTGCCGGATGGGATTAGCAAGGATGCGTTCTGTCCGTTTTACTTCTTACGGATGAGGAGGAATAAATTTGGAAAAAGCGACACTCATAGGCGTTATCATGGGATTTGTGTCGGTATTTGTGGGAATGGTCATAAAGGGGGCACCTATAAGCTCCTTGCAGAATCCTGCAGCATTTTTGATTATTATCGGCGGTACGTTCTCATGCTTGTTTATTGGTTTTAAGCTAGAACAGCTGAAGAAGCTGCCAACTCTTGTAAAGCTTGCTTTTTTTCCACCAAAGCGTCACTCTAAGGCTGAGCTGCTGCAGCTTTTCATTGAGCTTGCACAGACAGCTCGCCGTGAAGGTATACTTGCCTTGGAGAGCAAGGTCCAGGAAATAGAGGACCCATTCTTCCGCACCGGACTTGGTATGGTCATAGACGGTATGGAGCCGGATTTTGTAAGCGATGTTCTTGATGCTGAACTTCAGGTAATGCAGGAGCGTCATGCTGTGGGCCGTTCCATGTTTACACAGGCTGGAACCTATGCGCCTACACTGGGAGTTTTGGGTGCCGTTATCGGACTTATAGCGGCATTGGGCAACTTGAATGATGTTGACAAGCTTGGTCATGCTATTGCTGCGGCGTTTGTCGCTACAATTTTGGGTATATTCACAGCCTATGTTCTTTACCTGCCTCTGGCAAACAAGCTGAAGCTCCTTTCCGAAGAAGAGGTAAGCGAAAAACGTATGATTATTGAGGGCATACTTTCTTTGCAGGCTGGTGAATCACCTACAGCTATTGAGGCAAAGCTCATGGTATTTATACCTCAGTCCGAGCGTGAGGGCTTGAAGAAGGAGGCATAATATGGCAAGAAAAAAACGTCATCCCAAGCATGAAGAAGAAAATGGCGAGGCTTGGCTTTTGCCGTACTCCGACCTTATGACACTGCTTTTGGCATTATTTATAGCACTCTTTGCTATGTCTCAGACTGATCAGCAGAAAATGAACGCAATGGCACAGGCTTTTTCTTCAGCTTTTAATACGGGCGGACCTTCTTTTTTTGATAAAATGGGACCTAATGATGGACGTTCAGCGGAGATACCTTCTACTGAAGATAAGGGAAATAGTGCTTATCTTCAGGAAAATCGGGCGCTTGAGCAAATGCAGAAGCAGTTGGAGCAGTACATAGAACAAAATAGGCTGCAGGATGAGCTTTCCACGGAGCTTACAGAGGATGGGCTGATGATTCGTATCAAGGAGAAGGCCCTGTTTTCTTCAGGTTCTGCGGACCTGCTTCCAGAGTCACAAAAGATAGGTCCGGTTATTGCCGGGCTTTTGGCACCGATGAATGAGCGCGTGATTATTACGGGACATACTGATAATGTGCCGATTTCCACAGCGCAGTTTCCATCAAACTGGGAGCTGAGTGCAATTCGTGCTATTAATTTCATGAAATACATAATATCGCAGGACAGCCGTCTTAATCCAGTTAGATTCGCTTCTTCTGGCTGCAGTGAGTACCGTCCTGTGGCTTCCAATGATACAGAGGAAGGCCGGGCTAAAAACCGCCGTGTAGAAGTCCTTATTGCTAGAACCTATCAGGCGGATAACAAGAATATGCAGTTTATACAGTGATGAGGTTTTTAGAGGGTTGTTGCGCTTGCAGCAGCCCTTTCTTTGTAAAGTGCAGGGAGAATATATGGTATTTGGAATTGGAACGGATATTGTGGAAATCAGCAGAATAAAAAAGGCAATCGCCAGTCCAGGTTTTTTACAGAGAGTATTTACTCCGGAGGAAATAGTCTATTGCAGCAGCCGGGGGACGCAATCGGCTGCCTCCTATGCTGCCAGATTTGCTGGAAAAGAAGCTTTTCTAAAGGCCATGGGAACTGGTCTTAGGCATGGTTGTCTGCAGGATATTGAAATTCTTTCAAATGAACTTGGGGCACCAGTTTTAAAACTTAGCGGAGTGTTTAAAACACTAGCGGAGGACAGGGGAATTTCTGAAATTTTTATCAGTCTCAGCCATTCCAAAGAGTATGCCACAGCTCAATGTCTGCTTGAAAAGAAATAGGAGGGAATCTAATGAAGATAGGATTAGCTGAAGAAATGCGGAATATGGATAAGTCTGCTGTTGAAATATACGGGATTCCTGACTCCCTGCTTATGGAAAATGCAGGACATAGCATAGCAATGGAGGTCGCAAAGCAGCTTGAAAACGTTCCTGGGAAAACTGTCTGCATTGTGGCTGGATGTGGCAACAATGGAGGGGATGCCCTTTGTGCTGCAAGGCATTTGGAAGGCTTTGGCGCCATTGTTAAAATTTTCCTTCTGGGAAATGTTGAACATATGAAGCCAGCGGCGGCTATTCAATGGGAAATTTCCAACAAAATGGGGTTGGATATAACACAGTTGAAGGATGACCGGGATTGGAAAAAACTACAGCTGGCATTGAAGCTGTCTGATTTGCTGGTGGATGGTCTTTTGGGCACAGGATTTGTAGGAACTCTTCGAGAGGATGCATCAAGACTAATAGAACTCATAAACGGAAGCGGTCTGAAGGTTGTAGCCATAGATATTCCGTCCGGGGTAAATTCGGATACTGGAGAGGTGGGATCCGTTGCTGTAAAAGCGGATGTTACTGTGGGGCTTGCTCTGCCAAAGCCTGGACATTATGTGTCTCCCGGAAAAATGCATACGGGCTGTCTTGTTGTTGACAGCATAGGTATGCCTTCGGCGCTTTTGACCTCAGATTCCATATGCCAGCAGCTCTTGAACGTTGATGTTATAAAGGCAGCCATAATGCCCCGTTCGCTGGACAGCCATAAGGGCAGCTGCGGCAGAATCCTGGTGATAGCTGGATCCACTGGACTTACTGGAGCTGCAGCAATGGCTTCACAGGCGGTGCTTCGTGCCGGAGCAGGGATAGCCACTCTGGCTGTACCGGATAGTCTTCACGACCTGATGGAGGTAAAGCTTACCGAGGTAATGACAGTACCTGTGTCAGAAATTGAGCCTGGAATTATGGGTATGAGTGCTCTTCCTGAGCTGTTAAAACTTGCTGAAGGATACGATGCTGCGCTTATTGGCCCGGGACTTGGAAGACACGAAGATACGCAGGAACTTGTGAGAAATCTTGTAAAAGAAATATCCTGCCCTGTAATTTTGGATGCAGATGCAATTTTTGCTTTTAACGGCCAGTTGGAAAAGCTGGCTGAATGTAATCATATCCCAACACTGACTCCACATCTTGGCGAAATGGCAAGGCTGATAGAACTGCCGATTCATAATTTGCGCAATGGGCTGATATTCATTGCCAGAGAGACAGCTAGGGCTAGCAATGCTGTTTTTGTAGTAAAAAGTGAGTGTACCATTATTGCTTATCCTGATGGACGTGTATTTTTCAACAGCATTGGCAATCCGGGAATGGCCACAGCTGGTTCTGGGGATGTACTTGCCGGAACAATAGCAGGGCTGACAAAGCAGGTGCAGGAGGGAACAGCTCCATTTGTTGGAACCTATATCCACAGTCTGGCAGGAGATTTGGCAGCGGAGGAGTATAGTGAAGGACTGATTGCCACAGATATAATAAAAATGCTTCCAAGAGCTAGAATGAAAATAATGGACTAAATATATCAATGTACACCTTGAATATACATGATGATAATTTTTTATATATTTTTGATAAAATCGTTGACAAATAGTTTACATGGGTGTAGTATAGACCCATCGAGTTTAGGACTTGATGTTTCAAACAAAAGATTTTAAATCATGGATCGGGAAAAGTAGTCATATAAACTTCTGCATAGCGAGCCGATGACCGGGAAACCGGAGGTGAAATGATCGGACGGAAGAGTATGGTGAATGGTCCCGTGAGAGTCCACTGAAAGTGTAGAGCGAGTAGGCTGGAACGGCTGCCTCCGTTATTGGGCTAGGGTATCGGTTTTACCTGTACTCGAAGAGATAAATTATCACAGGGTGGCATAGCGAACCATTTCGTCCCTAATAAGGAGGAAATGGTTTTTATTTTTATCATTGTGGTAATTTAATTAGGGTGGCACCGCGAAGTCATTTCGTCCCTGCATTGCAGGACGGGATGACTTTTTTTGTTGGGAGTGAGATTTTGAAGATAAAGATTTGCGGTATAAAAACTCTTGAAGCGGCAAGGGCGGCAGAAGCCTTTGGTGCTGACTATATCGGATTTGTTTTTCTGAAGGGAAGGCGTAGATATATAGAGCCTGAAGCTGCTGCAGAGATTGCAAAAAATATTAAATCAGCCATGAAGGTGGGAGTGTTCGTAGATGAGGACCCTGATTACGTAAATCAGACAGCCAGAATTTGCGGACTAGATTATGTACAGCTTCATGGACATGAAGATGAAGAGTATGCTTCACAAATAAAATTCCCCATTATAAAGGCCTATCGCTATGGCGAGAATTTTAGTGCAGAACAGGCGGACAGCTTTCCGGCAGAAATCATTCTGATAGACAGCTTTGTAAAGGGAAAGGCCGGAGGAACAGGCACATCCTTCAATTGGCATGAGGCAACGGAAGGGCTAAAGGGATTGAAAAAGCCATTTATGGTCGCTGGAGGAATATCAAAGGAAAATGCTTTAGATGCCATAAAAATATTTTCTCCCTATGGACTGGATGTATCCGGAAGCCTTGAAATAAATGGAGAAAAATCACCAGAACTCATAAGGGAATTTCTGTGTAGTGTGAAATAGTGCAGGAGGTTAGAATATGCAGAGGGATATACTGGGAGAAATTGTTGAGAAAAAAAAGGACATTGTAGCAGAGGCAAAGAGAAATCTGCCGTTGAAGGAAATAAAGAACATGATAGAGCCGGGGGGCTTTAGAATGTCACATAAATTTAATAAAGAAAGCTGGAGCCTTATTGCCGAGTGCAAGCTTCAGTCCCCGGCAAAGGGAAGGCTTTGCAGAACTCATTCCGTTGAGGAGCTGGCACATATTTATGAGGCCAATGGGGCAAGCATGCTGTCAGTACATACGGACCCACATTTCCTCGGCTGCAATGAGGATTTTGCAAAGGTCCGCAGTGAGATTAAGCTTCCTCTCCTTAGAAAGGATTTTGTTATAGATGAGTATCAGATTTATGAAGCCAGAATGCTTGGGGCGGATGCCATTCTTTTGATAGCAAGAATACTTTCCCCGGAGCAGCTTAAGGAATATGTTTATAAAACCTGGAGCCTGGGAATGGACTGCTTGGTGGAGGTCCACGATGAAAAAGATATGGAGGCCGCTCTCAGCACTCCGGCAGAGTTCATCGGAATTAATAATCGAAATTTGAAAACCTTTACCACATCTATAGAAAATACCTTGGAGCTTCTGCCATATGCAGATCCAAAGCGCACACTTATCAGCGAAAGCGGAGTGTTCACAGTGGAAGATGTAGAAAAGCTGCACAGTGCTGGCTGCGATGGAATTTTGGTGGGGGAAGGCCTTGTAAGGGCCGATGATATTGCTGCACAGACCAGGGCGTTTTCGTCAGTATCCGGAGCAGCATCAATAACAGCATAATAGTACATTAATAGACATAAATGAATTGGAGGAAATAACATGGCAAAGAAAGGCAGATTTGGAAATTATGGCGGACAGTATGTTCCGGAAATTGTTATGCCGGCATTGAATGAGCTGGAGGAAGCATATGACCGTTACAAGGATGATCCGGAATTCCAGGCGGAATTCAAACATTATTTAAATGAATATGCAGGTCGTCCCACATTGCTTTATTATGCAGAGAAGCTCACAAAGCATTACGGCAAGGCAAAGATATATTTAAAGCGTGAGGATCTTCTTCACACTGGCGCACATAAAATCAATAATGCATTGGGGCAGGCTCTTCTCGCAAAGCGCATGGGCAAGAAAAGAATTGTTGCTGAAACCGGTGCAGGACAGCATGGCGTTGCTACCGCAACAGTAGCTGCACTTTTTGGAATGGAATGTCATGTATTTATGGGAGCCTTGGATATTGAGCGTCAGAAGCTGAATGTTTTCAGAATGAAGCTTTTGGGCGCAAAGGTTATTCCAGTATCCAGCGGAACAGGTACCCTTAAGGATGCAACCAGCGAGGCTATCAGATATTGGGCTACAAACATTACTGATACCCATTACATTATTGGTTCGGCGGTAGGTCCTCATCCATATCCGACTATCGTAAGAGATTTCCAGAAGGAAATTGGTGAGGAAATCCGTGAGCAGTCCATGAAGGAAATAGGACATCTCCCCAATTATGTTGTTGCCTGCGTTGGTGGCGGCAGTAATGCTATTGGAACTTTTTACGACTTTAGAAATGACAAGGATGTAAAGAAGTTTGGTGTAGAGGCCGGCGGCCGCAGCGATGCTGTTGCTGACAATGCGAAAACCTTAAGCGGCACTGGTATCCCAGGAGTTCTGCATGGAGCCTACAGCTATCTGCTGCAGGATGATGATGGACAGGTTGTGGAGGCATACTCCATTTCTGCAGGTCTTGATTATCCTGGTGTTGGTCCGGAGCATTCCTTCTTTAAGGATGCAGGTATTGTAGAGTACGTATCCGTCAACGATAAGGAAGCTTTGGATGCATTCCAGAGATTATCCCTTATTGAAGGCATTATTCCCGCAATGGAAAGCTCACATGCACTGGCATATCTTGAAAAACTTATGCCGCAGACCAGTGAGGATGAAAGTGTTGTTGTATGTCTCTCAGGACGTGGAGACAAGGATGTTCAGATGGTAGCAAAGGCATTAGGGGAGGAAATCGAATGAGCACACGTGTTGATAAAGTTTTAGCAAATCTCAAGGCACAGGGGAAAAAGGCTATTTATATATATGTTACAGCTGGAGCTCCAGATATTGAAACAACCATTGAGGCTGTTAAGATGGCAGAGGCTTCCGGGGCGGATGTAATAGAGCTGGGAATGCCCTTTTCAGACCCAATGGCAGACGGTCCCGTTATTCAGACCTCCTCGGTTATGGCTCTGAAAAATGGTATTAACCTGGCAAAGGAATTGGAACTCATAAAGGAAATCCGCAAGTTTACGCAGATTCCATTGATGGGGATGGGATATTTTAACAACATGCTTCACTATGGATTTGAAAAATTTGTTGTTGATTTCAAGGCAGCCGGACTGGATGGACTTATAATACCGGATCTGCCCCATGAGGAATCAGAGGAAATGCGTGAAATATGTGCTGCTAATGATTTTATACTGGCAGAATTCATCACACCTGGTACTACACCAGAGCGCATGAAGGAAACCTGCACCTCTGCAAAGGGCTTTATATACTGTGTATCCAACAATGGTGTAACCGGCGTAAAAAAGGTGGATTACAGCCAGATAGGAAGGGTAATCGACAATGCTAGGGAATATACAGATGTAGCATTTGCGGTTGGATTTGGTATAGGTACACCGGAGGCGGCTGTTGAAGCGGCAGCACATGCTGATGCTGTAATCGTTGGCAGTGCTGTGGTAAAGCTTATTATAGAGAACAAGCTGGACGAGGCTGGCAAGCTGATAAAGAGTATGCGTGAGGCGTTGGATAAGACTTATTCCAATTAAAATAGATGGATTAAACAATTAAAATAAACTAAAGTACACAAAATAAAGGAGACTGAATGAAATGCGCCGAGGCATTTTCAATCAGTCTCCATTTTTATAGGTCCTTTACAAAATATACAATTACAGCGAATATCAAACAGGTTGCAGCTGAAACCATATACTGCATTATGAAAAAGTCTTTGTTTATATCGGCGATTTTGTCCGGGCGCTGCTTTTCAATATGCTTTGCAAATTGCGCTCTTTTTCCCCGGAAAACAGCCTCCCCCCAGCCAATCAGTCCCCATATCAGCGACCCGGCAATCAGCAATGGCCATTCTGGTGCGAAAAATCCAAGTATGATTCCCACAATAACGTGTTCCATAGGTTGTATTTCCTTTCTGGTATTTTACATTTATTATACTGTTGTATCAGCGGTAATAAAGCGTAAAAATACAAAAATAGAAGGTGACGTGATTTATGACAGGCGCGCATCCCTGTCCTCCGCTACCAACGACGGAGTGGTTCATAATGGTGCATACAGCAAAAATGTTGGAGCTGTAGCACAGAGCGCGGCCAATAAATCAACATCACCTTTTGTTACTTCTAATGTAGCAGAAAAGACCTCCGAGAGCAAGTCAAAAATCTTTGGCGAGTTTAATGAGAGTGATATTGATGAGCTGATTAAATCGGCTGGGTTCACTCCTATAGACAGTGAAAATGAAGTGCTTGTAGCCCCTGACAATATTTCCAATACAGCGGAAGAACGTGAACGCCTTGAGGGAGCTTAGAGCAGAGCTTAGCAAGCTTTCCGCAAATCCTGTATTCAATCCTAAAATATATACACTGGGATTGAAGTTAGGATTCACATACATTAAGGATGGATACAACACGGCAAAAAAATGGTTGGCGAAAATGCACCAGACATTTGGCGACGACATAAAGCCGTGGGCACCTGCTATTATTGAGACGATAAAGAGCTATCCGTTAGGAGCCCCGTTCAACGAGAAAACTGTTTCTATGGCAACTAAGATTGTAGGTTCAATGTACGAGAGTGGAAAAACCGACCTTAATGAGATACAATCAACAATCACTAAGAAAATGTCAGAAGAACAGAAAAAAGTGTTTGCTGATGGAGAGAATACCAGAAGGGCTGAATCCAGTAGAGAGAGAACAGGCGGAAAACAGAGCGAGAATGACAGCGTGGGAGATAGCGAACGAGGACGTAAGCAATCTTCTGCGGTAGAAAAAGCAAATGAGACCGTCAACAATCAGCCGACAGGAAACTATGAAATAACAAAATCTGCTGAAGGGAAAACTGGAGAAGCAACACGTTACCAGCAAAATATCGAAGCTATAAAGCTTTTAAAACAGCTTGAAAGCGAAAGCCGTATGCCGACACCTAGAGAACAGGGTGTATTGGCAGCGTACAACGGCTGGGGAGGTCTTAAATCTACTTTCCTTGATGACAAAAAGAATAACGAGCTTAAAGAGCTTTTGACCGAAGAGGAATACGAAGCTATCAGAGCAACTATTAACGACGCCTACACAAGCCCGTCTACAATCCGGGCTATATGGAAAGGCGTTTCTTTGTTGGGATTTAAGGGCGGACGTGTACTTGACCCATCAATGGGTATTGGCAACTTCTTTGGATGTATGCCAAGAGATATGATGGACAAATCCTCTTTGCACGGAATTGAGATAGACGACCTTACATCACGTTTTGCAAAGAAACTGTATCCTAATGCAAACATTGAATACAAGGGATTCCAACACAGTTAAGCACCTAACGGCTACTATGATTTGGTAATATCCAACATTCCGTTCGGAACAAGGAAAATACAGGGATACAACATTCATAATTTTTTCTTTGCCAGCGGCATAGATAAGGTGCGTCCAGGCGGATTGATGGTATTCATCACGTCACAGGGAACTCTCACTAATAGTACCGATGGCGCACGCATGAGGAGCTATCTGTCTGAAAAGGCGGACATGATAGCAGCGTTTAAACTTCCTGATGGAACGTCCTGTTTATATATAAAGCACATAAATATTGACACTCATATACACATAGTGTACGATATGATTGTAAGGAGGGGTAATATGAAGCGTTCCGAGCTTGTAAAGATACTTAAGAAACATGGTTGTAAATTCATAGAGCATGGAGGAAATCATGACAAGTTCTACAGTCCGACAACGCAAAAGAGTTTTCCTGTTTGGAGACATGCAAAAGACGTACCGGCGGGGACTGTAAAGGCTATTTTCAAACAGGCAGGGATTAAATAAGAATTAAGCAGAGAGGGTGGGGCAACCGCCCTAACTGTTAATATATGATTATGGAGGAATCGTTATGGCTAAGTATATTTTCCCAGCAGTATTTACCTGGAGTGATGAAGATAAGACGTATTATGTAACCTTCCCGGATTTAGAAAGTTGTTATACCGATGGTGATACTATGGCGGAAGCCATGGAAAATGCGAACGATGTGCTAAATTTAATGTTATACGTTATGGATGAGAAGGATGTACCAAAGGCTAGTAAAATAGCGGATGTGCCTGTTCCACAAAATGGTTTTGTGAGTTATGTTATGGCTGACACCGTAGCATATCAGGAAGTCATTGACAGAGAAAATAATCCCATTAAGTACGCTATGAAAAAAGCCGGTCTTAATATCAAAAAGCTTTCGGAATTACTGGACGCACCATATCGCACCGTGCAGGACTGGGTGGCAGGAAAGAAAAAACCGCCTACATGGTGCCAGAAGCTAATTATTGAAAAAATCGAAACTAGCATATAAAATACAACAGCTCCTCACTTTTGACTTGTGTCTTGATAGTGAGGGGCTTATTTTTTGTGCGTCGAAAGATGTAGCGTGAATGTCTACAAATTGTCTACATCGAAAAACAAATCATAGAAAAAGCGTAGATTAGCAAGCGTTAATCTTCCTAGAAAAAACACGGGTTTAATGTTTTTTTTAACACTGTAAAAAACGTTAAAAAACATACCTAAGAAAAATATATGCTTTTATACAATTAATTGACAAGAAAAATCAAGCTTTGGAGAAGATAGT
>CAVAVT010000017.1:0-34050 GCA_963592185.1 bacterium | reverse complement strand
TCCTACTTCAAAATTGAGAAGCACAAAACGTACTGGATTATTATATCACATAATTCCAATGTTTGACATTTACAAGTCCACACTAGTTTTTTATATTATTTTATCCAAAAAAGAGCTACTCAATCCACAATGGAAAGAGTAGCCCTTTTTCATATTTTTTGTGTGGCATCGCCAGTATACATATGGAACAACGCATCCTGCAGTATTTTGGAAACATTGAGGTTTTTCCGTTCTACAAAGGTATTTTGCCATGCCGGTATAGTCAGATTCTTCCTAACAGCCTTATCCCCATATTTTTCAGCATAGGTATCCATATCAAGCACCAACATACTGACAAAACCATTTGGTGCTTCATCTGCTGATATGTCCTCAGAACGGCTTACTTTTGGTATGGCATTGCCTTCTTCCAAAGTGCTATTTACTTTCCTAGGAATGAATTATTCTATAAAACATAATGTAACGTTCATATCATATTGTTCAAGGAACTTGTTCAAATACAGCAGCATATCATAGCCTGGCTCTGGAACATCAAAAAGTATACCTAGAACTAACCTGGCATTTTCAGTTTTTATTATTGACCCATGCGCTAAGTTATTACGATTATCCACTATGATATCCAGATTCTTACTAAAATTCATTCTCCAATTCTGAGCATCTTTGCTGATACGTCTTGCCATGGATCCCAATGTCCATTTGCGTTTATCGACAGTACCATACGTCCGAATAAATATTTTTTTCAGAACCCCTTCAGTAATTGCAACTTCTGGAAGTAATGCATTGCTTATTGCTGAATTTATGCTTATGCCCGTGTCGTCTTTATCAGCAGAGCAAAGAATCTTGATTAATAACTCACTTACCGCCATTCTCTCTATTATATCTTCCCCAAACCTAGTATACCGATTTCGCAATTTATGCTTAATCTGTTCTATCTGCTCTTCCTGATTTATTACCAAACTATTAAAAACTGGATTAAGTGCATTATCAATAGCCGAAAGCAGCTGACGTTCAGCATTTTCACAATCAAATTCAACATCTACTATTTTACTTAATTCAGTGATCATATCATTATGTTTGTTTTTCCATAAATCAATTTCTTTTAGAGAATTGTTAAGATCTTTTCTAATAAGCATTAGTGCCTTATCCCGGCTATGCAACTCGATTTCATACATTTCTTCCTTTCTAGCAAAATCATCCTTAATGGAAGTTATAGCCGCCTTATATTTTTCCTCCATTAAGTGCATTTCACCATAGAATGACTTTTCCATTTGGGCTTCTGCATTAGCCCTTCCTTTCTTTAATTTTTCTAGTGCTGCTCTTGCTTCATTGCACTCCCTAACCTTATTAGTATATTTATCTTTAAAATTTCTCCTAATTTCAGTTAGCTCTTCGAGATATTTCCTCTGTAATTTCTCATCATGCTTCTGCATTTCATTTTGAGCATGCTTAATGTATTTTTCTCTCTGCTCAGCAAACTGCCGGTTCAATGTGTCTATTCTGCCATCAATCAGCTTTTTAGCTTCTTTTTTTGTAATATATGACGAAGTATCTAAAATAACACTATTTTTTTCAGATACAACAATTCTATCTAAATTTTCTTCAAGCTCGACAATACGTTTCCTAGACTTTTCAAGCATTCCTTCCAGAATATTATCAAGGCTATATGTAGAGAATGAGCGTCCGTGTGTTGCCCTGGAGAAAAAAATCAACTGAGATAATAATTCTCCATCCAGCTTTGATGAACCATTATTCATATTGTATATTGTAAATCCTAGGAGACCAATAATAGCCAACGGACCACCTAGTATCCCCATAAATGTGCTCATTCCGGTATAAATTCCGAACGGCAACGTAATACCAAGACCGATGGTAAAGAGTGCGTGCATGATAGAGGTTACGGCCATATAAGTTCCGAACTGCCCCATTAGAACCATAATACCAGCAGTAAAACCTGAATTAGTTAATGCTTTGCGCACAGCTTCACCTGTCAAGGCATTTATATTTAACGCCTCCTGCATGTACTTTTTATCATTGGCAGACATAGCTGAAATGCCTTCATCTACCGCTTTTTCAAATTGTTGTATTTGCTCTTCCGTTAAATCATTAAAAAGATCGCCACCTTTTTGAGCCAATCTCTCAAAGTATCTACGATATACTGCTTCTATTTTTTCACGATGTGGCATCTCATTTAAATTATTTGATAGATTCCTATCTATTTTCAAATATTTATATGCCTTATCGACTACCGCCTTAGATATCAACATCCTATCAGTAATAGTTCTATCATAGCCAGTTCTTAATCTAATATTGTGAAGCAATCTTTCCATTAGAAATTCTCTAGAGGCACCCGTATATCTTTCAATAGCCTTTTGTAATTCATTGCTCATTGAATCTGATAAAGTAAACGCCGTTCTTTTATTATTAATATTGGGGGCGATTTTAGACCTATTCTTGGAAGATTTAAAGAGTTTAGAAGTTATTCCTTGAACACGGTTTTTAAATGAATCTATATATTCAACAGTTAGTGTTCCACAGTTAAAGGTTTCCATAATAGCCACCTGAAGCTTTAAATCCTCAAGTGACATCTTATCAATACCTGTAAAAATAGTTAAATCTTCTTTCATGTTATCTCCATTACCTAATTCTCAATAGTAAAAACATTCATATCATAGTTTTTATTATTTTTAAACAATTTATTGAGCATATTTTAGTCGAATAGTTTAGATAACCAATTACTAGACTCATTATTAAACAACTTAGACCTTCTAATATTCCGTTTTCTCAATATATCATCCAAAGACCGTCCATAATGATTGGAACACCTTGTATTTGCTCCAGCTGAAACTAATGCCCGTGCCATACCTAATTCATCAGAAAAAATCCAGCGATGATCTACGGAAAGCATCAATGGCGTATTTCCATCGTCATCCTTCATGTCAATATCAATATTACTGGTGCCGAGCAAAGCCTCATACATTGAAACCATACAATTATCCCAATGCTTATTCAACGCTATGTAATGCAACAAGGAACCATTACATATGTCATAATGCTTCCTATTGATATATAAACATAATCTATCTGAATATTTTTCTGTAGCATAAACAAATATAGTAGAATTCTTACTCTTACATGCTCTATAAAGAAAATCGTCTCCATTTTGTCCCAATGCTTCAAGTTCTGCACCATACATAATTAATATATCTAAAATGTATGTAGTTCCCTCCTCGGCAACAACCAAAAGCGGTCCCTCCACCTGCATTCCGTATGCATTTGGATTAGCACCTGCCTCTAATAATGCTGTTATATATTTTTCTGATAATTTGCAGCAGCACGCTTCTTTAAGGACAGAATTATTATTCTTATTTAATAAATTGATATCAGGATTATATTTAAGTATTAAGCTTATCAAAGCCATTTCCTTACTGTTTAAAACAGCGTGAAATATCGTTGAATTTCCTTGTGTATCTGTGGCATTTACATTGGCACCTCGTTTCAATAAATTCTCTACTACTTCATAGTAATTTTTATCTACAGCTACATTTAAGAGCCACTCACCTTTTTTATTTCTTACATTAACATCAATTTCTGCACTTAAAAGTATCTCAGCTATTTCTGGATTGTCATCAAATAGTGCCTGATGTAAAGGAGTATTCCCTTCGATATCTTTTGCATTAACATTTGCCTTTGCATCTAATAATAGTTTAATAAAACTGCCCTTATTAGCACGTACTGCGCAATGTAATGCTGTTTCTCCATAATCATTAGTATCATCTATTGATTTAAAACTTATTTTAATAACGTCAGAAACTATATTGAAATCATCACATAGTTCAACAGCTACCATAAGTACGGTATTGCCAAATTCAAAATTCAAATTTTCAAAATTAAACCCCGTAGATCTAATAATTTGATATATTTGGGTATCATCTGTTGAAAATACATCCAGTATAAACTCTGGCGTAATTATATTGCAAAAGTGATTTTTATCAATAATATCAATATATTTTTTTATATCATTGTATTGCCCGTCCTGCATCATTCTATCAATAAGCTGGTAAAAAAGGATCTCCCAAGTAGGTGCATCAATTTGAAAATTCCGAATCACGTATTCTGGTCTAAATTCAAGATAAAAGCTCTCAAGAATAAATTTATACTTTGCATATAAACTTCTAGCACTTTCAGTATCATATAGCCCATAATAAGCATCAATCATAATGGCATAACAAACAAACTTTTGGTTTTCATCGTCTGTCAAGCCGAGTGCCTCACTTGCATTTTGCAACGCACTTTCGTATTGTATATTGATTAAATCTCTCTCAGCTGCCTCAATCCATATACATGGATTTGTTTCTTTAATTCGTTCTGTTTTTACGGATGTCGTGTACCAAGCAGAATTTGACATAACTGTGAACGCCCCTATCATTAATGATATTCAAACGTCTGACTCATTCTATTGTTATGCTTTTCAATTTCTTTGATTATATCATTGTCTATATCAGCTACATCTGCTTCACAAGTCACTGTAACCTTGTCGAAATAAGTGTCTGTTGGAGATTGTTTAGCATATATTACAGAGGTATTTTTTAATTTATTGTCTACTTTATCAACTATCGATACAGCCTTCTGTAATTTGTTTCTGGCGGAATAGCCAAATGCATGCTCTACGGCATCAGCTGCAACATTGTTCAGCCAATTCTTGATACCATCCCAAAATTTCATCATTATTAATCCGCCAATTATTGCTCCGCCTACAATTATAAAACCTGCTTCTAATAACATTACTTCTACATCCCCTATCAAAAATTACTTACATCTGCTATTGTTGGTTGTTATCAAACTTTTGTGTAAAAGCCTTAATCATACAAATTCATCATGCATAACCTTTTCTTGCTTGATAGTCACTACATTTCTCGGGCTTGAATCACCTTTTTGCCTATTTATGATTAGGCTATAGGCATCATCGAAATCCTCTTTGCTCAAAATAGCATTATTTTCATCCCTATGCAGTGCTGAAACAGCAGCGTATAACAGAATATCTTTAATATCCGCTCCGGTTATATTCACATATTTGCTTGCCAAATCGTGAACTGTAATTCCAGGTTCTATACTAATCCCTCTTGATAAATATATATTCCATATTTTTTCACGACCATATTCATCTGGTAAATCAAAAGCGATACTTGCTAATATTCGTCTTTTAAAGGCATCATCATAGTTTGAAATTAAATTTGTGGTAAAAATCACAATACCGTCATACTTTTCTAGCTCCATTAACATGACGCTTCTTGTTATGTTAACTCCATAATCAGCAGACTGCGATACATTTGTTAATCGTTTTCCAAGAAAAGAATCAGCTTCATCAAATATTAAAACAGCTTCATCTTGTTTTGCTTTTTCAAAGACTTTGACAATATTTTTCGGTGTTTCCCCCACATACTTTGATTCCAATTCAGAATAATTAACTGAATACACTTTTTTGTTTAGCTTGGAAGCAATAGCCTCCCCGGCCATGCTTTTCCCTGTCCCAGGCGGACCATAGAAATTAAATACGATGGCCCTGCCACCTATATTACCATTTCCTAATTTCCACTGATTAAACAATAAATTTCTATACTTGGAAACTAAAAGTGCTCTCTCTATGGTCCTTTTAGTCTCATCTGGTATATATATATCATTAAAAGTCCATCTTGGATTTCTAACTTCTATAGATTGTTCATTTTTTAAATCATTATCATTTTTAGTATTTTTACTGCTAGTTGTTTCCTCATCACTAGTGAAAAAAGTGATTTCTACATTCCTCGGTATATAGCAATATTTTGAATAATTATGTTCTATTGCATCTGCTATGCCACTAAATACTCGTCTATTTCTATCATCCCATACAGATAAATCAATAATACTATTATCCGATGTTACTGATACACCATCAGCTTTTAGACTATATTTTATTCCTTTATGTTCTACATGCCATACTGTAGAAATTTTTTTACTCGCAGTTGATATATTGAAAGGCTTATCATTTTGCTGTAACGGTTTTTCAGCATCATGACTGTTAGACAGTTTCTGATTTTCCCAACTACAATCCCTAGAATTTTTCTTTCTAAATAATCCAAAGTCCATTATTCCAATTTGCCTTTCTGCCACCTAGTTGCAGGCAGCTTCCATTTAATTTCCTTATATAACCTTTGTGGTTCATACCATTACATATTCTATAACCATAATCGAATACCTGCTTAGTCCATTTTTCTAAAAAGAAAACCGTCTCCCTCATTAACATTTGCCTTAATTTATAATGGAAATATTAATATTGGGAAACGGTTTTTATCTTTAAATCATTATTGCTGGATCTTCGTAGTCTTCTGGCAGGATGCGCTTCAGGAATTTTTTTGTGCGTTCTTCTTTTGGACGGGTGAATATGTCCTCGGAGGTTCCCTCTTCAACAACCACTCCATCGGCCATGAATACCACATGTGTTGCAACATCCTTAGCAAATTTCATCTCATGGGTTACAACAATCATTGTGGTTCCATCCTCCTGGGCCAGTTCCTTCATGACCTGGAGCACATCTCCTACAAGCTCCGGATCCAGTGCAGATGTTGGCTCATCGAAAAGTATTACATCCGGCTTTACCGCAATGGCTCTTGCAATACCCACACGCTGCTGCTGTCCGCCGCTGAGCTGGGAAGGATAATAATCTGCCCTGTCCGCAAGCCCCACACGCTCCAAGGCTTTTCTAGCTATTGCTTCAGCCTCGCTTTTTGAGACCCCTCGGCCCACAGTCAGCCCCAGTGTAATATTCTCCAAGGCTGTTTTATTTGCAAAAAGATTGTAGTTCTGAAATACAAAGGCTGTTTTCTTTCTTATGGTGCTGATTTCTTTGCTGCCAGCCTTCCCTAAATCATAAACCGAACCATCAAATTCCATGGTTCCAGCATCCGCATTTTCAAGGAAATTGAGACATCTTAGAAATGTGGTTTTTCCTGAGCCGCTGGGGCCAAGTATTACCACCACATCCCCCTTATTTACATCCAGACTGACATCTTTCAGGACGGTGTTTCCATCAAAGGTTTTCTTCAAATTTTTTATACTCATCAGCATTGCTGATTCCTCCCTTAACTCAGGCTTTTCCGGTTCTAAATACTCCTACTCGTGACTCTGCAAAGTCATAGGCCAGCTGGATAATGGTGCAAAGTATAATGTACACCACGAAAACATCCAGGTAGGACTCAACATAATTGTATCCAAAGGATGCCGCAACTTTTCCCACAGCCATAATATCCTTTACTGTCATCAGAAATGCAAGGGAGGTCCCTTTTACCAGATTCACAGTAATGTTGCAGATAGATGGTAATGCCACCACAATTGCCTGCGGAATAATAACCCTGACATAGGTTTGAAACTCGGAAAGACCTATGCTTAGACCAGCTTCCAGCTGTCCCTTGGGAATGCTGAGAAGTGCTGAACGAAATACCTCTGAAAGAAGTGCAATGGTATTCATAGTGAATACCACCACAGCGTACCAAAAGGGATCTACAGAATCGAACACATTAAATTCAATGCCAAGTTCCTGGATTCCCCAGTTCAGAATACTGGGCAAAAGGCTGTAGAGAAGAAGAATCTGCAGGATTATCGGGGTTCCTCTCACAAAGGAAACATATCCTCTGGAAAGTCCGCTTCCAACGCTGTTCCCCTTTATCCTCAGCACCGCCATGTAGAAAGCCACAGGAAATGCCAGAATAAGAGATATGAAGGTAAGCTCAAGAGTGACGGGGACAGCTTCCAAGATTGTTGGAAAAGTTTCCGCCATAAAATCAATATCCAGCCCCATCAGCACTTCCTCCCTTCATCCATTTTGGTACAAATCCTGTTTTGGCACCACTTCGCTTGGTCAGTGTCTGGCCCTTATCCAGCCGTGCCTCCAAATATCCGAAAAGTTTTTCTATAAGAGTAATCATAACCCAGTAAATCAACATGCAGGCAAGATAAATCTCGATTCCATAAGCACCAAAGTTCTGAGCTATAATAAGGTTTCCCTTTCCTATCATATCAATAAGACCGATTGTGTAGGCCAGGGCACCTTCCTTTAAAAGATTGATTACTGAATTGCCAAAATTTGGCAACGCTATAACTGCAGCCTGTGGAAGCATTACGTGTAAAAATGCTGCTACAGGTGAAATTCCTATGCTGACAGCCGCTTCGTACTGTCCTTTGGGAACCGCCAGATAAGCGGCCCTGAATACCTCCGAAATATATGCTCCGAAAAGCAGTACGAAGGTCATTATTGCAAATACAGCACGATGAAGGTCATTGAGATTTATATCAAAAACCTGATCTGCCAACTCTGGAATGCCGTAAAACACAATGAACAGCAGCACAATTGACGGTGTGCAGCGCATTATGTACGTATACCCGTGAGCCAGGTAACGCAGGGGCCTGTTACTTCCCATCTTAGCCCATGCCAAAATCATGCCGAACAACGAACCCAGCACAATACTGGATACAGCCACAATAAGTGTAACATCAAGAAATTCAAGTAATGACGGTATTGATTCCCATATTACTGAAAAATCAAAGGCCCTGGTTTCCATAGCTAATTCCCCATTTCTTATTTCAGGTAGTCAGAAAGACTTTCCCCGAAATATTTCTGCTCAAGCTCAGCGATTTTCCCCTCAGCTCTAAGCTCTTCAATTGCTTTGTCATAGTCATCGGCAAACTGCTGCTCATCCTTATTAATAATAGGATATGTAGGTATTCCCTTATATCTGATGTAGGTGAGCTTGTCGTCAAATTTATGATAAGGTGCATCTTCCTTGGCAATGTTGTTCTTATAGGTCAGCTCAACATCAAGGTATGCATCGTATCTTCCTTCAAGGAGCCATGAATACGCATCTGAAACCTGAAAGCTTTCAGATGAAACCAGCTTAATTGGCTTGTCTGGATGTTCCTTATTGTACTCATCCACTACCATGTAGCGTGCATCCTGAGGTGCAACCGGAACTAGCTTGCCGCTGAATGCTGCAAAGGAATCCATATCCTTTATCTTGTCGGCATCAGCCTTGCGGATGGCAATACCGATAACACTTGCACCGATGTTATTCTTCGGGAATACGTACTTTTTCTTGCGGGCCTCGGTAATCCAGATTCCCTTTGTACCAACAGTGTACTTGCCGGATTCAACACCTATGAGCAAATCATCATCACTGGTAGGAACATACTTAAATTCGTACTGCGGAAGCTTTTTTGCAACTTCCTTCATTACCTGAACCTCGAAGCCATCTGATTCGCCCTGCTCATTTACATAGTCATAGGGTACATAGTAGTTTGTATGTGCTACTGTAATGACTTTTTTTCCGCCTTCACCAGAGGATGCTGCCTTTTTATCCTTGCCGCAGCCTGTAACGGATACAGCCAATGCTCCTACTAACAAACCTGCAACCAATGCTTTTCCCAATTTTTTGATATTCATGATAATCCCTCTCTATCCCCAAAATAATTTAATCCAGCTTATTCAGCAGCTGCTTCACGTACCCATTCAAAATGCTTCCAATCAGTATCTCTAGGCACTGTGCAGTCAGCTCCAAGAATGATTCCGGTACGTCCTGCTTCCTTCAGCAATCTATGGGTTTCAGCCTTAATCTCATCCTCAGTTCCGTTATAAATCAATGAATCGGCTTCATTTCCAAATCCGCCAAGGGCTGTGCGTCCGCCGAAAATCTTTTTGCCTTCGGTTAAAGTTACATCCTCAACTACAGCTGCCCAGTTAATGGTCTTAACATCATAATCTTTGTACCAGCTCAGGTCATTGCGATGTCCGGACCATCCGCAGATGTGAAGAATGTTGTAATCGCTGACGCTGTTTGCAGCTTCAAGAACAGCTTTTTCACCGGGAGCAAGAACCTCATTGTAAACTTCCTGAGTAATTCCCTCTCCGATAAGATTCTGAAGGCTGAAATAAATTCCGGTAACACCGCCCTCGGTAATGAGTCTCTTGGCAAGCTTTGCCACATCTCCGGAAATAACATCCAGAACATGCTTTGCCTCCACTGGATTCTCCCTAACCAGACCAGCAAGGAATGCCTCGCCATTTTCAATCTTAGGCTGCATGAATTTCAAAATTGTTCCAGCGCAGAAGAGATTGTAGAACAGTGCCAGTTCATTGCCATACTTGCTGCTTACTCTCTTTGCATATTCAACCTGATATGTGAACCAAGGATCATCATCCGGCAGGGGCTGAATATTCTTCAAATCCTCCAAGGAGGTGGCGCCTACCACACTCTTATTTGTATAAGGGAAGAATCCATCAGTCATTACCTTTACAAAATCCGGCTGGTGCTCATCGATGTACTTGCTCTGTCCTGCGAAAAGCTCATCTATAAATGCAGGATTTTCAAAGGAATTGGAGTGAATCTCATCCTTTAAAAAGTGAAACCAAAATCCAACAGGTACTCTGTCAACTGGCTTTCCATCCATTGCTGCCAGAACTAATTCTTTCTTTGACTGTGCCATATATATCTCCTCCAAAGTTTAATTCATATATTGTTAATATGTTTTGCTAGGTTATGTGGATATGATACAATGCAAAAACCTATATGTCAAGTATGTTTTTATGATTTTAAAAAATTTTTCTGCTTAGAAAGAAACGCAATGTGGAATGTTTTTCCTATGGAAAAACTTGAACAATGGCGTTATAATTATTTGCATACTTATAATATATGAATTACATATTATGGAGGTTATGTTTTTATGAAGGACTTTTCAATCGAGGTGCATGGCTGTCACGAATACGATTCTACCGGTGCCATCAGCACACCAATATATTTATCAGCAACCTATCGTCATCCCGGCTTTCACCAAAGCACAGGCTATGACTACGGACGTGTAAAGAATCCCACCAGAGACGAGCTTGAAGGTACTGTTTCCCTACTTGAGCAGGGAACTCACACCTGGGCGCTATCCTCCGGAATGGCTGCCATCAATATTGTTATGGCTCTGCTTTCCTCTGGGGACCACATGATTCTTTCCGATGACCTTTATGGCGGAACTGTACGAATTGCAAATGATATCTATAGAAAGTATGGTTTGGAATTCGATTACGAAGATACCTCTGATTTAGAAGCTGTTAAAAAGCTGATTCGTCCTGAAACCAAGGCAATATTCATTGAAACACCCTCCAATCCAATGATGAAGGTCAGCGATATAAGGGAGCTGGCAAAGCTTGCTCATGAAAATAATTCCCTTCTCATTGTGGACAATACTTTCCTTTCACCACATTTTCAAAAACCTCTGACTCTCGGAGCAGATATTGTGGTTCACAGCGGTACAAAATATCTCTGCGGACACAATGACATCATCGCCGGACTTATTACCATAAATGACAATCCGGAACTTGAGGAAAAGATTACCTTTTTAATGAAGTCCGAAGGTCCAAACCTTTCCCCAATGGACAGCTGGCTCCTTCTCAGAAGCATTAAGACCCTTGGCCTCCGAACAGAGCGTCAGCAGGAAAATGCGTTAAAAATCGCAAACTGGCTCAGAGAACAGTCATACATTACAGATGTATACTATGTAGGTCTTGAGGATGCCCCAGGTCATGAACTTCACAAGAGTCAGGCAACTGGCTTTGGCAGCATGATTTCCTTTAAAACAGAAAGTCCGGAGCTGGCACAGATTGTTCTCAGCAAGCTTAAGCTCATCTGCTTTGCTGAAAGTCTCGGCGGCGTTGAGACTCTTCTCACATATCCACTAGAGCAGACCCACAGCGAAATGCCAAAGGCTCTGCTGGAGCGAAATGGTATAGACCATCGGCTTCTCCGCCTGTCTGTTGGCATAGAGGATACTGAAGACCTAATTGAAGATTTGTCCCAGGCATTTGAGGCAGCAATTGCAGATTTGAAAAAGGAGTAATTACCATGACTGAAGCAAATACCTTTAATTTTGATGAAATTATCGACAGGCATGGCACCTCCTGCCTGAAATATGATTTTGCTGAGGAAAGAGGCTATCCCAAGGACATCCTCCCCTTCTGGGTTGCAGATATGGATTTCCGTACTCCTCAGCCAGTAATTGATGCTCTGGTAAAGGCTAGCCAGTTCGGCATATTCGGCTATACAGATCCCAAGGAATCCTACAAGCAGGTTCTGGTGGACTGGTTCACAAAGAGACATGGCTGGACTCCTAAAACTGAGGATTTGGTAATGACTCCTGGAGTGGTATTTGCAATTGCCGCTGCTATTCAGTCCTTTACCAAGCCCGGAGATGCTGTTCTCATACAGAGTCCTGTATACTATCCATTCTCAGAAGAAATTCAGCAAAATGGACGCCGCATTGCGGATTCCCCTCTACTGCTCAAAGATATGCACTACGAAATCGACTTTGATGATGTTGAAAAGAAAATTGCTGATGAAAATGTCAAGCTGTTCCTTCTTTGCAATCCCCATAACCCCGGCGGCCGTGTTTACACCCGTGAGGAGCTTTCAAAGCTTGGAGAAATCTGCCTGAAGCATAAGGTTACAATCCTTTGTGATGAAATCCATGAGGAATTTGTATACGCGCCACACAAGCATACCCCTATTGCCTCCATTTCCAAGGAACTTGCTGATATTACAGTCACCTGCACCGCCCCCAGCAAAACCTTCAATCTTGCTGGTCTTCAGTGCTCCAACATCTTCATTTCCAACCCAGAGCTTCGTGAAAAATTCATAAATACAGCTGGAAAATTTGGATATTCCCAGCCCAATACAATGGCTGTAGTCGCTGCAGAGGCTGCCTATAAATATGGTGCTCCCTGGCTGGATGCCCTTTTGGAATATCTTCAGAAAAACATTGACCGTTCAATAGAATTCCTTGGCCGTGAGCTTCCAAAGGTAAAGGTAATGCGCCCTGAGGGAACCTATCTTTTGTGGATTGACTTCTCAGCCTATGGTCTTTCTGATGAGGAGCTTGATAATATTATTATTCATAAAGCTAATCTCTGGCTTGACAGCGGACACATTTTTGGAAAGCCTGGCAGCGGATTCCAGCGCATAAACCTGGCTGAACCCTGGAGCGTTGTTGAAAACGGTCTTCAGCATCTTGCAGCAGCCTTTAAGGATAGATAAATTCAAAAATTCAATACGCAATGCAAAAAAATCGCGATACCTAAATCAATAGGTACCGCGATTTTTATTACTATTTATTACTTTCCAGCAAGCTTGCGATAACCGGCAAGACGTGCAGCCGCATCGCTTTCAGTCTTCTTGTAAAGCTCTTCAGCCTTATCCGGGAAGTTGCGCTTCAGTGAGGAGAAACGAACCTCGCCCTGGAGGAATTCCTGGAAGTCGCCCTTAGGATCCTTGGAGTCCAAAGTGAATGGATTCTTATCAGTTCCAACCAGCTCAGGATTGTATCTGTACTCAGCCCAGTAGCCGCACTCAACAGCCTTTTTGCCCTCAATCTGGCTCTTGCCCATGCCTCCACGGATACCGTGGTTGATGCATGGAGCGTATCCAATGATAAGGGATGGACCGTGATAAGCCTCAGCCTCAGCAATAGCCTTGATGGTCTGGTTCGGATCTGCTGTAATGCAGACCTGGGCAACATATACATAGCCATAGCTCATTGCCATCATGCCGAGATCCTTCTTCTTTGTGCTCTTGCCTGTTGCAGCGAACTGTGCAACTGCTGCAGCCGGAGTAGCCTTTGAGGACTGTCCGCCAGTATTGGAATAAACCTCTGTATCGAATACGAATACATTTACGTCCTCGCCGGAAGCAAGTACGTGATCCAGTCCGCCGTAGCCGATATCGTATGCCCAGCCGTCGCCTCCGAATATCCACTGGGAGCGTTTTACGAAGAAGTCCTTCTTGTCATAAATCTTGTTAAGAAGTTCATCTTCACCCTTCTCAGCTTCAAGAAGCGCTGTAAGCTTATCCGCACGCTCACGGGTATTTTCGCCCTCGTTGCGGTTCTCAATCCAGTCCTTCATAGAATCAAGAAGTTCCTGGGAGCCTTTTCCAGCCTCAACAGCATTTGCCATATCTGCAGCAAGGGTTTCACGGACAGCCTTTGTTCCAAGGAACATACCAAGACCAAACTCTGCATTGTCCTCAAAGAGGGAGTTTGCAAATACCGGTCCATGCCCCTGTGCATTTGTTGTATAAGGCATTGCAGGTGCAGAAGCGCCCCAGATGGAGGAACAGCCTGTTGCATTTGCGAGCATCATGCGGTCGCCATAAAGCTGGGTAACAAGCTTTGCGTAAGGAGTCTCGCCGCAGCCGCCGCATGCGCCGGAGAACTCCAGGAGGGGCTGCTCGAACTGGCTCCCCTTAACGGTCGTAGCCTTCATAGGATTCTTCTTAGGAGCAACCTTCTTAGTATCTACGCCGTAATCAAATACAGCCTGCTGATCCTGCTGAGTTTCCATAGGCTTCATTTCCAAAGCCTTTTCCTTTGCAGGACATGCCTGTGCGCAGTTTCCACAGCCTGTGCAGTCCATTACAGAAACAGACATAGTGTAATGAAGTCCCTTTGCTCCAATAGCATCTCTGAACTTCATGCCCTCAGGTGCTGCTGCCATTTCCTCATCAGTAGTAAGAACTGGGCGGATTGCTGCATGTGGACATGCAAAGGAGCACTGGTTGCACTGAATACATTTTTCATGCTGCCACTCTGGAACCATAATTGCCACGCCACGCTTCTCATACGCAGCAGTGCCAACAGGGAATGTGCCATCAGCCAGGCACTCAACGTCCTTAACTGTGAGCTTTTCACCCTCCTGGCGGTTCATTACATCCTGAATGTCGCTGATGAATGCCGGTACGTCCTTAGCCTCTGCAGGAGCATCCTGTGCAGTGCTCCAAGAAGCAGGAACCTCCACCTTATGTACAGCTTCAATTCCCTGGTCAATTGCACCATTATTCATTTCAACAATCTTAGGGCCCTTTTTGCCATAGGATGTAACTACAGCATCCTTAAGATACTTGACAGCATTGTCAATTGGGATTATTTCAGTAAGCTTAAAGAAGGCTGACTGCATAACCATGTTGAAACGTCCGCCAAGTCCAAGCTCCTGAGCAATCTTTACAGCATTTACTGTATAGAAATTAATGTTATTGTTGGCAATGTACTGCTTCATTGCTGCCGGAATTTTTTCGTCCAGCTCCTCATCAGACCAGATGGTATTGAGAAGGAATGTGCCACCCTTTTTGAGACCTGCCAGAAGGTCATACTTATCAACATAGGACTGCTGTGAGCAGGAAATGAAGTCAGCCTTGTTAATGAGGTATGGCAGATTGATTGGGGACTTGCCGAAGCGCAGGTGGGACATGGTAATACCGCCGGACTTCTTGGAGTCATAAGCAAAGTATGCCTGTGCATAAAGATCTGTATTGTCACCAATAATCTTGATGGCACTCTTGTTTGCACCTACGGTACCATCGGAGCCGAGACCCCAGAACTTGCATGCTGTGGTTCCCTCTGGACTGAGATCAACCTCAGCAAGAGCTGTTGTCAGTGATGTATTGCTAAGGTCATCATTTATTCCAAGGGTAAAGCCATTCTTCGGCTCATCATTTTTAAGCTCCTCATAGAGTCCAAAAATCTGATCCGGAGTAACATCCTTGCCACCGAGGCCGTATCTTCCACCAACAACCTGCTTGTCTGTGCCATAAAGTGCAGCACGGACATCCAAATACAGAGGCTCGCCGATGGCACCTGGCTCCTTGGTACGGTCGAGAACAGCAATCTTCTTTACAGAATCCGGGAGATACTTAAGGAAGTATTTTACAGAGAACGGACGGTAGAGATGAACACTCAGCACGCCAACTTTTTCACCCTGTGCATTGAGATATTTTACAGCCTCTTTTGCTGTTTCACATACAGAACCGATTGCTACGATAACACGGTCTGCATCCTCAGCACCAAAGTAATCAAATACATGATACTCACGGCCTGTTGCTTCCTTAATCTGAGCCATTGCTTCCTCAACCAGATCAGGAACAGCTTCATAATATCCATTTACAGCCTCACGGGTCTGGAAATAAATATCAGCATTCTGCGCTGTACCACGTACAACCGGGTGATCCGGGTTCAATGCACGATGACGGAACTCCTCAACAGCATTCCAGTCCAGCATTTTTCCAAGGTCATCATAATCAATGACTTCAATCTTCTGAATCTCGTGGGATGTACGGAATCCATCGAAGAAGTTGATGAAGGGAACACGGCCCTTAATTGCTACCAGATGTGCTACGGCACTAAGGTCCATAACCTGCTGTACACTGGTTTCAGCCAGCATTGCCACACCAGTCTGACGAGCAGCCATTACATCCTGATGATCGCCAAAGATGTTCAGTGAAGATGCTGCAAGGGCACGGGCACTGATGTGGAAAACTCCCGGCAGAAGTTCTCCGGCGATTCTGTACATGTTAGGAATCATGAGCAGCATACCCTGGGATGCTGTATATGTGGTAGTAAGAGCACCTGCCTGTAAGGATCCGTGTACAGCACCGGAAGCACCGCCCTCGGATTCAAGCTCTATAAGGCGCACAGGCTGGCCAAAGAGATTTTTCTTTCCCTTTGCAGCCATCTCATCCACATGCTCGGCCATGGGTGAGGATGGGGTTATAGGATAGATAGCTGCAACATCAGTAAATGCATATGACACATAGGCTGCTGCACTATTACCATCCATAGTTTTCATTTTTTTGCTCATTATGACTGGCTCCCCTCTTTTAATCCCAATACACAGTAGGAATATTATTAATAGAAGTATGCAGATTTTTTGAATATATATTCATTTGTATGGTGAATTTTCTCACTATACTATACAAATCCGCAATTACATCTATTATACACCCCTCGCATACTTATGTAAACAAAATTGCATACTTCAAACAATAAAGGCAGGCCTGCAAATTCAACAGGTCTGCCCCAAATTTATGTCTGTATTAAATTTTTCCACCTAACAAATATGTCATCATACAGACTCTACAACATCTTTTTTACCTTTTCTAAAACGTGAAACCAGATGTTTCAGGCTGGAGAACCAGGTCCTCGGAGGATGGTCCTCGAAGAACAGGAAGATTATTGGAATAATCAGCAGAGTAAACACTGTGGAGGTAATAAGTCCACCGATGATAACCCATGCCATGCTGACTCGGGTTTCCGCCCCTTCAGTTATTGCCAGAGCTGTAGGCAGCATTCCCACAATCATGGTAATAGTGGTCATAAATATTGGCTTCAGCCTTACCTTTCCAGCCTCAATAACCGCATCCCTGGCTGACATTCCTCTTTCCATAAGTGTAAGGGTATAGTCCAGCAGCAAAGTTCCGTTTTTCGCTACAATACCATCCATAACCAGAATACCAATCATTGAGTAAAGATTTAGCGTGTTCTGGGTTATAAACAAAAGCAGCACGGAACCGATGAGACCTAATGGAAGTGAAAACATTCTTATAAATGGAGTAATGGTGGATTCATAAAGAACCGCCAGCAGCATGTAAATAAGAATCATAGCCAAAATAAGTGCAGAGAAAAGCTGGGTAAAGGTTTCATTCATTTTGTCAGCCTGACCCTTAAACTTATAAGTGATGCCCTCTGGCAATGGATCCTTTTTTAAGCCCTGCCGTACTTCAGTCAATACATCATTCAGGGGACGGCTTCCCACATTGGCACCAACTGTAATGGAGCGCTGCTTGTCAACACGCTTAATGCTTACAGCTCCGGTTCCATAGGTTATATCAGCCACGTCTCCCAAATATACCAGCTTGCCGCCTGCGCTTACAGGGATTGATTCCACATCTGAAAGCTTAAATCCATCTGCGTTCTTAAATCTCACCTTGATATTGGTATCCTGACCGCCATTTAAAGGATCATTGGCAAGGGAACCGGCAGATCTGCCTGTGATTGCTGAATAAAAAGCTGTATCCACATCGCTGAGGGATGCACCATAGGTTTTCAGCTTGTCACGGTTCACGCTGAGCTGCATTTCTGGAATACCCTCAACATTTGTGGAGTTAATATCTGATACCCCATTGATTTTTTCCAAAACATGATTCAGCTTTATCTCAGCCTCATTCAATTTGGCAAGGTCATTTCCTCTAAGTTCTACTCTAAGAGCGCCTGAGCCGTTCCTGCCGCCTCCTCCAGCAACACCGGCAACGGAGGTCTGTGTTTCAGACACTCTGATTTTTGCATCAGTAACCTTGTTAGCATAATCTCTCAGCTCTTGTGTAATTTCCCATATACTGCGGCTTCTATCCTTACGGTCCACCAGCTGGACCTTGATTCGCCCTATATAGGTATTTCTGCCGCCGGCATAGGTTATGTAATGCTTAACTTCTGGAATCTTCCTAATCTGTTTTTCCACATCCAGAGTAATCCTGTTGGTTTCATCTGAAGAACTGCTAACCGGAAGCTCTATGCTTACAACAAAGCTTCCCTCATCAGTCTGTGGCATGTATTCTGCTCCCACAAGTCCTAAGGGAATCATCGACATTGATCCAATGAATACAAACAGCGCCGGCCAAAGAACCTTTTTCCGATGCTCCAGACTCCAATGCAGTGCCTTATCATACATATCAATGGCACGGGTTTCAATCCGGTCCATAAAGCTCCATATTTTCTTTTTATCTGGCTTAAAGCCCCCCTTGAACAGCCTTGAGGCAAGCATCGGCGTAAGGGTGAAGGAGACAAACAGTGAAAAGGCTCCGGCAAAAACTATTGTAAGACCGAACTGCCTGAAATACTGACCAGTCATTCCGGACATAAAGGCTATCGGCATAAATACTGCCGCATCGCACAGGGTAATGGCTATTGCCGCCATTCCGATTTCTGTACGGCCTTTTTCCGCTGCCGTCATGGAATCTTCTCCCATCTGCAGATGCCGGACTATATTTTCAAGTACAACAATGGAGTCATCCACCAATATACCTATACATAGTGTCATTCCCATCAATGACATCATGTTAAAGGTAAATCCAAATACATACATTACGAAGAATGTTGATATAAGGGATGTCGGTATTGCTATCATTACGGCAGCTGTGGATCTCCATCCTCTGAGGAATAGATAAAGCACCAAGCCGGTGGTAATAAGTCCTTCAATGAGGGTCCCCAGAGTATTGTGCAGTGAGGTGCTTACATAGTCAGCATCATTGGAAACAATGGTGAATTTATAATCTGGATAATCCTTTTCAAGCTTCTGTATCTTGCTTACCACATTGGCAGCGGTTTCAACCACGTTGGCATCGCTATTTTTATAAATCGCCATGGTTACAGCATCTTCACCATTTACACGGCCATACCGCTCAACCCTGGCATCCTTCTCCCGAATCTCTGCCACAGCTGTAATGGGGATTGACGCTCCATCTGTATTTTTGACTTCCACATGCTTTATGTCGTCAGCGCTTTTATACTGTGCGATAACCCTTACATCTGAACGGGTTTTCTCCGTGTACACGGAGCCGGAGGGCAGTAGCTGATTTTCAGACTTTACAGCTGAAACTATTTTATCCAGTGTAAGCTTGTATGCCGCCATTTTGTCCTTATCGACCTCAATGGCAACTTCCTTGTCAATACCTCCGTAAAGCTCAATTTCAGATACGCCGCCAGCCTGCTGAATTACATCCTGGAACTTATTTTCCGCATCGGAGTAAATCCTTGACAGTGAATTTTTTGATGTAATGCCCACTTCTATTATGGGTTCTGCATTAACATCCCTTTTTATAACCACAGGTTCCTCAGCCTCATCGGGAAGGGAATTTCTTATGGCTTCAACCTTCTTGGTGGCATCAATGGCAGCACTGTCAGCATCCGCATCAAAGTCCAGCTCAAGGGTAACTCTTGCCCTTTGATATTCAGCGGTGGTTTGCATCTTTTTCACATTGGACACAGAAGAAAGCGCATCCTCCACCGGCTTTGCTATTGCCTGTTCAACGGATTCCGCACTGGCCCCGGGGTATCTCACTGTAACAGTGACATAGGGGGTATTCAGCGCTGGCAGAAGCTCTACGCCTAAATGATAGTAGCTGTATAGCCCCAGCACTACGAAGAACATTACTATCATTGATATGCCTACAGGCCGTTTTATTGAAAATCGGGTAATGTTCATCTTAGGCCTCCGAGACTTCTACTTCCGTTCCATCCTGCAATCTGTCCTGATTTGTTGTCACCACAATATCTCCAGCCTGCAGGCCGTCAACTATTTCTTCATATTCATCATTAATAAGGCCTATTTTTACCATTCTTTTTTCAACGGTATTATCTGCCTTAACCACAAATACATACTGCTGGCCGTTTCTTGAGACTACGGCATCCTTAGGCACGAAAAGGGTATCCTTTCTCTGGAGAAATTCAATTTTGGATTTTGCAAAAAGCCCTGACTTGATGTCGGAATATTTTTTGTCCAGCTCAATTCGTGCTGTATAAGCCTTGCTGGTGTCACTCATGGCAGGACTGACGTATATCAGCTTTCCTGGAATTGTGGCACCTATGGCATCTATTGTTACATCAACATCCATGCCCTGCTCCAGAACAGCTGCATCATTTTCGGAAAGATTGCAGTCCACATAAATATGACCGTTGTCCACTAGTTCAAATACCTTTGTTCCTGCACTGGCAATAGCTCCTACCTCAGCTGCACGGTATCCGATTATTCCGTCTCTAGGTGCACGGATGTACATGTCAGAAAGCTGCTTTTCCAATGCCTGTACAGCGAAGTGGTTTTTATCCGCTGTATACTGCTTTGAAGCCACGCTTGCCGGCATTCCCTCGCTGCTCTGATTTTCAAGAATCTCATAGGCAGCCTGACTTGCCAAGAACTCTTCCCTAATGGAGTCCAGCGCCTCCTGGGATATTGCTCCTATTGAATGGAGATATTCGTTTCTGTTGTAACGCTGTTTTGCAATTTCATATGCATTTTTTGTCTTGATGTAATTTGCATTGTAGGTTGCTGCAGCCTCAACAGCATCCGCAGAAGCAGCCATAGTAGCTGCCTGGTTCTGCATAATGGAAATTTCC
Source organism: bacterium (assembly GCA_963592185.1). Lineage (GTDB taxonomy): Bacteria > Bacillota > Negativicutes > Selenomonadales > Selenomonadaceae > CAVAVT01. The sequence goes on along the minus strand of CAVAVT010000017.1, from coordinate 13,053 downwards.
AAATCCCCAGTATCTTGAACCATAAGGATATCCCCGGCCTTTACATGGTCGCCAAGGTCCACAAGCACCTGGGTTATCCTTCCAGTATATTTAGGTGCCAGAACCACATGGGCATCTGCCACGGTCTGTCCGGAAAGATTTACATTTCTATTCATATCCTTCCTAAGTACTTCATAGGTTTCCACCAAAGGCTTTGAAACCGTGGACTTCTTTTTCTTTCCTCCAGCTCCTATGAAAAAGTAAAGGCATAGAGATATCAGCAGCAGGCATATCACTCCTGCAATAAGATATTTTCTCTGCCTAAAGTCCTTAAGACTGTGTCTCATTGAAAACTCCCCTTTGACTTCCAAATATGTAAAAAAGCATTGCTATTATTTCATTCTACACTATATTCAATATGGAAACATAAATTCCTACTAAGAATTTTCTTAATGTTATATTTTTTTTAAGTTTTTAACATTTTTATCATCTTAAAATAAAATTTTTATATTTTCCAGAAAATAAATATGCTATAATGTATATTGACTTTTGTAATATATTTCTTACAGGTAAAGGAGAACAAAAATGAAAAAGCTTATACTCACTCTTACTATGCTGTTCACACTTGCATTGTCAGCTACAGCATTTGCTGCAACCCCTGATTATGGTGCAATGCTCAATAAGCAGATAACCACAGCTACCACGGTTCTGGATACCCTTGCATCGAACAAAGATGTAGCTGCTTTGGACCCCCTCTTTATGGAAGAAGTTCGCAAGAACGATATCACCACAAAGCTGAAGGATGTACAGAAAAATGTTAATGAAAAATTCGGTACTCTCAGCTCCAGCAACATCATCGGCTGGGACATCCTTGAAAGCGACAACAAGCCTTTCTACCGTGTTATTTACATTCTTTCCTTCTCCAAGGAAAAGGTTGTCCGCTATGACCTTATCACCGATGCAGATGGCAAAATCGCAAACTTCGGTTTAAATGCCCTTGAAGAAAAGCCAGCTGAAAAAACTGATACAACAAAGAAATAATCTTTAGACATTAAACTCCGGATAGGAAAATTCCTATCCGGAATTTTTTGTCCAAAAATTTCTCAAAAAAAGTACATCCAAAACCATTTCTGATTTTGGATGTACATAAATTCATTATGCTTTATGCATCAACAGATTCATCTGCTGTTTCAGATGTTTCAGGGGCCTGGGAGTCATCCTCCGGAGACGGTGCTGGTGCATCTGGATCTACAACCTTGATGTTTCTGTAGCAGCCCATACCAGTACCTGCAGGTATAAGCTTACCGATGATAACATTTTCCTTCAGGCCGATAAGCGGATCAACCTTGCCCTTGATAGCTGCATCTGTAAGAACCCTTGTGGTTTCCTGGAAGGATGCTGCAGACAGGAAGGAATCTGTTGCGAGGGATGCCTTGGTAATACCAAGAAGAATAGGTCTTGCCACAGCAGGCTCGCCGCCATTTTCGATGGCCTTTGTATTTGCAGCCTCGAAGCTGTTGATGTCGATGTACTCGCCAGGCAGGAAGTCTGTATTTCCGGACTCCTCAATTTTAACCTTGTGAAGCATCTGACGAACCATAACTTCGATGTGCTTATCGTTAATTTCAACACCCTGGGACTTATAAACCTTCTGTACCTCGTATACGAGATAACGCTGAGTCTCTTTAAGTCCGCATACACGAAGGATATCATGAGGGTTCACAGAACCCTCAGTGAGCTTGTCACCAGGCTTCAGGCTGTCGCCATCATGGCATGCAAGACGGGAGCTGTAAGGAATAATATATTCTCTAGGCTCGCCTTCCTCTGGAACGATGGTAACGACGCGCTGACCCTTGATTTCGCCAACCTTTGCTGTACCTTCGATTTCTGCAATGATTGCATGATGTTTAGGCTTACGTGCCTCGAAAAGTTCCTCGACACGGGGAAGACCCTGGGTAATATCGTCACCGGCTACACCGCCTGTATGGAATGTACGCATTGTAAGCTGTGTACCAGGCTCACCGATGGACTGTGCAGCAATGATGCCGACAGCCTCGCCCACCTCAACCTCGCTTGCATTTGCAAGGTCACGGCCATAGCACTTAATGCAGACACCGAACTGTGACTTACAGGTAAGTACGCTTCGGATGCTGACACGCTCACGTACAGCAACGATTTTATCAGCAAGAGCCTCATCAATGTCATCATTAATAGAAGCAATCTTCTCGTTAGTATCAGGATTGATGATATCCTCAGCCAGAACACGTCCAACAATACGATCCTTAAGGGACTCGATAACACCAGTTCCCTCCATGATAGCATGTACTTCAATACCACGCACGTTGTTGTTGCGTACACGAACTTCCTTAGCATCGCTGTCAAGAAGCTTCTTGAAGATTTCCTCTGTAATTGCGGTGTTCTCAGGAACAATCTCGCATCCATCTTCATCAAATACAGCTTCGGTAATATCCTTGCCGTTCATTTCATGAATCATGGTATTAAGGATTTCTTCACGTCTAGCTGCATCAGGCTCGCCCAATTCAATGGTTTCAGAAACCATTGAGCTGCTGACAGCTGTATTGGACTGGAGAGAAGATCCACGAACAACAATTTCACGGAGGTTCTTTTCACCAATAATGCGGAGCTCATCCTCGCCAAGAACTGTATCAAGCTTAGCCAAAACTTCGCCTGTAGACGGATCCACAATATCCTTTGCAAGGAGCCTGTTCTTCAGCATGTCATGGAGTATATCCATTGCCTCTGTGGAGGATGCCGCAAGTCTTGCACGCTCACGAACAAGATTAATGCTGACAACGTCACAGTCTTCCTCACGAACAATAACATCCTGTGCAACGTCAACAAGACGACGGGTAAGGTAACCGGAGTCAGCTGTACGAAGAGCTGTATCCGCCAAACCTTTTCGTGCACCATGTGAAGAAATGAAGTAATCGGATACTGACAGACCTTCACGGAAGTTTGCTGTAATAGGAATCTCGATAATCTTACCGGACGGATCAGCCATCAAACCACGCATACCAGCCAGCTGTCTCATCTGCTGTTTGTTACCGCGGGCTCCGGAGTCAGCCATCATGAAGATAGGATTGAATGCATCCATGTTAGCCATCATGGCATCAGCAACCTCATCAGTTGCCTTATTCCAAAGACCGATAACCTTGTTGTAACGTTCCTCATCGGTAATGAGACCACGTCCATACTGGCGCTCGATTGTACCAACCTGCTTCTCAGTGGTTTCGATAACTTCCTTCTTCTCAGGAGGAACGATAATATCAGAAATTGCAACTGTCATACCAGCTACACATGCGTAATGGTATCCCAGGTTCTTTACATCATCAATTACAACAGCTGTCTTGGATGCGCCGAAGTGATTGAAGCAGTTTGCAACCAGCTTGCCCAGCTGCTTCTTGTCCATACGGATACCAAGAGTCCACTGGCCAGTTTCCTTATCCTTCTGGAAGTAACGAATTTCAGGAGGAAGAATCTCATTGAAAATCATACGTCCAAGGGATGTCTTTACGAGACCGTAGCCTTCAATTCTAGCCTGAATTTCAGCCTGAAGAGCCAGCTCATGATGCTGGTATGCAAGAAGTGCCTCGTTGATACCGGTGAATACTCTTCCCTCGCCCTTTGCGCCTGGACGGATAATGGTCAGATAGTAGGATCCGAGAACCATATCCTGTGTAGGAACGATGATAGGACGGCCATCCTTTGGAGCAAGGATGTGGTTTGCAGCCAGCATGAGAATGCGAGCCTCAGCCTGTGCCTCAGCAGACAGAGGAAGATGTATAGCCATCTGGTCACCATCGAAGTCTGCATTGTATGCTGTACATGCCAGCGGATGCAGCTTCAGTGCACGGCCCTCAGTAAGAACAGGCTCAAATGCCTGAATACCGAGACGGTGCAGCGTAGGTGCACGGTTCAGAAGTACAGGATGCTCCTTAATAACCTCCTCAAGTACGTCCCAAACCTCAGGACGTGCTCTTTCAACCATGCGCTTAGCGTTCTTTATATTATGGGAAATACCGGAGCTTACAAGCTTCTTCATTACGAAAGGCTTAAAGAGCTCCAGTGCCATTTCCTTAGGAAGACCACACTGGTGGAGCTTCAGCTCAGGACCAACAACGATAACGGAACGTCCGGAATAGTCAACGCGCTTACCGAGCAGGTTCTGACGGAAACGTCCCTGCTTACCCTTGAGCATGTCGGACAAGGACTTGAGGGGACGGTTGCCAGGGCCTGTTACAGCACGGCCACGGCGGCCGTTATCGATAAGTGCATCCACCGCTTCCTGAAGCATTCTCTTCTCATTGCGTACAATGATGTCAGGTGCTCCAAGATCAAGCAGTCTCTTAAGACGGTTGTTACGGTTGATTACACGGCGGTAAAGGTCATTCAGGTCACTGGTGGCAAAACGACCGCCATCCAGCTGTACCATAGGACGAAGCTCAGGAGGAATAACCGGAACAACATCCATAATCATCCATGCCGGATTGTTGCCGGACTTACGGAAAGCCTCAACAACCTCCAGACGGCGGATGGCACGAACCTTCTTCTGACCGCTGGCTGTGAGAACCTCTTTTCTAAGGCTCTCACTCATAGCTTCAAGATCAAGTTCCTCAAGAAGCTCCTTAACAGCCTCGGCGCCCATTCCAGCACGGAACTTTGCACCGAAATCATCACGGGCAGAACGGTATTCTGCCTCGGTGAGGAGCTGCTTTTTCATGAGCTTTGTATCAGGAATATCCTCGTCCTTGGAAAGAACGATGTAGGATGCAAAGTAAAGAACCTTTTCCAAAGCTCTTGGGGAAACATCCAATATAAGACCCATACGGCTAGGAATGCCCTTGAAGTACCAGATATGGGATACAGGAGCTGCAAGCTCAATGTGTCCCATGCGCTCACGGCGAACCTTGGAGCGTGTTACCTCAACACCGCAACGATCGCAGATAATGCCCTTATAACGAATGCGCTTGTACTTTCCGCAATGGCACTCCCAGTCACGGGTTGGTCCAAAAATGCGCTCACAGAACAAGCCATCCCTCTCAGGCTTCAATGTACGATAGTTGATTGTCTCAGGTTTCTTAACCTCTCCATAAGACCACTCACGAATTTTATCGGGAGAAGCCAGACCTATACGCATTGAATCAAAATTATTTACATCTAACAAGAAGGTGTCACTCCCTTCACACTATCAAAAATCAGATGAATCGTCATCCTCTGCAGAATATCCCTGCTCCATATCATCAGACATATCATCATTACCCATGTTGCCGATTTCAGTGATGAGATCCTCGTCAGAAATTTCTTCGTCATTGGCTTCATCATCGCTGTTATCGTAGTAATCTGCAGCCTCACCGGATGCAGCACTTTCCTTAGTAGGATCAACGCCGTTGACATCCAGATCAAGCTTGTTTGCGGTATCATTGATGTTGATATCGTCATCCTCATCATCCTGAATAAGGATTTCCTTGCCAGCCTCAGAAAGAACCTTGATATCAAGTCCGATACTCTGAAGTTCTTTAATGAGAACCTTGAAGGATTCCGGAACACCAGGCTCAGGAATATTTTCGCCCTTGACGATTGCCTCGTAGGTCTTTACACGGCCAACAACATCATCGGACTTAACGGTAAGGATTTCCTGAAGGGTATAGGCAGCACCATATGCCTCCAAAGCCCAAACCTCCATCTCACCGAAACGCTGTCCGCCGAACTGAGCCTTACCACCAAGCGGCTGCTGGGTAACAAGGGAGTACGGACCTGTGGAACGTGCGTGAATCTTATCTGCAACCAGATGATGCAGCTTCAGGAAGTAGGTGCATCCTACAGTTACACGGTTTTCGAAAGGCTCACCGGTACGGCCGTCATAGAGAACAGTCTTACCATCATCAGGAAGTCCTGCAGCCCTAATTGTGCCGAATACTTCATTTTCTCTTGCACCATCAAATACCGGTGTTGCAATGTGAACTCCGGCAACATCCGGAATAGGCATTCCGTTCTTGTCGAAGTTATAGCCGGCATCTCTAAGGCGCTGCTCAACAGTAGGATCGCCAGCCTTAATCTGCATACCAAGGCTTCTAACAGCCATTCCAAGGTGAGTCTCAAGAATCTGTCCAATGTTCATTCGTGAAGGCACGCCCAGCGGATTCAAAACGATATCTACAGGAGTACCATCCGGCAGGAAAGGCATATCCTCTTCACGCATTACACGAGAAACGACACCCTTGTTACCGTGACGTCCGGACATCTTATCGCCGACAGAAATCTTACGTTTCTGTGCAATATAAACACGGATGAGATGATTTACTCCAGGAGGAAGCTCGTCATTGTTTTCACGGCTGAATACCTTTACGTCAACAATCTTACCAGACTCGCCGTGAGGTACACGAAGAGAGGTATCACGAACCTCACGTGCCTTTTCACCGAAAATAGCACGGAGGAGACGCTCCTCAGCTGTAAGCTCAGTTTCTCCCTTAGGAGTTACCTTGCCCACGAGAATATCTCCAGGACGTACCTCTGCACCTATTCTGATGATACCTTCCTCATCCAGGTCACGGAGTGCTTCATCGGAAACATTAGGAATATCACGGGTTATCTCCTCAGGTCCAAGCTTTGTATCACGTGCATCGCATTCATACTCCTCAATGTGAATGGAAGTATAAATATCACGCTTTACAAGATTCTCGGAAAGGAGAACCGCATCCTCGTAGTTATAGCCTTCCCAAGGCATGTATGCAACGATTACGTTGTATCCGAGAGCCAGCTCGCCGTGGTCTGTAGCAGGACCGTCAGCTATAGGCTGCTTCTCTACAACTCTGTCGCCCTTGTATACGATAGGAACCTGATTTATGCAGGTACCCTGGTTGGAACGCATATACTTCTGAAGCTTGTAGTGATCAAGTTCACCAGCATCTGTACGAATATCAATGTAATCAGCTGTTACAGCCTCAATCACACCTGCACGTCTTGCCAGAACCATTACGCCGGAGTCGCAGGCAGCCTTGTACTCCATGCCGGTACCTACCAGAGGAGCCTGGGTACGGAGAAGCGGAACAGCCTGACGCTGCATGTTTGCACCCATCAGTGCTCGGTTAGCATCGTCGTTTTCCAGGAATGGAATCATAGCTGTTGCAATGGATACCACCTGCTTAGGTGATACGTCCATGTAGTCTACACGGTCGCGGTCAACCAGAATGGTTTCCTCATGGAGACGTGCGGTTACGCGAGAATGCTCAAACCAGTCATTGCCATCAAGCTTTTCGTTCGCCTGTGCAATAACCAGACTGTCTTCTTCATCAGCTGTAAGGTAGCGAACGTCTTCAGTTACCTTATGGTTTTCCTTGTCAACCTTACGGTATGGAGTTTCCATAAAGCCGAAGCGGTTTACACGTGCATAGTTGGAAAGAGAACCGATAAGTCCGATGTTAGGTCCTTCTGGGGTCTCAATAGGACACATACGACCGTAATGGGAGTTGTGTACGTCTCGAACCTCGAAGCCTGCACGCTCACGGGAGAGTCCACCAGGTCCAAGAGCTGACAAGCGGCGCTTGTGGGTAAGCTCGGACAGAGGATTGTGCTGATCCATGAACTGTGACAGCTGGGATGAACCAAAGAATTCCTTGGTTGCTGCAACAACCGGACGAATATTTATAAGTGCCTGTGGGGTAATAACATCACTATCCTGGATAGTCATGCGCTCACGTACAACACGCTCCATACGTGAAAGACCGATACGGAACTGGTTCTGAAGCAGCTCGCCTACAGAACGCACGCGGCGGTTGCCCAAATGGTCAATATCATCTGTATTTCCAACGCCATCCATCAAATTAAGGAGATAGTTAATGGAAGACATAATATCATTGATAGTTATTGTACGATGATGATACTCAAGGGTTGGTGAACAAATGAGCTTCATCGGCTCTTTTCTATCCTCAACCTTAAGATAAAGAACTACCGGGCCACCATCCTTGCCAAAGAGAGCTGGCTCACGCTCAGGCTCAACAGCATCAATCATAGCCTCAGTAACAGTAACATCTGCAGGAATAACTATCTCGCCTGTTTCCGTGTCAACAATTGGCTTTGCCAGTACTTTACCCAGAATTCTGCGCTTCCAGCCAAGCTTCTTGGTAATCTTGTATCTACCTACAGTAGCAAGATCGTAACGCTTCGGATCGAAGAACAATCCGCTGAGAAGCTGCTGAGCATTATCTACAATTGCAGGCTCCCCTGGACGGAGACGGCGGTAAATCTCAAGGAGTGCATCCTCCTTGGTCTTAGTTACATTATCACGCTCTAATGTAGTACGGATACGCTCATCATGATCGAAGAGTTTCAAAATCTCAGCATCAGTATCATATCCGAGAGCTCGTATAAGTACAGTTACAGGAAGCTTTCTAGTACGGTCTATACGAACAGACACCACGTCATTAATGTCTGTTTCAAGCTCTATCCATGCACCGCGATTCGGAATCACGGTGGCGTTGTAAAGATGCTTACCTGAAGGATCAATGTTTTCGCCATAATAAGCACCTGGAGAACGTACAAGCTGGCTTACAATAACACGCTCAGCACCATTAATAATGAAGGTACCGGTTTCGGTCATCAGTGGGAAATCTCCCATGAATACTTCCTGCTCCTTAATCTCGCCAGTCTCACGATTGATGAGACGCACGTTTACACGCAGCGGAGCAGCATAGGTAACATCACGTTCCCTGCATTCATCCAGCTCATATTTCGGACTGCCCATAGAAAAATTCTCAAAAGACAGTACAAGATTTCCTGTGAAATCCTGTATCGGAGAAATGTCCTGGAAAATTTCCTGCAGACCTTCCTTCAGAAACCATTCATAAGAATTTCTCTGAATATCCAGAAGGTGAGGCATCTCCATGACTTCCTTGATCCGTGCATAGCTATACCTGGTTCTCTTACCAACGGGCACAGGATTAAACATTAAGTCGTTCACCCCTTAACACAATTTGACTCTAAAGCAGAAATACACACAAAGAAACGGAATCAGGAAACAATAAAAAGGCAAGGCAGTACTTCCTTTTTTTACCTTGCTTCTATTTCACAGCATATTCCGTTCCAATACATACATTCTGTCATTATGCAATTCCTTTATGCGATACTTATCGCAGACATATAGTTTGGACCCAAAAATCCACACTACATCTGTAATTAGAAAGTGTATCATATAATAAAGTGAATGTCAAACAGATACGTATATATATAGGAAAAAATAAAGGGTGCCCCAAAGGACACCCCATACTTCCTTATAGAATGAAGTTAAATTACTTCAGCTCTACAGTTGCGCCAGCCTCTTCGAGCTTAGCCTTTGCATCCTCAGCGTCAGCCTTGGATACGTTCTCCTTAACGTTGCCAGGAGCACCATCAACGAGAGCCTTAGCTTCCTTCAGACCAAGACCAGTGAGCTCACGAACAACCTTGATTACGTTGATCTTCTTGTCGCCTGCGGATGCAAGAACAACAGTGAACTCAGTCTTCTCTTCAGCAGCAGCAGCACCAGCAGCAGCGCCAGCAGCAGCAACAGCAACAGGAGCAGCAGCGGATACGCCGAACTTCTCCTCCATAGCCTTTACGAGCTCGGAAAGCTCGAGGACGGTCATTTCTTCAATGGCAGACATGATTTCTTCTTTAGTCATTTTCAAATACCTCCAAAAATTAATGGTTAATTTCTTTTTTATTAATATTATACGGCTTCAGCCGTGCAAGGATTAAGCAGTTGCCTGCTCTTTCTGCTTGCGTACAGCCTCAAGCACATAAACCGCATTGCGGATAACACCCTGCAGTACGTTGACAGTACCGGAAATAGGAGCCTGCATGCTGCCGAGCAGCTTTGCAATGAGTTCCTCGCGGGAAGGAAGGTCTGCAAGAGCCTTAACCTCATCAGCAGAGATAACCTTACCCTCAACAACGCCGGCCTTTACCTGAAGTATACCTGCATCCTCAAGCTTGTTCTTCTTGATGAAGTCGCAGATAACCTTTGCAGGAGCAACAGCATCGCTGGATACTGCCAGAGCGGTAGTTCCCTCAAGTACATCAGTAAGAGCCTCAAGCTCAGTACCCTGTACAGCCAGACGAACCATGGTATTCTTTACAACATGATACTCAACGCCAGCAGCACGAAGCTCACGACGAAGCTCAGTATCCTGTGCAACAGTAAGACCTCTATAGCTGGTGATGACAGCACCGCTGGCATTGCTCAGCTGTTCCTTAAGGCCGGAAACGATAGCTTCTTTCTGTTCTCTAATAGACATGAATACACCTCCTCTCGATTGAGCATTAAAAAATGCGGTCCCCGACTGCATCCGGAGACCGCACAATATATGCGTAACTCCGACCTGGGCTGGCGCATCGCTGCTTTAATTGAATAATCAAACCTGCTGTCTACAGTCGAAAACAATATGCAATTTCAGTGTGGAATCCCCAATCAGCTATGCTGAACAGGAACGCCAGGACCCATTGTAGCACTAACGGTTACGGAACGTACATACTGTCCCTTTGCTGATGCCGGCTTAGCCTTAATCAGAACTTCCATCAGAGCCTGGTAGTTTTCCTGAAGCTTGGAAGCCTCGAAGGAAGCCTTACCAATAGGTACATGAATGTTGCCGGCTTTATCGGTACGGTACTCAACCTTACCAGACTTAGCCTCAGTAATTGCCTTAGTTACATCCATGGTAACAGTACCCAGTTTCGGGTTCGGCATCAGTCCGCGAGGACCGAGAATCTTACCAAGACGTCCAACAACGCCCATCATGTCAGGAGTAGCGATTGCAACGTCAAAGTCGAGCCAGCCACCCTGAATCTTAGTAGCAATTTCATCAGAGCCAACAAAATCAGCGCCAGCCTTCTCAGCCTCTGCTACCTTGTCGCCCTTTGCGAATACCAGCACACGCTGAGTCTTTCCTGTTCCATTAGGAAGAACCATAGCGCCGCGGATCTGCTGATCAGCGTACTTCGGATCTACACCGAGACGTACGTGAAGCTCAATGGTCTCGTCGAACTTAGCTGTTGCTGTCTTCTTAACGAGCTCCATAGCCTCTTCAGCAGTATAAACCTTATCAGCCTCAAGAAGCTTTGCTGCTTCCTGATACTTCTTACCTGCTTTAGCCATTAAAAATTTCTCCTTTCGTGGTTCTAGCGGTCTTGCCTCCCACTAACGGCTCGAAAACGTATTAGTCAACGATTTCGATACCCATGCTGCGTGCAGTACCCTCGATCATGCGAGTTGCAGCCTCAATGCTTGCAGCATTCAAATCCTTCATCTTGCTCTCAGCAATCTCCTGTGCCTTTGCACGAGGGAGCTTTGCAACCTTGTTCTTGTTAGGCTCACCAGAAGCCTTCTCAAGACCTGCAGCCTTCTTCAGCAGAACTGCTGCCGGCGGAGTCTTTGTAATGAAGGTAAATGATCTATCCTCGAAAACTGTAATCTCAACAGGAATGATGAGACCAGCCTGCTTTGCTGTACGCTCGTTGAAGTCTTTGCAGAATGCCATGATGTTGACACCAGCCTGACCAAGAGCAGGACCAACCGGAGGAGCCGGAGTAGCCTTAGCAGCAGGAATCTGCAGTTTTACAAGTTTAGCAACCTTTTTAGCCATATTTATTTACACCTCCTTAAAAGAGATTTATCAGATTTTTTCTACCTGATCAAAGTCAAGTTCAACTGTAGTTTCACGACCGAACATGTCAACAAGAACCTTAAGCTTGCCCCTGCTGTTATCCACATCAGCCACTGTAGCAGCGAACTCTTCAAAGGCACCGGAATTGATTCGCACTGCCTGACCCTTCTCAATATCCAGGGGAACAACCTTCTTAGGCAGCTCTTCCTCGGCGCCGATGGATTTCAGGATACGCTTCACTTCAGCATCCGTAAGCGGAATCGGTTTTGTTCCGGAACCAACGAACCCTGTAACACCCGGTGTGTTGCGTACAACATACCAAGAACGATCGTCAACGATCATATCAACCAAAGCATATCCAGGGAAAACCTTCTTCTTGGTTACTTTCTTCTTGCCATCCTTAATCTCCATCTCGTCCTCAAGAGGAACAACTATGTTGAAGATCTGATTTTCCATTCCCATGGAATGAATCTTTCTTTCAAGATTGGCCTTAACTTTGTTTTCGTAACCGGAATAGGTATGTATGACATACCAACGTCTCTCTGTTTCTTTCTCTGATTCCATCGCAGGAACGCTAAGCGCCCCACACCTCCTCGGCTTCTTACTTTAAGATGAGTCTAAATAATTTTGAGAATCCAGTATCACATATCCAAATGAGAACACATACTATGATTACAGCTATCGCTACAACCACTGTATTTGAAAGAAGTTCTCTCTTAGTCAGCCAGGATACCTTCTTCATCTCAGCCTTGACTTCCTTAAGAAACCTTATAAGATTAAAAGATTTCTTTTTTACTGCCGGCTGAGCTCCGGACGTCTTTCCGTCTGTCAAAGCTTTCACATCCCGTCAAGGTATTACTTCATCCGCACAAGCTACGTGAAGGATTATTTTGCTTCCTTATGCAACGTATGCTTCTTGCAGAATTTGCAATACTTATTAAACTCGAGTCTATCCGGATCATTCTTTTTGTTCTTGTTTGTCCGATAGTTGCGGCTCTTGCACTCTGTGCAGGCCAGCGTAATATTATTACGCATCTGTATGCACTCCTTACTACATAGTTATTGCGCGTTCAAAACGTCACTAATACAATCTATCATATTTGCCCTTCAGTGTCAACAACACTAATTGAACAAAATACAACACATTCTTACATAAATAAAAACCCCTTTGCAGGGGTTCCTTTTACAAAATGGTGGCGGCACAGAGATTTGAACTCCGGACACAACGGGTATGAACCGTTTGCTCTAGCCAACTGAGCTATGCCGCCATATATGGAGCTGATGACCAGGATTGAACTGGTGACCTTATCCTTACCAAGGATACGCTCTACCGACTGAGCTACATCAGCATAACCAACACAATTGGTTGCGGGGGCAGGACTTGAACCTACGACCTTCGGGTTATGAGCCCGACGAG
>CAVAVT010000016.1:29728-34759 GCA_963592185.1 bacterium | reverse complement strand
TTAGGAGCATTGAGATGAAAATATCCGCCTGCTATATCGTGAAAAATGAAGAGAAAAACATATCTAAATCCATTGAGAGCCTGAAAGACGCCGCAGATGAAATCATTGTGGTGGATACGGGGTCGGAGGACAATACCTGCGCCTTGGCAGAGGAGCTGGGAGCAAGGCTTTATCACTTTCAGTGGATAGACGACTTTGCAGCGGCAAAGAATTTTGCTCTTTCAAAGGCTGTGGGAGAATGGGTGCTGTTTTTGGACGGGGATGAGTATTTCTGTCATCCCGACAGAGTAAGGGCTGAGGTGGAGAAGCTCATTTCCAGCCAGCCGGATATGGATGGATTTCAGCTTAGGCGCAAAAACGTGGATGGGCATGAAGACGGAGAGGTTTTAGGGGATTCATATTGTGTCCGGCTGTTTAGAAACACAGAGGATATACGTTTTGTGGGCAGAATCCACGAAAATATCAATCATAGACGCAGGGACCTTAGAATCGGTTTTGCTGGGGAAAATCTCGATATTTGGCATACCGGATATTCCAGAGACATAATAGAGAAAAAGATTCATAGGAATTTGAAACTCCTTAAGGCTGAGGAGAAAAGGGGAAATAGCAGAGGTCTGGAGATATATCTGGCGGATTGCTACTTTGGGCTAAGGGAGTATGGCACCTCCTATAAGTATGCCATGGAGGCAATTGCCAATGAGGATATTCTGCCCAATGCAAGGGAGGATATGTTCCGCATTGCCATTGAATCCATGAGAAAGCTCAATCTCCCTGATGAGGATATGCTCATTGTGGCGGAAGCTGCTCTTTTGGAGTTTTCGGATATACCGGACTATCATGCCCAAAAGGGAATGATTCTGTGCGGTCTGGGAAGGCTTCAGGAGGCGGAGAAATCCTTTGCAAAGGCTCTGGACCTTTGGCATAATCCAAGACCAGTGGAGTATGGAACCACATTTAATGAGAAAACAGCTAATATAGTGGAAAAGCGCATCGGGGAGATTCATGCCCTTGAGCAGAACAATAAAACTCAAGAAGATAAGCCAATATATATATCCGCCTGCTATATCGTTAAAAATGAAGAGGATAAGCTATCCCAGTCCCTAAAAAGCATACAGGGGCTTTTTGACGAGCTTATTGTGACGGATACCGGATCTACAGATGGAACCTGTGATATAGCCAGAGCCTATGGGGCGAAAATCTATCATCATGAGTGGAAAAATGATTTTTCCGAGGCTAGAAATTTTACCATTGAAAAGGCTCAGGGAAGATGGATTCTCTTTTTGGATGCAGATGAATATTTCACTCCTGAAACAGCTGGCAATTTAAGGAGAGTACTGGAAGAAGCGGATAGGGCGGAGAAAAAGCTTCTCTTGATTCAGTGGCGTAATATTGATGCTGACACCGGGGAGCATTTGGTGGATGTGTACACTCCCCGTGTGTTCAGAAATCTTCCAGAGCTTCGCTATGAGGGAAGAATACATGAGCAGCTGAAGGAAAATGGTGGAGATGTAGCAAATGCCGCAGCTGTCCCAGAAGCCGAACTTCTCCTTATACATACTGGATATTCCAGCTCTATTGCCAAATCCAAGGCAAAGCGAAATCTTGAACTTTTGCTAAAGGAAATAGAATCATCCAAGGAGCCGGAGAAGTATTACATGGCAATAGCGGAATCCTATGAGGGCATTGGAGACAAGGAAAATGCCATAAAATATGCGGAAATGGATATAAAAATCAATGGCCGTCAAAGTATTAATTATGCCTCCCGTTCCCACAGACTGCTGATTAAGCTCTATAGAGAGCTGAACCAAGTGGCGAATTATCATAAAGTGGCAAAGCTGGCTGTAGAAGAATTTCCAGAGCTGCCGGAATTTCATGCCGAGTATGCTGAGTGCATCGCTGCAGAAGGCCGGTACAGTGAAGCCCTAAATGAGGGAAAGCTGGCTGAAAAATGCTATGATGATTTTTTAAATGGGAAAATTTCCAGTTTGGAGCCGGTGCAGTTTGACTCCGGAATGCTGAATACATTGGAGCAGAGAATGGCTATGTGGAAGGAAAATATCGACTTGAAAGAATCACATAAGCCGATTCAGGAAACTAAGACCCATACTCCATTAAAAATCACAGCCTGCCTGATATTTAAAAACGATATCAGGGACATGGAGGCGTGGCTTAAAAATACGGAAGTTTACGCAGACTCAAGGGTGCTGGTGGATACTGGCTCTACAGACGGCTCTAGGGCGCTTGCGGAAAAATCGGGATGCAGGGTTATAGATTTTCCATGGAATGGAAGCTTTGCTGATGCTAGGAATTTTGCCTTGAATGCTGTGAAAAATGACGGGGGATGGATAACCTTCACCGATGCAGATGAAATTTTTGAGACACCGGAGACCTTAAGGGAGCACATTGAGGCCTATGCCGAAGGTGAGAATCCTCCAGAGGCTCTGTCGGTTTACATATCTAACATTGATGAGGATAACCATAATAGGGAAAAACAGCATTTTTATAATGTCCGTATCTTTAAAAATACTCCTGAGCTTCGATACCATGGCAGCATCCATGAAAATCTGGTCAGGGTGTCAGAGGGGCTAAATCTCCCGGAAATTGCACGGGAAAGCCGTATACGGGTTTTGCACAAGGGATATTCTTCCGGACGAATTGCTGAAAAATCCGCAAGAAATCTTCAAATGCTTCTAAAGGATATTGAGATTGATGGAGAAAATAAAAGACATTATCATTATTTGGCGGAGGCATATATTGGAACAGGTCAATACGAAAAAGCTCTGAAATATTCCCAAATAGCACTGGATACCGGTGATAATCAGGATGCTGGAAATATGCTTCAGGTGGCATTGGAGTCTCTCCGTGCGCTTAATTATCCTCTTGGCGTTCAGCTGGAAACAGCCCAAAGGGGAATGGAGCTTCTGCCGGAGATTCCGGACTACTACGCTGAAACTGGTATTATCGAATATGACCTTGGCCGCTATGCAGAGGCTGCGGAACATCTCACAAATGCACTGGAGCTTGAGTCAGTGGACCAGTCCGAAGAGGCAGCACATTTTGCCATCCTTAAGAGTGATGTGTACGCCATCCTTGGGGAGCTTTCTCTTTCCGTTGGGGAGGCTGCTACGGCAGATAATCTATGTGAAAAAGCACTGAACGAATCCTGGAAAAATAGACGGGTCCTGAATCTTTACCGGGAAATCCATGTTGATTTATCCCCGGCGAATTTTATAGAGAATCTAATGGAGACAATCGGAGACAGCAAAGAGCACCGTAGCATACTTACCCGATGGTCGTTGCTGGAGGGGCATTGGGATATTTATAAAGAATTGATAGAGCAAAATCCCGATGCTAAATCCTCGGACATAGAGATGCTTCAGCTTTTCAAGGATATCCATGAAGGACGATACCATGAGGTATATAACCAATCCATAGATTGTCTTGTGGGAGCCTTTTACAAGCTTGTGGTGTCCATCTTAAAATCAGAAGAAATTCCGGGAATAGAGGGTCATGCTGTAAGACAGCGGTGCATCAGCCTTCTGCCGGAGCCAGCAGGGAATTTCATGAGGGCATATTTTGGGGATGAGAGTGTAGAAATCTCAGAAGAGGGCTTTAATGTGGTGGAGCCATATATTTTGGAATACGGCTCAGAGAAGCAGATTGGAGCAATGGCGTCAGTGCTCACAAAGTTTTCCCTGAAAAAGGTGAAATCCGTGGCACAGAAAGCCATGGAAAAGGACCGCTATCAGGGAGCCTTTGAACTTTTATCAGCCATCCCGGCGGATTCACCGGAGGCCGATGGGGAGTTTTGGGGAATGGCAGGAATCTGCCTCTACCAAATTGGGGAGTATGAGTCAGCAATGGAGTGTATCAGCCGTGCTGAAGCCCATGGGGATATTAGCCTGGAGCTGAAGTCATATAAGGCATGGATTGAAGAAAGAGGGGCGGAGTAATGCTGAGCAAAAGGAATAGAAAATACACCATATCCGCCTGTGCCATCGTAAAGAACGAGGAAAAAAATCTTCCCACATGGATAAAAAGCATGAACTACATGGCTGACGAACTGGTGGTGGTGGATACCGGCTCCAAGGATAGAACCAGAGAAATCGCCGAGGAAGCTGGGGCAAGGCTGTTTGACTTCCCTTGGTGCGGAGATTTTGCTAAGGCAAAAAATCATGCACTGGAACAGGCAAAGGGAGACTGGATTTTATTTTTTGATGCAGACGAGTATCTTACAGAGCAGGATGCCAATATTTTGCTAAAGATTCTGGACAGGCGACATGGAGAAAAGGAGCTTTCTGGATTTATTTGCAGGAATGTAAGCATAGACCCGGATCAGGGCAATAAATTTTTGGATGAAACTCTCTCTGTCAGGATATTTAGGAATCGTCCCAACACAAGATTTGTGGGACAGATACATGAAAATTTGCAGAATTTCAGCAAGGAAAAGCAGAATCTGGAATTTTTGCCGGATATAAAGATATATCACACCGGTTATGCAGCCTCTGTGGTGGAAACAAAGTTCAAAAGGAATTTGGAGATTCTAAAGAAATCCGCCGAGGAAAATCATGATGAGGACCGGAATTGTATGTATTTTGCGGACTGTTATTACGGTCTCAAGGAGTATGAAAAATCCTTGGAATATGCCCGGCGGGCGGCGGAGGGGCCCTATAAAATGTTTGGCATGGCGAACCGTCCCTATGTTATCTGGCTTCAGTCCATGTTTATGCTGAAAAAATCCAACGGGGAAATCCGTGAGGTTTTGGGAAAGGCATTGGAAAAATTCCCAGAGCAGGGAGAATTTCACTTCATGAAGGGCGTTATTGCCATAAGGGAACGGGACTGGCTATCAGCGGAAAAATCCTTTAGAACGGGCATAGCCATTGTGGAGGATGTCCGGATTAATGGCAAGAAAAATGTGGAGTGCGGCCTTGAAGCCATGAATATGCTTGCCGGAGTCTATCTAAAGCTTGCCCATATTGCCAAAATGAAGGGCAATACCCCGGAGGCAATGGAACTTGTTATTAAGGG
>CAVAVT010000016.1:0-29487 GCA_963592185.1 bacterium | reverse complement strand
AAGGCAGCAGGGCATATGACCGCAGACCAGGCGGCAGTTTTTTCGTTGGCTGGATTATTGGCAGCGGAGAAAATCGGAATCTCAGGCAGAGGTCCCCTTAATACACTGCTTTCTCCCAACTATAACGAGGTACAGGGAAAGACCAATACATCAGAATCGGATAACAGTCAAACAGGGGACATTATCAGAACGCTGGAAAGGCTTAGAAAAACTCTTTAACTCAGGAAGGAATATCCCATGACAAAAAATACAATAAATAAAAATATCGGCAGCCTGTCAGAGGATATTCCAAGCTATAGGGAAATCCGAGCGCTTTTTGAAAAAATGAAGGGGTTTATTGGCTCTGGGAATATTAGTGAAGCCCAGCTTGCAGCCAAAAGGATTCTCCTAGGAGAGCCGGATAACAGGGTTATGCTGGAGGAGATAGCTGTATTTCTAATAGATTCCGGAGATGTTTCGGGGGCGATGGAGACAGCGAAAATCCTTCAGAGCCGTAAGGAATACGGATACGGTCTTTTTCTTCAGGCAAATGGATATTTTATGGCTGGGGCGCTGGAAAAGGCAGAGAGTCTCTGCCACAGGGCGCTGGGGAGAGGCCATGAGCTTCAGCTCTGGCAGATGGGGGCGGTTCACCACCTTCTGGCTGAAATAATGAAAGCTCAGGGGGATATGGATGGAGCAGCAGAGGAATACCGCAAATCATCCAGCTGTAAAACTCCGGAGGGCGGACAGCTCTCGGAATACAGCAACTACCTTTTGAGCCTCCATTATACAAATCACAGCAGGATGGAAAAGCTGGAAGCTGCAAAAGGGTATGGGAGGATTATAGAAAATATCCCGGACTTAAAGCCTTTTCAGCATAGCCCAGAAACCCATCGCCATGAAAAAATAAGAGTGGGTTACATATCTCCGGATTTTAACCGGCATATTGTTTCGTGCTTCAGCCAATGCTTCTTTAGGGCTGCGGATACCGAAAGATTTGAAATCCATGGCTACATGCTGGGAAGAGAAGATGAGGTAACGGAGCTTTTTAAATCCAAGGCTCAGCACTGGACTTATCTAGGAGGGATGTCAGCCCAGCTGGCTGCCCAGCGGATATATCAGGATGAAATCGATATATTGGTGGATTTGTCCGGACATACTGGAAACAATGCCCTGCCAATACTGGCGTATAAGCCAGCTCCAATACAGATTTCAGGAATTGGCTATTTTGATACCACCGGACTTTCACAGGTGGATTATTTCCTCACTGACAGGGTGACAGCCCCAGCCGGGGAGGAAAAATATTTTACAGAGAAGCTTATCAGGCTTCCGGAAAGTCATTTTTGCTACACGCCAATTTTCCTTGGGGAAGAGATTTCACCAGCACCCTTTCAAAAAAATGGATATATTACCTTTGGAAGCATGAACAGGCTGGATAAGCTTACTCCGGAGGTTTTGCTGGCTTGGAGTAGGATTCTCCATCAGGTTCAAAATTCCCGGCTGTTCTTGAAGGCTGGGAGCTTTGACGACGAAAACAAGCGTACAGCTTTTTTCAAGAGGCTTCGTGAGGCTGGAATCCCAGAGGACCGGGTGGATGTAGAGGGATTTACGGACAACTATCTTTCAGCCTACAGGAAAATGGATATTGCTCTGGACAGCTTTCCCTATCCCGGGGGCGGAACCACCTGCGATGCCCTTTACATGGGCGTTCCAGTCGTAACTCTTTCCGGCTCCAGCCATCACGAAAGGTTTGGGGCGAGCATTGTACAGGCGGCAGGTCTTGGAGAGCTATGTGGAAAAAATATCGGGGAATACATAGCTGCCGCTGTGAACCTAGCAGGGGATACACATAAACTAGCCGGGCTTCATAGGACCCTTAGAAGAAAGATGGCAGAGTCCTCCCTCATGAATATGAAAAAATACATGTTGGAGCTTGAAGGGGAGTATGAACGGATTTTTTCAAGGTACATGGGGAAAGACTTTGAGGATGAATCAGGGAAATTTGCCTATGACCGTGCCTATGAGGCATATAGAAAGAAAAGCTATGAGGCGGTGCTTTATTGGGCAGAGCGTTCTCTAAATAAGGGATTTGAGGAAATTTTGAATCTCAGGTATATGCAGGCGGTGGCGCTAAAGGAGCTGGGGCGGTTTGAAAAGTCTCTGAAGCTTTGTAATGAGCTTCTCCGTGAATATCCCGGGGCGGATGATGAAATAAAGCGTGCACTTTTAGGCCAGCGTGCCTTTTTAATGCATAATCTAGGCTGTAAGGGGACTCCGGAGGCATATATGGGGCTTTTTAAGCTGGAAAACACCTTAAAGGGATGCTTTGAGGCGTATAGTTCCATGCTTTTATCCATGAATTACAGGGATATATCTGAAAAGGAGCTTTTGGAGCTTCATAAGGGGTACGGGGAACTGGTGGCAGGAATGCTTAAGCCAGTGGAAAGCCCCAGTACCCCTCGCAATACTAATGGAAAAATACGGATTGGGTATATCTCCGCTGATTTCAGGCGGCATGTAATGTATCCCTTTATAAGACCGATGCTTACAGCCTATGACAGGGATAGATTTGAAGTTTTTGCCTATAGTCTTGCGGATAGAACCGACGAATGCGGTGAAAAATTAAGGGTGCAGGTGGATGCATGGCGTGATATTCACGGAATGGATTATGCCAAGGCGGCAGAAATCATTCGTAAAGACGGTTTGGACATTCTTTTTGACCTGGGAGGTCACAGCTCTGGCTCGGGGTTGCCCATTCTTGTCTTCCGTCCGGCAAAAATTCAGATTTCAGGACTTGGATATATGGCCACCACTGGGCTTTCACAGGTGGATTACTTCCTGACGGATGAATATGTGGACCCCAAGGGGCTTCACGATGAACTTTTCACAGAAAAATTACTCTATGTAAAAAGCCAGTTCTGCTTCTCGCCAGAAAATGAAATGAGGGAATCAGCTGGTGCTCCAGTGAAGAAAAATGGCTATATTCTCTTTGGAGTATTTAACCATTATAGGAAATTTACCGATGAAGTAATTAGAGCCTGGGGAGAAATCCTTCGTCAGGTTCCAGATTCCAAGCTTTTGATAAAATGCCAGCTGCTTTACAGTCCGGAAAATATAGATACAGTTTATGCCCGGATGGAAGCCTTGGGCGTGGACATGGACAGAGTGATTTTTGAACCGGCAACTGTGGAATATTTGAGCCGGTATCTTGATGTGGATATTGCACTGGATACTTATCCCTATCCCGGAGGCGGAACTACCTGCGATGCCCTGTATATGGGGGTTCCGGTGATTACCAGATATTCCAGCCGCCGCAGTACCCGTTTTGCTTATGGGATGCTTTCTGCCATTGGAATCCCGGAGCTTGGGGCGGTGACCATGGAGGGTTATATTGAAAAAGCTGTGGCACTGGCACGGGACCGTGAGCTTTTGGACATGCTTCACAGGGGACTTCGTGGTATGATGAAGGTATCTCCTCTCATGGACAGCAAAAGCTATATGAGGAATTTGGAATCCTGTTACAGACGGATTGTACGGGATAATAGGAAAAATGAAAAATAGGTAATATCTGACTCAGCATATTTGGAGGGAAATAGATGGGAAGTTTTAATAAAAGAATGAAGAGAAAGCAGCTGCAGGCAGAGACTGACAAAAATAAGCAGCAGCGCAGTGAGCTGGAAACAAAGCTCAGCAACCAGATAAAGGCAAAGCAGTATGACAAGGCATTGGACACTCTGGCAGAGCTGGTAAAGAGCAAAAATGTTTCTCCGGAGGCAATGTATGAAGGGGCGTTGGCGTACTTTATGCTGGGGGATTATGACCGGGCTGCCACCTGGGTCAACAACACCCTGAGCTTTGCTTCAGGCCATGTGCGTGCAAGACTTCTTTTGGCACGTATCTGTATGCAGCAGGACCGCAGGGATGATGCCTATGCTGTAATTGATTTCATTTTGGATAAGGGCAAGGGTTCCCTTAGGGATGATGAAATGGATGAAATAAAAAATATCCTCGGGGTATGCAGCAAAGGCGACAGAGACCGTATCAGAAAAAGCTTCCCCAATGTTGCCGAGGTTTTGGACCAGGTGGCTGTGGAAACTGGAAATACAGGGCTTTCCGAGGATGCATCGGAGCTTTTGGCAAAGCTTAAGGCGAAGATTGCGGACAAGACGGAAACTGTCCGTGAGACAGCTGTTCGTGAGGCCTCCGAGCACAAGGCAGGCACTTCCGAGCTTTTGCAGGCATTGAAGGAAAAGGTTAATGCTATAAATTCCAGGAAAGAAGCTGAGCCGGAGGATGATGTTATAGAGGCTGAGGCGGTGGTAGAAGAGCCGGAAACAGCAAAGAAACAATCTTTGGATGAAATTGCTGATAATATTGCTGATGATATAGTAGATTCGCTATTTGAGAAAATTGTCTCGGAGAAGACTGTTTCGGAGGCAGAAAATCCACTGGATGAAGCTGACGAAATCTCAGAGTCAGAGGAATCAGCTGATGAATCAGAAGAGGTGTCAGCTATCATTGAAGAGGTTTTGTCCAGAAAAATCCCGGCAATGGAAAAGGTAAGGGTGCTTAATGCCTATGCCGGAGATTACTATTATAAAAATCAGCTGGATAATGCAAAGACTCTGCTTGAGTCTGCACTGGAGCTGGACATAGACGACAATACCTTGAAGAATCTTGCGGTGCTTTATCACGACATGGGGGAAGGGGACAAGGCTGTGGAGCTGGCATCCCAGATGCACTTTACAGATTTTTCCCTTCTGCGGATATTGAAAAATGACTGATACAAGGACCGGCGGAATCAGCTTCAAGGGAAATGCTCCTAAGTTTTTCCGAGGCTATAGATAAAATGAAGGATATTTTGGCAAAAGAGGGGATTTGACATGAAATTTGGTTTCATTGGAATAGGCCTTATGGGAGGTCCGCTTGCAAAAAATCTTGTAAGGGCTGGAAAAGAGGTATATTTTACCGCAAAAAACAAGCAGCATATAGACAGCGTACTGGAGGCTGGTCCCACCGCTCATTTTGTGGAGTCGGCGGCTGAGCTTAAAGATGTGGACGTGCTTTTCACCTGTCTTCCAAACCCTAAAATCGTGAAGGAAGTGGTGCTGGAAAGCGGACTGCTGGCTTCAATGAAGTCTGGAAGCAGCTATGTGGATACCAGCACAATAGATCCCAAAACTGGATTGGAGCTTGAAGCTGCAGCCAAGGAAAAGGGGATAGGATTCCTGGCTTCGACTCTTGGAATGGGACCGGCAGCTGCAGAGGAGGCAATTGAGACAATGTTCACCGGTGGCGACAGGTCTGTGTATGATGCCATGCTGCCTGTGCTTGAGATTATAGGAAAGCCGGTGTATCTGGGAGGCGTTAAGCAGGCATATGCCTTTAAAATCATCAGCAATATGGTTGGAATGACTAATTTGGCTGTTTTGGCTGAGGGAATCCATCTGGCGGAACATGCCGGAATTGAAAAACATCAATTTTTGGAGCTTTTGGCAGAAACCGGCGCTGATTCAAACCAGCTCCACAGGCGTGGGCCGCTTATTGTGGATGGGGATTTTGCAAATAGATTCGCTGTGGACCTGGCACTGAAGGATATCCGTCTTGGCTGTGAAATGGCCGAGGATATGGGATATTTCCCTAAATACTCGGAGCTTTCTGTTTGCAATTTCCAAAAGGCCTCTGATGAGGGGCATGGCGGCGAGGACTGCTGCGCTGTGTACAAGGCATTAAAGGGTGACGACTGATGTCAAAACTTACGGAGCTGTCATCCAAGGAAGACGGTCTGCTTAATTTTATAATGCCCTCTGAACGTAACCTTCGGATATTGGTGGTGGACAGCCTTGGATATCTCCCCAAGCTCCGGAAAATACTTCCAGAGGCGGAGCTTTATGCCTGCACTCCGGACCGGGATTTGTCGGAGTCTCCAGAATATGAGGGGCTGGATGTAGAGTGGCATATTTTGGACTATCATCAGAAAAAACTTCCCTTTTCAATGGAATATTTTGATATCATCATGTCAGATTTTTTGCTGGAAAGTGTGGAAAATCCACAGGATATTGCGGCAGGATTTTCCAGATATATCAAGCAGACCGGCTCCCTTTTGACCAGCTTCAGAAATATCCGTTTTTGGAGTGTGCTGCAGGAAATGATGGAGGGGCATTATTACAGCGTGGCAAGCCGCCTGTACGCCCGTCCGGAATATGAAAGGCTGCTGTACGCATCCTTTTACAAGGAATGCCATTCAAGAGCGATATTGCGCAAGGGGCCGGAGGAGCTTATATCCCGGCTGGAGATCTGTGGCTTTGAAAATAACCGGCAGGATTTGGAAACGGAGTTCTGGATTGTAAAGGCGGACCGCTCCACTCCGGAAATTGGGGCGTTAAAGTCTTTTTACACTCTGGAACAGAGGAAAAATCTATCCCGGCTTCTTCACCGCATAGAGTATGAGGTGGAGACGGAGAAAAGCGTTGAGAGCTTTTGGAAGCTCTATGATGAAATGGGGCTTTTTCCGGAATATCTGGGGGCATATGTGTACGAGACAGTGGTTCACCGGGGAAATTTTTCCGAAAATCTAAGGGAGTTCACCAAGGATAAAAGCCGTATGGAAGTGGTGGAGGCACTGAAGCCTCTGATGGAATCCCCCTGGGGCTGATTGGAGTTTTTTACATGGCTGACAGCAATAAGATAGCGTTTATAACCTGTGTGAATGATGAGGAATGGTACAGCGAGGCAAAGCTTTACATGGAGCATCTCAGGGTTCCAGAGGGTATCACTGTGGAATTTGTCCCTATCTGGGGAGCGGCTTCAATGACCAGCGGATACAACAGGGGAATGAGCTCCACCGATGCGAAGTACAAGGTATATCTTCATCAGGATACATTGGTGGTAAATAAAAATTTTATATCGGATATATTGAAAATTTTTGAACATGAGGATATTGGAGCAATCGGAGTAATCGGCTGCAGAAAGCTCCCAGCCAGCGGAGTCTGGTGGGACGGGCTTAGAAGCTTTGGAAGGGTTCTCCATGCCTGTGAGCCGGAAAGCGTTGTGGATTCTGAATGTCAGGAGCCAGATGGTCCATTTATTGACGTGGAGTCCGTGGATGGGCTGATGATTGCCACCCAGTACGATATACCCTGGCGTGAGGATCTTTTTGACGGATGGCATTTTTATGACACCTCTCAGTGCAAGGAAATGGGCCGCAGGGGATACCGTGTGGTGGTGCCGAACCAGAAAAAGGACTTTTGGTGCATTCATTGTCCAAAGGAAAAGCCCCTGGCCCCAGAGTATAAGGGCTATCAGAAAATCTTTTTAAGGGAATACGGCAGCGAGCTGGATCCGGAGGTGTAGGGGTGGAGAATCAGGAACGCAATCGCTGGATAGATTTGGCGGACAGTTTTTATGCCCAGGGGGATTTCCGGGGCATGAGGGCTTGTGCAAGGGAAATTCTGGAGCTGGATTCCGAAGACGGCGAGGGTCTGGCTATATTAGCCCAGGCTCTTCTTTTTTTAGGTGAAAAGGAACATGCCAGAGAAATTTTGGAAAAGTTGGAGGCAGGGGGACGTGAAAACTATCGGCTTCTCTTGGCTGAGGGGGAGCTGTACGCCTCGGAGTTCCTGCTGCAGCAGGAGTATCTGGTGCTGGAGGAGCTGGAACAAAAGCTATCTTTTAGGCACATGGAAGAACTGTCCTCCGCAGACATTCGTGTGTTGGAGCGTGCCAGATGTCTTTTAGCAGATGCCTATCAGCTTGGGGCAATGCCGGAAAAGGCAATGGATATACTTTTCAGGCTGAGCGAAATGCCGCTTTCTACAGAAAAAAAGGCTTCATATTACAGCAAGGCTCTTTTCATGACAAATTATCGGAAAATGCCAGTGAATAAGTCAAGGGAGCTTCATGAAGCCTTTGGGGCATTTTTTAGTAACACTGTGAAATTTTCCCATGGAAAAATGGCTAAGGGGAAGAAGCTCAGAATAGGATATATTTCGCCGGATTTCAGACTTCATGCAGCGGCGTATTTTTTTACACCCCTTTTACGGGACTATGACCGGGAACACTTTGAAGTGTTCGTCTACATGGCTGGAAGAAGTGATGAAGTAACGAGGCGGTTCAAGGCTTTTTCAGTATGCTGGAGAGATATTTCCAACATGGCGGAGATTCAGGCGGCGGAGATTATTTACAATGACAGGATAGATATTCTTGTGGATTTATCCGGACATACCCAAAACAGCTGTCTTCCCGTGCTGGCTCATCGCCCAGCCCCAATACAGATTTCCGGAATAGGATACATGAACACCACGGGGCTTTCGGCTGTGGACTATTTTTTGTCGGATAAAATAGCGATGCCTATAGGGGAACAGCCAGCTGGATTTACAGAAAAAATTCTGAGGCTGGAGCACAGCCATCTTTGCTATCAGCCGGAGACTGTAAGAAAAATGCCGGAACCGGGGCGGATTCCTCCAAGTGAAAAGAACGGTTATATTACATTTGGAAGCTTCAATAATTTTTCCAAGGTATCGAAGGAAACTCTCCTTTTATGGAGGGAAATATTGGAACATATTCCTGACTCCAAAATGATAATAAAGGGGAAAATATGCAGTATCCCAGCCGGGAGGGAAATACTTTCCCAGAGGCTTGAGCGGATTGGCATAGACATGGACCGCATAGAGCTTAGACCCTACAGTCCGGATTATCTTGAACAGTACAGGGATGTGGATATTGCACTTGATACCATGCCGTATACCGGAGGGCTGACCACCTGCGAAGCACTTTACATGGGGGTTCCCGTAATAACCCTTGCCGGACGTACACATGGGGAAAGGTTTGGCAGCAGTATTCTAACTAATGCAGGGCTTGGGGAGCTGGTGGCAGCAAACGAGATGGAATACGTGAACAAGGTCTGTCGTCTGGCTGAGTCCCGGGACATTTTGCGAAAACTCCATGGGGGTCTTCGGGAAACATTGAGGGAATCCAGACTCATGGATAGCTGCGGCTATATGAGGGAGCTGGAACAGGCATATTTTTCAATCATAGAAGAAATACAATAGAAATTAGGTATTTTGTTGCGAATTTCAAAATAGTTGTAATATTTTCTTGATTTTTTTACAGATATTATCTATACTGGAACACAGGATGTCTCTTTTTCTGAGTTTTGGAACCTTGAAAACCCAAACACACAGAGCGGGATATTCAATGTTCACAAGGCTTTAGAAAAGGTGAGGGGATTACAAAATGGCATTTGAAGACAAGACATTGACATGTAAAGACTGCGGCAAGGACTTTATTTTCAGCGCAGGCGAGCAGGAATTCTACGCAGAGAAGGGTTTCGAGAATGAGCCTGTACGCTGCCGTGACTGCCGTGACAAGAGACGTCGTTCCCGTGAAGGCGGCGAGAGAGAAGCACGTACCATGTACAAGGTAATCTGTGCTGACTGCGGTAAGGAGACTGAGGTTCCTTTCGAGCCTAAGAATGATCGTCCTGTATACTGCCGTGACTGCTTCAACGCTCATAAGGCGTAACTTGTTACATAGGTGGTTTCATTAGGAGGTAAGGTTATGTCAAGAAAGATTCTTTGCTTGTGTGTAATGGCTATGCTTAGTATCATGACATTTGTTGCTGGCTGTGGTCAGAGCAGCAATAGCAGCTCCAGCAGCGCTAAGGTTCTGAAGGTTGGTGTAACCGCTGACTTCGCACCTTTTGAGTTCCAGGATGCCAGCGGTGCTGAGTATCAGGGCTTCGATATGGATCTTATCCGTGCTATCGGCAAGGAAATGGGCTACGAGGTTGATATCCAGAATGTCAACTACGATGGACTTATTCCTTCCATGGAAGCAGGAAATATAGATGTTATCATTTCCGGTATGACAATTAATGATGAGCGTAAGCAGAAGGTTCTGTTCTCCGATCCTTATTATCAGTCCGGTCTTTCAATTATCGTGAAGAAGGATGATACCTCTATTAATTCCTTCAAGGATCTCCAGGGCAAGAGGGTTGCTGTGCAGGTGGGTACTACCAGTGCTAAGGAAGCAAAGGCCATTCCAGGAACAGAGGTTAAGGAGTTCAACAGCTCCGCAGATACCTTCATGGAGCTTAAGGCTGGTGGAGTTGACGCTGTAGTCAACGACCGTCCTGTCAACGATTACTACATCGCAACGAGCGGCGTAACCGATGTTCGCCGTCTCCCAGAGCTTCTTACCTCCGAGGATTACGGTATTGCAATCCGCAAGGATAACGCCGAGCTCCAGGGCAAGATTAACGATGCTCTGAAGAAGCTTAAGGAAAATGGCGAGTACGACAAGATTTTCGCTAAATGGTTTGGCGAGCAGAAGTAATATGAGCCAGTTTAGGACACCGTTCCCACTTGGGAGCGGTGTTTTTCTATACTTGAACAAGTATATCGAAAAAAACAAAGCTCTGTTCTAATTGCCTTTAATGGTTGTAGGTTGTATAATATTTAGCAGTTATAACTATTATATGAACGGGTAGGGTGAAGAAATGGGCTTTAATTTTGATCTCATATGGGAGTCATTGCCATTGCTGCTTATGGGTGCCGGTGTCACAATAAAGATTACGGCATTGTCAGTAGCCTTAGGTGTAGTTATCGGTCTTTTTGTTGGTATTGCAAGAATATGCAATATCAAGATTATCCGAATGGCCGCCGCCGTCTATATTGACTTCCTGAGAGGAACACCTTTGCTGGTACAGCTTTTCTTGATTTACTATGGTCTTCCTGTGCTTACCGGTATCAGAAATGACCCATTTTTCTCAGCAATATTTGCCTGTGGAATAAACAGCGGCGCATATGTGGCTGAAATATTCCGTGCAGGTATCCAGTCCATTAATGCAGGACAGATGGAGGCAGGCCGCTCACTGGGTATGACCTGGTGTCAGACCATGCGCTACATCATCGTTCCGCAGGCATTCAAGCAGGTTATACCGCCTCTCGGCAACGAGTTTATTGCATTGCTGAAGGATTCCTCACTGGTATCCGTTATCGGATTTGAGGAGCTTACACGCCGTGGCCAGCTGGTAATAGCAAGAACCTATGGCTCATTGGAAATCTGGTTTGCTGTTGCTGTAATATACCTTGTAATGACACTGTCAATTTCCAGACTGGTGGCATTCCTGGAGCGGAGGTATAAGATAGATGATAAAAATTGAGAATTTACATAAAAGCTTCGGAAAACATGAGGTGTTAAAGGGTATTGACCTGGACATAGCAGCAAAGGAAGTTGTGGTTATAATCGGCCCAAGCGGCTCTGGTAAAAGTACCCTGCTTCGCTGCATGAATTATCTGGAGGAACCTACAGAAGGAACTGTAACCATTGACGGAGTAACCTTGAAAGGCTCCAATCTGAACAAGGTCCGTGAGGACGTGGGAATGGTGTTCCAGAGATTCAATCTTTTCCCTCATATGACAGTATTGGAAAATGTTACATTGGCTCCGATTAAGGTTAAAAAGATTGCAAAGGAAGAAGCTGTGAAAACAGCGGAAAATCTTTTGCAGCGTGTAGGCCTTGCTGACAAGGCTAATACCTATCCTGAGCAGCTTTCCGGTGGACAGCAGCAGCGTGTGGCAATTGCCCGTGCCCTTGCAATGAAGCCGAAGGTTATGCTGTTTGATGAGCCGACTTCCGCATTGGACCCTGAGATGGTTCAGGAGGTTCTGGATGTTATGAAGGGTCTGGCTGAAGAAGGCATGACCATGGTTGTTGTAACCCATGAGATGGGATTTGCCCGTGAGGTAGGCGACAGACTCCTGTTTGTGGATGATGGCCGTATTATCGAGCAGGGCAATCCTAAAGATATTTTTGAAAATCCAAAAGAGGAGCGCACGAAAAACTTCCTGTCAAAGGTTCTTTGATACGGAGAGTGTATCCTTTCTATCCGAAACCGCAGTAGCTTGTACTACTGCGGTTTTTGCATATAAGTGATTAATGAAAAAACAATATATAGTTAATATGGAATTAATATGAATTAACAAAATCCTATTAATTTATTAATACAAAGTAAATGTGCCCATTAGAAAATAAAATAATTCCTGCAAACTGATTAAAATCTTCTAAAAAGTTGTTGACTAGCTCAAAAATATATGCTAAAGTACTAAATGTACTGATTGATGTCAGTAAATATAAAACTTTTAGAATATTTTATTTATTGGCTGACGTTGGTAAATACTAAATTTTTAGGAGGTTTTTCACGAATGGTTGGAAGAGTAAAATGGTTTGACACAGAAAAAGGCTATGGTTTTATTGCACCGGAGACCGGCAGAGACGTGTTTGTGCATTTCTCAGCAATCCTGGAAGAAGGCTTTAAAAATTTGGTAGAAGGACAAGACGTGGAATTCGATGTGGTGCAGGGGGATAGAGGCCCCCAGGCTGCCAATGTTTTAAAGCAGGCATGAGCCGTAGAAGATTTTGATTTAAGCAATGGGCTGTCACTTTTGGGTGGCGGCCCTTTTCTATTGATTAGTGCAATCTTTTATCCAGATATTGCTTTAAAAATATTTTGACAAATTTATTACTTTTTTTTGAAAAATGAAGGGATTTATACAGCTTTAGCGAATATAAATAAATATAGAAAATGAAAGGGGATGTGTCATATGGCAACATTCACTATTAGAGGCAAGAATGTAGAAATCACACCTGCTCTCAGAGAATATGTCGAGAAGCGTGTAGGCAAAGTTACAAAGTACTTTGACTCGGTTGGAGAAATATCTGTACTCCTTACCGTTTCTAAGGAAAGACATATAGTTGAGGTAACTGTGCCAGTAAACAGCAGCCTGCTGCTTCGTGGCGAGGAGTCCACATCTGATATGTACTCCTCTATAGATCTTGTGGTAGAGAAACTGGAGAGACAGATTCACAAGCATAAGACCAAGCTGGCAAAGCGTTTCCGGAGCGGCGGTTTCAAGGCTGAGGCTGTAGCTGATACCTTGGCAAGCGCTAAGGCTGTGGATGATGATTATCCGCTGGTTAAGACTAAGCACTTCAATGTTAAGCCGATGGATGTACAGGAAGCAATCATGGAGATGAACCTCCTGAATCATGACTTCTTTGTATTCCGTGATGGTCAGACAGAGGAGATTTGTGTAGTATACCGCCGCAAGGATGGAGACTACGCAGTTATTGAGACTGGTGGAAACTGATTTCCCCAAAAGTGTTCTATAGATAATTTAAGAGCGGAACTTGGCTGTCATGCTTGAGGCGTGGCAGCCCTTTTCTTTTGCTGGCAAGTTTTTTTGACTTATAAACGCCAGTCTGATAAAATTGTAAATTGGATTTAGTATGTAGTTTTGTACTCTTTTGAGGTACAAAAATTGAGAAATAGAGGAGTGGATTTTGTTGCTGGGATTCATTAAGAGGTTCCTTGGAGACAATAATGATAGAGAAATTGCACGCTATCGTGGAATTGTTGAAAAGATAAATGCCCTGGAGGGAGATCTTCAAAACCTTACAGACAGCTCTCTTTCTGGACATACAGATAAGTTCAAGGAGAGACTGGCAAACGGCGAGACTCTGGATGATATTCTGCCAGAGGCATTTGCTGTTGTCCGTGAGGCATCCAGACGTGTGCTCGGCCTCCGTCATTATGACGTTCAGATGATCGGCGGTATGTGCCTGCATGAGGGACGTATTGCAGAGATGAAAACCGGTGAAGGCAAGACCTTGGTTGCAACTCTGCCTGTATATCTGAATGCACTGACTGGCAAGGGCGTACACATGGTTACTGTCAACGACTATCTGGCAAAGCGTGATAGCGAGTGGATGGGCCGTCTGTACAACTACCTTGGACTTTCTGTAGGACTTATAAAGCACGACATGGACTTCCCAGAGCGCAAGTACGCCTACAGTTGCGACATTACCTTCGGTACAAACAACGAGTATGGCTTTGACTATCTGAGAGATAACATGGTTATTTCCCCGGACCAGATGGTACAGCGTGAGCTGAACTACGCCATCGTGGATGAGGTGGACAGTATCCTTATCGATGAGGCACGTACACCGCTGATTATTTCCGGACCTGGTTCCAAGTCCACCGATGTATATGCCCTTATGGCAAAGGCTGTAGCTCCGCTGAAGGAAGATGTGGACTACAAGGTAGATGAAAAGCAGAAGACAGTTGCTCCAAATGAGGGTACCGTGGCAAAGGTTGAGCGTGCCCTTGGCATAAAAAATATGTATGCTCCTGAGAATCTTGAGTATTCCCACTGCTTCACCGCTGCACTCCGTGCAAAGGCTCTCATGAAGCGTGACAGGGATTACCTTGTTAAGGACGGGGAAATTATCATAATCGATGAGTTTACCGGCCGTCTCATGCAGGGCAGACGTTATTCCGATGGTCTTCATCAGGCAATTGAGGCAAAAGAGGGCGTAAGGATTCAGCGTGAGTCCCAGACCCTTGCAAGCATCACTTTCCAGAACTACTTCCGTATGTATGACAAGCTGGGCGGCATGACTGGTACAGCAAAGACAGAGGAAGACGAGTTCCGCAATATTTACAAGCTGGAAGTAATCGTTGTTCCTACCAACAGACCTGTACAGCGTGTGGACAAGCCTGACGTTATCTATAAGACCAAGCGTGCGAAGTACAAGGCTGTTGCCAACGAGGTTGAGGAGCTTCACAAGAAGGGCCAGCCGGTGCTTATCGGTACCACTTCCGTTGTTCAGTCCGAGCAGCTCAGCGCATTGCTGAAGAAGCGTGGTATTGAGCACAGCGTATTGAATGCAAAATTCCATGAAATGGAAGCTGAGATAATCGCCGGTGCCGGTCAGATGGGTGCTGTAACCATCGCAACCAACATGGCAGGCCGTGGTACAGATATCAGCCTCGGCGAGGGGGTAAAGGAGCTTGGAGGCCTTGCAATCGTAGGTACCGAGCGTCATGAATCCCGCCGTATCGATAACCAGCTCCGTGGCCGTGCAGGCCGTCAGGGAGATCCGGGTTCTTCAAGATTTTTCCTGTCTCTGGAGGATGACCTTCTGAGACTGTTTGCCTCCGACAACATTGCCTCCATTATGGACAAGCTGGGAATGGGCGAGGATGACCCAATTGAGCATAAGCTCATAACCCGTTCCATTGAGCGTGCCCAGAAGAAGGTTGAGGCTAGAAACTTTGATACCCGTAAACACGTCCTTGAATATGACGATGTTATGAATCAGCAGCGTGAGGTTATTTACAGCCAGCGCCGCAAGGTTCTCATGGGGGACAACCTCCGTGACAATGTTCTTGGCATGATTCATGAAATCATTGCTGCAGAAATGAACCAGTACTGCAATGAAAAGCTTTATCCTGAGGAGTGGTCACTGGATGATCTCATTCAGGATGCTGAGCAGACCTACGCTCCAGAGGGCCGTCTGAAGAAGGACGAGCTTGAGGCATTGAGCCGTGACGAGGTAGAGGATACCTTGAAGGCTGTTGCTGAGGAAGCATACCATCAGCGTGAGCTTCTCTTCGGCGAAGAGAATATGCGTGAGCTGGAGAAGGTTGTTATGCTCCGTGTTGTTGACAATCACTGGATGGAGCATCTTGACCGCATGGATCTCCTCAGAGAAGGTATCGGCCTCCGTGCTTATGGACAGCGCAATCCGCTTGTTGAGTACAAGATTGAAGCCTTCAATATGTTTGAGGAAATGATTTCCGGTATCCAGGATGATATCGCAAAGCTCATGTTCCGTGTAAGCATCGTTACCACTCCGCAGCCTGAGGACAGACTTGCAACAGCACAGGCATCCCACGGTGATGATGTAAGTGCTGCAGAGTCTAAGAAGACTCCTGTCCGCAACGATGGGGAAAAGATTGGCCGCAACGATCCCTGCCCCTGCGGAAGCGGAAAGAAGTATAAAAACTGCTGCGGAGCAAATAAGTAATAGCTAATTATATTTAATAAATAACTCGTTTTATGTAAGGAAGTGACGTAATGCTGGAAGATTTGAAGCCTGAAATAACAGCTCTCAAAGAAAAGCTGAACGAAATGGGGAATTCACTTTGACGTCCCTCGGAAAGAGGAAAAAATAGCTGAGCTTGAATATAAGATGGGAGAGCCAAGCTTCTGGGATGATGCAGAAGAGGCTCAAAAAATCAATAAAGAGCTTAATGACGTCAAAATAAGTGTTGATAAATACAAGTCCTTGGTTTCAAAGACCGAGGACATGGAAACCCTCTGGGAAATGGGAATGGAAGAGGGCGATGACAGCATGGAGGAAGAGGTAAAGTCCGAAATCGCTGTTATCACCGAAGGTCTTAAGGCACTGGAGCTTGAGGTAATGCTTTCTGGCGAATATGACGGAAATGATGCAATACTTACACTTCACGCCGGTGCTGGCGGAACCGAGGCACAGGACTGGACCCAGATGCTTCTCCGCATGTACGGCCGCTGGGCTGAACGCCATGGCTTTACCGTGGATACTGTGGACCTGCAGCCAGGAGATGAGGCCGGTGTGAAGTCTGTAACCCTCTTTATAAAGGGACACAATGCTTACGGCTATCTTCGTTCTGAAAAGGGAGTACACCGTCTGGTACGTATTTCCCCATTTGATGCCGCTGCAAGACGCCATACATCATTTTCCGCATGTGAAATCATGCCAGAGCTAGATGATGCGGTGGAGGTTGATATCAATATGGACGATGTCCGTGTGGATACCTACCGTTCCAGCGGTGCTGGCGGACAGCACATCAACAAGACTTCTTCCGCTGTGCGCATGACACACATGCCTACCGGTATTGTTGTTCAGTGCCAGAATGAGCGTTCACAGCTTCAGAACCGTGAGCAGTGTATGAAAATGCTCCGTGCAAAGCTCTTTGAGCTTGAGCTGGAGAAACGTGAGGAAGAAAAGCGTGCCCTTGAAGGGGACCAGCAGAAGATAGAATGGGGCAGCCAGATACGTTCCTACGTATTCCATCCCTACACCATGGTTAAGGACCATAGAACGGGACAGGAAACTGGTAATGTCCAGGCTGTAATGGACGGCGAGCTTGATCCGTTCATCGAGGCATATCTTCGTGCCAAGGCAAACCACGAATTGTGATTTTAAAAGGCTGACGAGGGTGTTTTTGCACTCTCGTCCTTTTGACGGAGGAACCAATGCGCAGGGTATTGACTATTTTTTCGATAATCATCATAATATTAATCGTGTTTAGCCAATGTCTGCTGCCAGGGCTTCTTGAAAAGACCGCTGAAAGCAGACTGCAGGAAGCTTCCAAGGCTGACCGGGTAGAGGTTGGCTTCAGCACTGTTCCTGCACTTAAGATGGCTTTGGGATATGTGGATTCGGCGGAAATAAACGCCGAAAATGCCCAGCTGGGAAATATTCGTGTTTCTAAGCTCCATCTTTCCGGGGAAGGTCTTCAGGTCAATATATTGAACCTGATTTCCTACAATGGAAACAACGAAGATGGCAGCCAGCCGGAGCGGTTTATAACTGGGGCTGACAAGCTGGTTCTCACTGGAGAAATCACCGAGGAAAATCTTGCTGGCTTTTTACAGCAAAAAGTGGACAAGATAAAGGATATTCAGGTAAAAATGACACCTGAAAGCGTAACAGCCACCGGCAAGGTGAAGATTATGGGCCAGATGGCGGACCTGAGTCTTGAGGGTGTATTTTTTGAACAGGATGGTTCAGTTTTCTTCAAAATGACCAAGCTGGACATCCGGAATGCTATTTTCGGACATGCTGCAGTGGGAAATTTCTTCGGAGATATTGTAGTCCTCAATTTGAGACAGCTTCCATTTGAAGCGGAGTACGACAGGGTCGAGCAGATGGATGGCAAGGTAATTCTTACAGCAAGCCGTCATAACAGATAGGATGGAAAATAATGAAGGATTTTAAATATAATAAGCTCCTTATATTGTTTATATTTGTTGGCCTTGTGGCTGCAATGGCAATCAATATGCAGCGCTATCAGGTGGAACAGCAGAATGCCACTGTGGATTTGGCGGTGGATTATGAGGATTTGGTGAAGCTGGCTGAAATTGAGGGTATGCCCGTTGAGGACGTGCTTGCCCAGGCAAAGGATGCCGGTATAACCTCATTGGCTGTGTATGACCGCACATTTAAAAAGCTGAATGTAAGCGGAAAATCCATTGCTGTCAACGGAAGCCAGCTGCTGGAAAGTTACCAGAATGGCTCCATGACGGACCCTGCATGGCGTGCTCTTGTGGAGAATGGAACCATACAGGGAACAAAGATATATGTTACCGGACGGGATGAGCTTACATTCCGTGAAACAAAGGAAGACCTTATCATGCGCCTTGGCGAGGACCGGGTGCGCTCAATACAGGTGGGCGGCAGCGAGGTTCTGGAGGTTCTTGCAAATTACGAGGCCTTTGAAAAAATGGATCTTGGTATGCCTACAGATGAAATGAAGGCTGTCAATGATGCTGGCTTTTATGTCCTTGCACGTCCCACAAACTACCAGAACTGCACAGATGAACAGGTTCGCCATGTATTCAGCCGTCTTGACGGTGTAAAAATTTCAGAAGTGGTATTTTCCGGCCCACAGGTTTTAGGCGCCAGCAAGGCTTTGGAGACTACCACCAAAGAGATGAATGCACGAAATCTTACCCTTGGTCTTATTGAGGGAACCACCCAGCTTCAGTTCTATCCTCAGGATGGTCTGATGGATTTGGCAACAGGTCTTGACTATAGGACAGCCCGTCTTTATTCTGTACCTAAGGCAGAACAGCCAAAGCTTAAGCTTGCTGATATAGTTGAACGCTGGGCCAATACTGATCAGGAAAGAAATATTCGTATTGACCTGCTGAAAATCTACGACAAGCCCTCACCAAACATGACACTTCTTGAAACCAACATGAAATATTTCAAGGATACCCATGATATTTTGGTGGAGAAGGGCTTTAAGACAGGTCCGGCAGATACATTCCCAATGTTTATGCCTTCCAAGGTGCTCCGTGCTTTGGTTATGGCAGGTGTGGCTGCTGCCGTGGTTCTGTATCTTTCTTTGATAATTCCTGCACTTAACCGCAGAGCTAAGCTGCAGATTATTCTCTTTGCTGTGTTTGCGGCATGTGCCGCTGTGCCTGTGCTCATGGGAAGCGGAAGCAAGATTCGTCTTGCGGCATCCCTTGCCAGTGCAAATATATTCCCGGCTCTGGCTGTCATCTGGCAGCTGGATCGAATCCGCAATATAACCGCTGATGCCAAGGCATCTCTCATTAAGATGATTGGTACCGGCGCTGTGGCACTTTTTGTCTGCGGAATTATGTCCTACGTGGGAGCAGCATATCTTTCCGGCTCACTGGCGGATACCAGATATTTGCTGGAAATCGATATTTTCCGTGGAATTAAGCTGACCTTTGTACTGCCTCTGCTGCTTGTTGCCATTGCATTCCTTCAGAGATTCGATGTTTTTGATGGAAAAATGGATGACACTGAAGGGGTTATGGAGCAGCTTAAGCGAATTTTGGACATGCCAGTAAGGATTAAGACACTGTTGCTGATTTTCCTTGCGCTGGTTGCGGCTGTTGTTTTCGTTGCACGCTCCGGACATACCTCCGGTATGCCTGTTTCCGGGCTTGAATTAAAATTCCGTGCATTTTTGGAGAGGGCTTTTTATGCCCGTCCACGTTCAAAGGAACTTTTAATAGGGCATCCAGCCTTCATGCTGGCTGCAATGGCATGGTGGAAAAAGTGGCCTACAATGGTCCTTTTCCTGCTGGTTATTGTTGCTACCATTGGACAGGGCTCTATGGTTGAAACCTTTGCACACATGCGTACACCTGTGTTTATGTCGTTTATGCGCGGCATCGGAGGAATCCTTTTGGGAGCCGGTGTCGGTGCAATAGCTATGGCTGCCATTCATTTGTGGCAGACTGTGATTGCCTTAGCAAAGGAGCGTAACTCTCAGAATGAGTAAGCTTGTGATTTCCGGATATTACGGCTCAAAAAACGCCGGCGACGAAGCTATGCTGGCAGCTATGATAGAAGTCTTATCCGATTTAGACCCTAAAGTGAATATAACCGTAATCTCCGGCAATCCGAAGGACACAAGGGAAAGACATGGTGTTGACACCATTGGCTGGCTGGATGTG
Organism: bacterium; assembly: GCA_963592185.1. Lineage (GTDB taxonomy): Bacteria > Bacillota > Negativicutes > Selenomonadales > Selenomonadaceae > CAVAVT01. The sequence goes on along the minus strand of CAVAVT010000016.1, from coordinate 9,451 downwards.
CCAGGAATATGGTCTGCCCTTAGAAGTTCAGATCTCCTGATTTCTGGCGGAGGAAGCCTCCTGCAGAATGTCACCAGCCGCAGAAGCCTGTATTATTACATGGGTGTGATTTTCCTTGCGATTCTTGCTGGAACCCCTGTAATGCTTTATGCCCAGGGAATCGGTCCTATACGTGGCAGTATTGCCCGCTGGGTTATGAGCTGGATTGGAAACCGTGTGCAGTATATTACCGTGCGTGACCAAGGCTCCATAGGCGAGCTGGAAAGGCTGCACATAACTAGACCTCCAATTGAGGCAACGGCGGATCCGGTGCTTGCCATTCACCCTGTGGACAAGGGCATCGGCAGAGGAATCCTGAAGCGTTATCATGCTGAAGGAGCGAAACCTGTTGTGGGAATCTCTGTCCGTGAGTGGTGTGGATGGCATCATTACAAAGAGGTTTTGGCTGAGGCTGCAGTGGCAATTGACCGGGATTTCGATGCAAGGGTTGTGTTCATGCCCATGCAGTATCCTGATGATATTAAAACCTCTGAGACAATTGCGGAAATGACAAAGGGCCGTACAAAGCTTCCAGTAACTGTGCTTAGGGACGAATATACCACCGGAGAGCTGCTTTCCATCGTTGGAAACATGGATCTGATAATAGGAATAAGGCTCCACGCACTGATTTTTGCCGGTGTTATGGGCGTGCCAATGATAGGCGTTTCCTATGATCCAAAGATTGACAGATTCCTGGAGTATGTGGGAGAAAAGGCTGTGGGAGATTTGAAGAGCATTACTTTGGAGAATCTCATGGCTGAAGTCAGCAGGAAATGGAATGACAAAAAAGGCTTTAAGGAGCGTAATGGCGAGCTTTTAAACAGGCTCCGGGTTATGGCAGCAAGAAATGCAGAGCTTGCCTGCGAACTTACGCAAAAGGACGACTGACAATCAAAAATGAATATATAGCCCTGGGGAATAGCTGTGCTGTACATTGAGAAAGGCTGTTCCCGGGGCTTTTTTCGTGTATTAAAACACTGCATACAGCTGTGTTTTATGTTAAAATATAGGTTGGTATCTGTATGTCGATAAATCATATTTTGATTATTTTATATTATAAAAGACAGAGCTTAAACCTGTTTTTGGAGGAAAATGTATGATCCATATGAAGGATGTAACCAAAGTTTATGATAATGGAACAACAGCCTTAAACCACGTGAATGTGGATATAGAAAAGGGCGAGTTTGTGTTTGTTGTAGGACCCAGCGGTGCAGGAAAATCCACCTTTATCAGGATGCTTCTAAGGGAGACACTTCCTACCTCCGGCTCACTTACAGTCAATGGCCGGGATGTGGTAAATATGAGGGATAGCGAGGTTCCCTATCTCCGCCGTGGACTGGGGGTTATTTTTCAGGATTACAGGCTCCTTCCGGACAAGACCGTATTTGAGAATATTGCCTTTGCCATGCAGGTAATCGAGGCTCCGAGAAGGCTCATGCAGCGCAGTGTAAACTCCGTGCTGGACGTGGTTGGACTTAGAAGCAAGTACAAGAGCTTCCCATCCCAGCTTTCAGGCGGCGAGCAGCAGCGTGTTGCCATTGCCAGAGCCATAGTTAATGACCCGGCAATCGTTATTGCTGACGAGCCTACAGGCAACCTTGATCCTGAAACCTCCTGGGGAATCATGGACATATTCAAGCGTATAAATGAGGCAGGAACCACCATTGTTATGGCAACCCATGACCAGTCCATTGTAGACACCATGAGACAGAGGGTAATCGCCATTGAGGATGGCAGAATTTCCAGGGATGAAAGGCACGGAGGCTACGGCTATGAAGATTAGGACAACGGAATATTTTGTCAGAGAAGTATTCTTTTCTCTGAAGAGAAATAACTGGATGACTCTTGCCTCCATTGGTACTGTGGCGGTATCCCTTTTTGTGCTGGGAATGTTTATGCTGATTGTAATGAACATGAACCACATGGCATCATCTCTGGAGTCACAGGTTCAGATAAGCGTGTACCTGCAGGACGATGCAACAGATTCTGAAAAAAGGGATATTGAGCGTGACATCACTTCCATGCAGGGAATTGAAAGCGTAAACTATATCAGCAAGGACGAGGCTTTGGAACGCTTCAGGGAGCGTCTTGGAGAGCAAAAATATCTGCTGGAGGCTCTGGGAGACACCAATCCGCTGCCGGATTCCTTTGAAGTGACGGTAAAACAGCCTGAAATGGTAAAGACTGCGGCAGACACAATACAGGAATACAAAGGCGTTGAGTCCACTAAATACGGGCAGGATGTAATACAGCATCTCTTTGAGATAACAAAGCTGATACGTATTTTCGGCGTGTCTCTGATTGTTCTTCTTGCCGGTGCAACTCTGTTCCTTATTTCAAATACCATCAGACTTACGGTGTTTGCACGCCGTAAGGAAATTGCAATTATGAAATATGTGGGAGCTACAGACTGGTTCATCAGATGGCCCTTCATGCTGGAGGGCATGGTGCTGGGATTCTTCGGGGCGGTATTGTCAGTTATTGTAATACGTATTGCTTATAGCGGCATTACTGAAAAAATATATGACACTTTGGCATTCCTGCCATTGGTGCCAATGTACCCGGCAATTGACTACATCAGTCTTATAATCCTGGCGTGTGGAATGATAATCGGAGCACTGGGAAGCACAATTTCCTTAAAGCGTTTCCTGAAGGTGTAAGGGGTGATTCCTGTGAATCAAAAAAAGACAATAGCGGCAGTGATGGCATCGCTGATTTTTTTCACAGCAGGATTCCCTTTGGCCAATGCTGACGAGCTTTCAGAGAAGCGTGAGCAGGCTGAGGAGATGCTGAAGAAAAAGAATGAAGCCCAGGACCGGGTGGACAGCTTTTCTGAGCAGGTAAGGGTGCTGCAGGAGGAATTTGATGCAGCGGATGCTCAGTACCGGGAGGTTAAGTCCAGGCTTGACGAGGCACAGGCACGTGTGGATGAAAATCAGGCCTTGTTGGATAAAACCGAAAGGGACCTGGATGTTAAGGGAAAAAAGCTTAACAAGAGGGTTAGAAATATTTATATCAATGGCCAGATAAGCTATCTTGATGTACTTTTCGGAGCAAAGGATGTGGGGGATTTTCTCACTAGAATGGACCTGCTTTCTCATGTAATAAAGCAGGACTACAAGCTCATTATGGAGGTTCGTGCAGCAAGAGCTACTCTGGCAGAGGCAAGGCTTGAGCTGGATAAAAATAAGGAGGCTGCCTCCCTGCTGGTGGCTGAGGCAGAGGAAAAGAAGGAAGCCGTTGCTGCCAGAAAGCAGGAAAAAGACGCACTTTTGTCCCAGGCTGAATACGACAGAGATACCTCTGAGCAGGCGTATGAAGAGCTGATGGCTGCATCCCGTGAGATTGAGCGAATGCTGAAGGCAAGGGGCAGCTCCGGAAGCTACGGCGGCGGTGGCATGATATGGCCGCTGGACGGAGTAGTAACCTCTGAATTTGGCTGGCGTGTCCATCCAATATTCGGTACTTCACGTTTCCACAGCGGACTTGATATAGGCGGCGACTACGGACAGTCCATATTGGCGGCTGCCGCAGGTACTGTCACCTATGCAGGATGGATAAGCGGCTACGGCAATGCGGTAATCATTGACCATGGCGGCGGCATAACAAGTCTGTACGGGCATTGCCAGTCACTGGCTGTAGGTGTAGGAGAATCGGTAGGACGTGGAGATGTAATAGCTTATTGCGGCTCCACTGGTAATTCCACAGGACCGCACTGTCATTTTGAAGTTCGTCAGAATGGTGAACCTGTGAGTCCCTATGGCTTCATGTAATGAAGGAATGGTTTTAACATGTATGAGGAAAAAAATACCTGGAATGAATCAGGCATATCTGAAATAAAGCAGACACCTGTAAAGAAAAAAGGCCGTGGCAGAAAAATTTTTACCATACTTTTTTCCATGCTGGCAGGTGCTGCTATAGCCCTGGGGGGAATATATTTTTCACTGGGACTGAAAAACTACAGCCCTACAGAGATACTTCGTCTCCTGGGGGCATTAAGATTCATCGAAGTAAACTATGTGGATGGCATTGATGACAAGAAGCTGGTGGACGGAGCCATTGACGGCATGGTAAAGTCCCTGGGGGATCCACATTCCGTTTACATGGATGAGGATATGTACAAAAAGCTGAAGCAGCACAACGAGGGAACCTTCGGGGGAATCGGCGTGCTCATGTCCTTTTCGGACCCGAACAAAGTGGAAATTCTCGATGTAAATGAGGGAAGCCCAGGAGAAAAGGCTGGTCTTCAAAAGGGTGATATAATCGTTGCTGTAAATGGCGAGCCTACAGAGGGAAGGCCTTCTGAGGACGTGGCAACCTCCATTCGTGGTGAGAAGGGAACAGAGGTTACTCTCACCATCCGCCGTGAAGGTGAAGAGGACAAGGACTATGTTATCACTCGAGACACAATTCAGATGAAAACCGCAGCAGGTCAGATGGCTCCTGATAATATTGGATATATCCGCATCGCATCCTTTGGTGAGCATACAGCCGATGAGTTTAAGGCTGCTTATCAGAAGCTGAAGGATGAGGGAATGAAGGGGCTGATTATTGACCTTAGAGCCAATCCGGGAGGTCTTTTAAATACCTGTGTGGATATTGCCAACATTGTGGTTCCCAAGGGAGAAATAGTCTCTGTGGTTGACCGCAGCGGCCGCAAGGAAGTGTATGATTCCACTCTGGAGGCACAGGAATATCCAATAGTTGTGCTGATAGATGGCAATAGCGCCAGCGCTTCAGAGATTCTTGCCGGGGCTTTGCAGGACCGTGGAGCAGCAACCCTTGTGGGCGACAAATCCTATGGCAAAGGCTCTGTACAGGTGGTACTTCCAATGCTTCAGGGGGATGCCATGAAGCTTACCATCGCCAAATACTATACCCCAAGCGGACGAAGCATTGACGGCATAGGAATCGAGCCGGATGTGAAAGTCCAGCTGGACACCAGCGGCCAATATGACAATCAGCTGCAGAAGGCAATTGACCTTATGAAAGAAAAGATGGACAGCTAAATTCCTTGTGTAAGGGGAATGCTGCAATCTTCAATCTATGCAAAGTAAATAATTTTTAGTATACTGTATGAGTATCGAAGGCCATCGTTGTAATGTGGAGGCATCAGATGAATTCAGTTATACAAACTAGCAAAATAAAATTTAATAATGGATATCTGCAAAGAGTGTCTGTGATTTTTCTCATGGCGGCGCTGCTGTGTATGTTTCTTGGTGTAAAGGCATTTGCGGCCGCATCGGATGAAGCTTTTAAGGCCAAGGTGGGGGATATGATGGAGATTACCGACATAAGGTACTCCATACAGTCTGACAAGGTCCGCATTGTGGTGGATTCCACCAAACAGGCGGATTATGAGGTTAGAGCACTTTCTAAGCCAAACCGTGTGGTCATTGATTTCAACAATGCCTGGCTCAGCCCAAATGTGGCAAAGTCTCAGACAGTTTCCGACAAAGTTGTTACCCAGTACCGTGTGGCACAGTTTGACCATAACACAGTACGTTTGGTTATTGAAACTGATGTGAAAAAGGACGAGTATGAGATTAATTCCATAAAGCCGGTTAATTCCGCCTCACATAGGGTGGTGATTGACATTGGCAAAAAGAATAGAACTCCGGGAATTGATTTTTCCGGAAAGCCCAAAACCACGGTCAATACAGGAAGTTCAACAAATAGCAGCACAACGGCTTCAAGCAGCACTAATAGCTCTGGGACGGTGGTAAAAAATACCACTCCAAATGAAGTTAAGGATACCAGCAAGACTACTACCATAACAAAGAAAAAATCCACCCGTGTGCCAAACCTTACCGGGGGAATAAAAGGCAAGGTAATCTGCCTTGATCCGGGACACGGCGGACAGGATTCCGGCGCATTAGGCTCTGCTGACAAGAATGAGGAAGATATAACCCTCAACATTTCACTTCAGCTGAGAACTATGCTGGAAGCTCAGGGTGCAAAGGTTCTCATGACCCGTACCACTGATACTGAGGTGTCCTCCAAGAAGGCACTGGCAAGCGATGTTGAGGAGCTTCAGGCACGCTGCGATGTGGCAAACAATAACGGTGCAGATATATTTGTCAGCATCCACATGGATTCCTTTGTAAATGGTTCTGCGGGAGGAACTACGGGATATTATTATACCGGAGGTTCTGCGGCCAGCAAGAAGCTGGCAAAGCTGGTTCACGAGGGTGTTGTAAAGGAGCTGAATACCGCAGATAGAGGCACTAAGGAGTGCAATTTCTATGTGGTAAGACATACAGATATGCCGGCAACCCTTGTGGAGGTAGCATTTATTTCCAACACTGAGGAGCATAAGCTTTTGACAAGCTCCACTGGTGTTCAGAAGGCTGCAAAGGGTATTCTGCAGGGACTTCAGAAGTTTTTTTCATAAATAGTCCTTGACGTTATGTATTTTTTTAGGGTAAAATAGTTTCGATGAAAATTTAAACGAATGATAGCCTTCCCCTTTTTAGGGATGCGGCATCCGCCGTTGTCCTTGCGGGAGGGCTTTTTTATTGTAAGTGGCAAGAAAGGATTGAACGCTGTGAGCGATAAGAATAACAATCTGCATGAGGTTACAGCAGATATGGTAAATGATGTGGCTGCGGCTATTGATGAGGAGCGTGCAGAGCACCGTGCAAGGCTTATGCGCAGGTCTGTGCCTGAGAGCCGCACCCTGAAGGATGCCCTTGGAGCTATGACCAAGCAGGAGCTGGATGATATCCGTTTCAACCTGAAGGTTACTGGTGCAAGTTCCTTGAAAAAGGCTGAGCTGGTAGAAAAGCTTGCGCCGGAAATCATAGAATTTACCCATAGCTGGTTCCCGACTATTGTGGACGAGCAGTATATTTTGTTTGAAAGCCTTTGCGCAAATGGCGGACTGACAAAGGATGCCGGAGTGGACGAGGCAAAGCTTGAATATCTCCGCTGCATCGGACTTTTGGCCTGTGGCAATCTGGATGGTGAGCTGGCATGGTACATGCCTGATGAAATTCAGGAGGAGTTTAAAAAGATTCAGGGGGGCGCGTTCAAGGAAATGGCCCTTTTGAACACAGAAATGGTAAGACTGGTATCCGGAATGCTGTTCTACTATGGCGTACAGAACTACGACCAGCTTTATACCAGAATAACAGCTCTCCTGAATACAGAGATTGAATTCTTCGACTTTCTGGGAATTATGATTAACAGCTCCTGCTGGTATGCAAATATCGCATCCGGACAGGAGGGAATGTTCTACTACACCGTACTTGATACTGACAGTGTTGAAGATGCTCAGAGAGAGCTGGATAATGTGGATTTTGCTCCACTTTCCTATGCACGTCTTTTAGATGCCGGTCATGAGGGCTATGTTGAGAAAACCGATGCCTACAGAGAGCTGGTACAGCATTTAGTGAAAAAGTGTGGCAAGGACCAGGCTGCTGCAGAAGATGTAGTGGGCGAAATCACCATTATATTTGAGAACGGAAGCCACCATGAAGGTGCTGCCCTGAAAGAAGCCCTTGAATACCTGGGTGATCAGGGAATCATCAGTACTGAGCAGCAGGTTGAGGAGGCATGCGGTCTCATTATTGAGTACTACAACAGTCTGCCACTCTGGGGATTGAAGGGCTATAGCCCACAGGAGCTTAAAACAGCTCCACGGGTGCATCATGAGCCCCATACCACCGCTGTAGGCCGCAATGACCCTTGTCCATGTGGAAGTGGAAAGAAATATAAAAAGTGTTGTTATAAGAAGGACTGGAATGGAAATGACTGATATGTGCAAGGCGGAGAAGCATACAAGCTATCTCCACAAGGCCCGTACAATTATAAAGGTTCTTTTCCCTATATTTGTTACCCAGCTGGCACTGGTATCCACCGGATTTTTCGATACGGTTATGACAGGACGGTATGGTGAATACGATTTGGCAGGAGTAGCCTTTGGCTCCAATCTCTACTTCATGTTTTTCCTGCTTTTCAACGGCATATTCTCCGGACTTACCCCGGTGCTGGCATATTTCAGAGGGGCAAAGGAAAGAAGGAAAATCAGATTTACTGTGCAGCAGGGAATGTACTGGGCATTATTGCTGGCGGCTGTGTATGTCGCCGCAGGTTTTTTGCTGGTGCCAAGGATAATTCCCTACTTCAGCCTTGAAGACCAGGTGGCACAGGTGGTCCGGGATTATCTTACAGTAATGGCTGTGGGAATATTTCCCCTTTTTGTTGCATGTGTATTGCGAAATTTCATAGATTCCATGGGCTACACGGGAGTTACCATGGTTATCACCGTTGTGGCGGTTCCTGTAAATGTGGTTCTGAATTATATTTTTATCTATGGAGCAATGGGGATTCCGGCACTGGGAGGAACAGGCGCAGCAGTGGGAAGTGCCATCTGCTTTTACCTGACCTTGCTGTTGAACGTTTTGGTTGTAAAATACTACGGACCCTTTAAGGAGTACCGCATATTCCATACCATGTCCCGTCCTAATTTTGCCGAGTGGAAAAGGGCGATTAAATTCGGTTCCCATATCGGTGCCACCATGTTTTGCGAAAGCAGCATATTCGGCGTAATGGCGCTGCTCATGGCAAACTATGGAACAGCTGTAATAGCGGCCCATCAGTCCACCATGAGTGTTAATACCATGATTTATATGGTTCCCATGAGCATAAGCCTTGCAATGACAATTGTCATTGGCTTTGAAATGGGAGCAGGGCATCCCAGAGAGGCTGTACGCTATGGAATGCTTGGCCGTGCCATGTCATTTGGTATCACAGCCTTGATTGCCATTGTAATCATTTATTTGAGGCCCTATATCGCAGCAATGTTTACCACCAGTGAAGAAATAAGGGCCATTCTTGTAAACTTCCTTGTGTTAGCTACCTTCATGCAGATGGCGGATGCAATCAATGCTCCAATGCAGGGTATACTGAAGGGTTACAAGGACGTAAAGGTACCATTCTACATGGCGGTATTTTCCTACTGGATTATTGGTCTGCCACTGGGCCTCGGCATGGCCCATATTGGCGGAATGGGCCCATATGGATACTGGGTGGGCATTATAGGCAGTCTCTTTGTGGGGGCGGCTATGCTCAGAATCCGCATGTGGAGGATACAGTCCAAAATCAATGCGGAATATGGAATTACTTCAAAAAAATAAAAATAAAAGCTTGCTTTTTATTGAAGTATAGAATATAATATCTCTTGTTGACACATTAATTGTGTTTACATTCCCCGGTAGCTCAGTTGGTAGAGCACCTGACTGTTAATCAGGCTGTCACTGGTTCGAGTCCAGTCCGGGGAGCCATGGCGCCTTGGTCAAGTGGTTAAGACACCGCCCTTTCACGGCGGCTTCACGGGTTCGAATCCCGTAGGCGTCACCATAGAAATTTAAGAGCTTCCCGATGGGAGGCTCTTTTTTATTTATCTATG
>CAVAVT010000015.1:0-35618 GCA_963592185.1 bacterium | reverse complement strand
TTTAGTGCTTAAAATAGGTCTATGGGAGTAGTAAATATAGGACTATTTGATTAATTTTTGTAAATTGATAATGAGAATTGAGAAATTATATACGAAATCAATAAAAAAATGTTAAAATAAAAGAGTGATTTCATAAAAATCTTGTATGGAGATGAATACTTGAGTAGGTACGTAGCAGGAGGGATTTCCCAATGCTTGAGCAGATAATGAATTCAGCCAATGTTAATAATCTTAGCAGAGGATTAGAAGCTGCCGGTCTTAGGCAAAAAGTCCTAGCAAATAATATAGCCAATGTAAATACTCCTAATTTCAAACGCAGCGAAGTGGTTTTTGAAACCCTGCTGGCAAAAGAGTTATACGGCGATGATAGCGGACGTTTGGACATGGTACGGACCAATGACAAGCATCTTCCAATGAATTCCGAGGGCGGTGCAAGGGCGGCTATGGTTCAGGATAATACAACCACTATGCGCACTGACAACAATAATGTGGACATTGATGTGGAAATGGCAAATCTGGCTAAAAATCAGATTTACTATAATGCAATGGCACAGAGCATAGGCGGTTATTTTACAAAGATGAAGAACATTATTACTTCCAAGTAATGAGGGGTATGAAATATGAGTATGTTTGGCGGAATAGATGCGTCGGCATCCGGACTTACAGCGGAACGTCTCCGCATGGATGTTATATCCAATAATATTGCAAATGTAAACACCACCCGTACAGAGGGAGGCGGCCCATATCAGCGGAAATACGTTGTATTTAAGCCGAGAGAAAGCCAGGAGTTTGCTGGGGTGCTTTCAAGTGCAATGAATTCCACCGGCTTCAAGACTGGAGATGGTGTCAGGGCTGTAGGAATTGAAGCGGATAATACCCAGGGACGTCTTGTATTTGATCCGGGACACCCTGATGCCAATGCTGATGGATATGTGGAGCTTCCAAATGTAAATATTGTTACAGAAATGGTTGACATGATTACAGCCTCCAGAGCCTATGAGGCAAACGTAACAGCTGTAAATGCAGCAAAGAGTATGGCAATGAAGGCATTGGAAATCGGGAAATAATGGGGTGACAATATGCAGATAGAGCCGTTAAAAATGGTCCCGGTGCAGATGCACGGTGGAAGCCATCTTGGAGAAACTAATGAACTCTCTCAGGGGACTAAGTCCTTTGGTGATTATCTTGGGGATGCACTTACAACAGTAAATAATCTGGAGAACACATCCACAGCAATGAATGCAGCCATGGCTGCAGGACAGGTGGAGGATGTTTCTCAGGTAATGATAGCAGCACAGAAAGCAGATATTGCGATGCAGCTTACACTGCAGGTGAGAAATAAGGCCATTGATGCATATCAGGAGCTTATGCGTATGCAGGTGTGACGGGCATAGGCTTATAAGTCAATGAGTCGAAGGGAATGAGATAATGGCACTAGCAGAGCGGAAAGAGCAGTATCTGCAGCTTTGGAATAAGCTGGCTAAACGACAGAGATACCTCATTATTGGAGGTATTTTTGCTGTTTTAGCGGTTATTCTTGGAGTCAGCTTCTGGTATGGCGGCAAACCGGACATGGTACCGTTGTTCACTAATATGGAGTCTAAGGATGCCGGAGAAGTAGCGGCAAAGCTGAAGGAATCAAAGATAAATTATACGATAGAAGAAACCAATCATGGAACCACAATACTGGTTCCATCCCAGAATGTACATGATGCCCGTCTTGATTTGGCAACCCAGGGACTGCCACGAGGGGACAAGGGCTTTGAGATTTTTGATGACAGCAAGCTGGGAGTTACCGAGTTCCAGAACAAGGTAAACTATCTTCAGGCATTGCAGGGAGAGCTGACAAGAACTATCAAAAGGATAGAGGCTGTGGACGATGTCAGGGTGCATATTGTACTGCCGGAGGACAGCCTTTACAAAAAGAATGAAAAACCGGCTACCGCATCCATAATGCTGAAGATTAAGCCGAATCAGCAGCTTACGAAAAAGGAAATAAAGGGTATTGTCAACCTGACAGCCCATAGTATTCAGGGACTGAAACCGGAGAACATTACCATCATAGATGAAACTGGAAAGATTCTAAATGACCCAGATGAGGATGAGGAAAAGGGCGTAGGCGCAAAGACTCTGACCCAGCTGGAAATGACCCGTAAGGTCCAGGACGGCCTTCAGAAGGATATACAGACACTTCTGGATCAGGCATTAGGGCAGGGAAGGGCATTTGTCCGTGTAAATGTTGAACTGGATTTTGACCAGAAGCAGACGGATACACAGATTTTTACCCCGGTTGTTGATGAGTCCGGTATTATTCGCAGCCAGCAGGATGTGAATGAGACTTATAACGGTACTTCCACCAATCCGGGAGGTCCTGCAGGAACCCAGTCCAACATACCGGGCTATGTAGCTCAGAATAATAATTCCAATGCTAATTATTCCAAAAAGGAATCAACAAAAAACTATGAAATCAATGAGGAAAAGCAGAAGACTATAGCTTCTCCTGGGGCAATTAAACGCCTGGGCATAGCTGTTCTGGTTAATGAGGATGTTACTCAGGCACAGCAGGACAGCATTATGCGTTCGGTTTCTTCAGCTGCAGGTATCAACACTGACCGTGGGGATACTGTTTCTGTGGAGCCTCTGCCATTTAGCACAGAGCTGGCTGACAGGAGGGCTGCAGAAGAAGCTGCTGCAAAGGCACAGGAAGACCGTATTTTCTACATGGAAATTGCAGCAATACTTCTGGTTATAGCGTTGATTGTAGGTGCTGTTCTCATGTACCGCCGGAAGAAGCGTTTGGAAAGAGAAGCTTTGGAAGAGGCTCAGAGATTGAAAGAGCTGGAACGTCAGCGTCAGGAAGAGGAAAGAGCTGCTGCTATTGCGGCTGGAGAACTGGAGCCGGACGAGCTTACGGAGGCAGAGGTTCAGCAGCTTACAGAGCGTCAGACAATAGAGGAACTTATCCGCACAAAGCCAGCGGAAATGGCCCTTCTTATCAAGACCTGGCTTTCGGAGGAATGATTTGATATGGATATGTATGGATCCAGTTCGGAATTAACAAATCAGCAAAAGGCAGCAATACTGTTCATAACCTTGGGACCGGAATACTCAGCCATTTTGTTCAAGCATATGAATGATGATGAGATAGAAAAGCTCACCCTTGAGATTGCAAATCAGAAATCCATTACTCCAGAACAGAAGGCGGCAGTAATCAGCGAATTTTACCAGATGGCTATGGCAAAGAGCTATCTTTCAACCGGCGGACTGGAATATGCACAGAGCGTGCTGGAAAAGGCACTTGGTGCGGAAAAGGCGGCAAGCATTATCAACCGTCTTACCACCAGTCTGCAGATTCGTCCCTTCGACTTTCTGCACAAGACAGATCCGTCACAGCTGCTTAACTTTATACAGAATGAGCATCCCCAGACCATTGCACTGATTATGGCATATCTGGACCCAGATCAGGCGGCAACCATTATTTCATCCCTGTCTCCAGAACGTCAGGCAGAGGTTGCAAAGAGAATTGCCACCATGGACAGAACTTCTCCGGATGTCCTGCATGAGGTTGAGCGTGTTCTTGAGAGAAAGCTTTCTGCTCTGGTTACTCAGGATTTCACCACAGCTGGCGGTGTAAAGGCAATTGTAGAAGTCTTGAACCGTGTGGACCGTGGAACAGAGAAATCCATCATCGAAACCATGGAAGTGGACGATCCGGAGCTTACCGAGGAAATCAAACGTCTCATGTTTGTATTCGAGGATATTGTTACCTTGGACGACCGTTCACTGCAGCTGGTGCTCAGAGAAGTGGACCAGAAGGACTTGTCCCTTGCGCTGAAGGCTACACCGGATGAGGTAGCAGCCAAGGTGTACAAGAATATGTCCAAGCGTGCCGGAGACATGCTGCGTGAGGAAATTGAATACATGGGTCCTGTTAAGATTCGTGATGTTGAAGAGGCGCAGCAGAAGGTTGTCAATGTCATTCGTACCCTGGAGGATAGAGGCGAGATTACTATTGCTCATGGAAAGGGTGACGAAATGATTGTCTAAGGTAATACAGGCTGCTGTGTGGCAGCAGAATACACGTGTCATTGAGGTACCACAGCCAAAGCCGCATGAAGCCTCATCAGAACCATTGCAGCTTGACGAAGAGTCTCAGGCAAATATTATCGCCTATATTCGTGAACAAGAGCAACGGGCTGCTGAACTTTTGAAAAAAGCGGAGCTTTCCTGCGTGATAATGAAGCAGGAAGCCATAAAACAGCAAAATGAAATACTGGATTTAGCAAGACTTGATTCTGAAAAAATTAAGGAAGAGGCTAGAAAAGCTGGTCATGATGAAGGTTTTTCCCTGGGCCGTCAGGAAGGGGAAGAGCAAATCAGGAAGGAACAGCAGCATATTCTTGATGATGCAAAGAACCATGCCAGCGATATATTGAACAAAGCCCAGCAGGAGTCCAGACAGTATGTTTCTGAGGCGGAAAATGAAATAGCCGAAATGGCTCTGAGCATTGTGTCAAAAATCCTGCCACAGCATTTTATCGACGTTCCACAGGTAATCCTTCCTTTGGTAAGGGAGGCTCTTTTAAAGGTAAAATCTCAGTCAGATGTTGTTGTGCATGTGGCTCCCGGAGCCTATGACCTTGTGGATATGGCAAGAATGGAGTTTCAGTCACTACTGGAAGGCAATGCAAGACTTTCCGTTGTTTCAGATGAAAGCCTATCTGAAGGGGACTGTTTGCTGGAAACTCCCAATGGTACAGTTGATGCAAAGCTTTCCACAAAGCTGGAAGCTGTAAAAAGGGCTATACAAGAGGTTATGTCCAAATAATCTATGCTCCCATGAAATGAGGTATACCCCATGATTGAAGTAAATCTTGATAAATTTAAAACTGCAATTAACGACTGTGAAGTAATCAAGATGAGCGGAAAGGTCACTCAGGTTATCGGATTGGTCATAGAATGCAAGGGTCCTAATGTAAGCATTGGTGAGCTTTGTTATGTAGCATCAAGATTTCCCGGGGTGGAGCCAATACCAGCCGAGGTGGTTGGCTTCCGTGAAGGCAATGTGCTTCTTATGCCCATTGGTGAAATGCAGGGAATAGGTCCTGGCTGCGAGGTGGTTTCCGCCCAGAATGTATTAAAGGTCAGGGTTGGTGAAGAGCTTTTGGGCAGGGTGCTTGACGGTCTGGGAAATCCAATGGATGGAAAGGGTCCGCTTCTCTGCAAGGAGGAGTATCCACTGCAGGCGGATCCGCCGCCTCCATTGAACCGGCCAAGGATACACGAGCCACTTTATGTAGGAGTTCGTGCTATAGATGGCTTGATAACAATGGGGTCCGGACAGCGTATTGGAATTATGGCAGGAAGCGGCGTGGGAAAGTCAACGCTGCTTTCCATGATTGCACGGAATACCGAAGCGGACATCAGCGTTATTGCATTGGTGGGTGAGCGTGGACGTGAGGTCAGGGACTTTATCGAGAGAGATTTAGGCGAGGAAGGTCTCAAGCGTTCCGTTGTGGTGGTAGCAACCTCTGACAAACCGGCATTGGTCCGCATCAAAGGAGCAATGACAGCCACAGCCATTGCTGAATATTTCAGGGACAAGGGCCATAAGGTAGTGCTTATGATGGACTCCGTTACAAGATTTGCCATGGCACAGCGTGAAGTTGGGCTGACAGTTGGAGAACCACCGGCAACCAAGGGATATACCCCCTCAGTATTTGCAATGCTTCCGAGACTTCTGGAAAGGGCTGGTACAAGCAATAAGGGTTCTATTACAGGAATCTACACCGTTTTGGTGGATGGTGATGATATGAATGAGCCGATTGCAGATGCTGTTAGAAGTATCCTTGACGGTCATATTGTTCTTTCTCGAAACATCGCCGCCCAGAACCACTTCCCAGCTATAGATGTGCTTTCCAGTGTCAGCCGTGTCATGGGAGATGTGGTGACAAAGGAACACAACGCTTCAGCTAGAAATATGAGAGCTTTAATGGCGGTTTACAGGGAAGCCGAAGATTTGATACACATAGGAGCTTATGTAAAGGGTTCCAGTGAAAAAATCGATGAAGCGGTGGAAAAGATAGATTCCATAAATGAATTTTTATGTCAGGGGATATTTGAGGCCGACAGCTTCCAGCAGACAGTGGAAAAGCTGGAATCCATATCATAGTGAGAGGGAAGCATCGTGAAGCGTTTCAAATTTCAGCTGGAAACCCTGCTTAAGGTCACAAGAATAAAGAAGGACAAGGCGGAGGTGAAATTTGCAGAATGCACCCAGAGGCTTGAGGACCAGAAACGACATCTTACAATATTGATGGATGAGATGCAGCAGGGCCACAAGGATTACGAAGGACTTACTCAAAAGAAAAATATTACAGTGGGAACACTGATGACCTTTAACAGCTTTTTCGCATGGAAGCGTGAACAGATTGAGATGCAGCAGCAAATGATACTGCAGAGCATTTCAGACAGGCAGAAGGCACTGCAGGAGCTTCTGGATATTATGAATAAGCTTAAAAGCATAGAACAGCTCAAGGAAAAGAAGCTTCAGCAATATAATGAGGAGGCTCTTCAGGAGGAATCCAAAATGCTGGATGAAATAGGCCTGCAGCTTAATTCCCGTAGAAAGAGGACAGGTGATAATCCATGAATCTTGACGGTATAACAGGAGTTCTTCAAAGAATTTCCGATATAGAAAAGAAAATAGGAATGCAGCCGGAAATATCCTATCAAAATCAGTTTGGAGCTGAGCTGGAAAAGGCAATGAAGACCGGGCAGACTCAGACCGGCGGCATATCCGGGGCTGTACCTGCAGCAGGAAATACCGGAGAAAGTGAAATCGATAATATGATTCGCACAGCTGCCGGGAAGTACAATGTGGATCCAAGTCTTCTTTCCGCAATAGCTGAAACCGAGTCAAACTACAATCAGTCAGCTGTTTCCTCAGCAGGAGCTGTGGGAATCATGCAGCTTATGCCGGACACTGCAGCATCCCTTGGAGTGAATCCCTACGATGCAAGGCAGAATGTGGAGGGCGGCGCAAAATATCTCCACGGACTGCTGGAGACTTTTGGGGGAGATGTAAGGAAGGCTGTGGCGGCATACAATGCCGGACCTAATGCTGTAAAGGAATACAACGGCGTTCCGCCATATAAGGAAACACAGAATTATGTGGATAAGGTTCTTGACCTTTACCGCTAAGACGAAATCAAGGCAGGTGATATAATGGCACAGCCCAATGAAAATAATGATGAATATAGGGAAAAGAAGCCTGGCAGGAAAAAGCGTATTTTAAAAAGGCTTGTGATGATAATTCTGCTGATTGCCCTGCTGGCTGGAGGTTTTTTCCTGGGAATTTATCTAAGAATTTTTGATACAAGTGAGGTTAATGAAAAGCTGGGCCTGTATGATATGCCTATAATTGGCGAGTATTTTGTGAAACCAGTTCCCAAGAAGTCTGTGGAGGATTCCTTAAAGGAAGAAGCAAAGACGGACGAGAAGAAAATGAAGAAGGAAGAGTCTCCCCCTGTAAAAATCACCAAGGCTGAGCTTGACAAGGAAAAGCATGAGAGGGAACAGGCTGAGAAAAAGCGTATTTCAAAGCTTGCAAGGCTGTACAATGAAATGAAGCCTGAAGAAGCAGCGGATATCATGAATAATCTTGAAGACAGTGTGGCAATATCCATACTTCAGAAAATGGATGAGGGACAGGCTTCCGCTGTGCTGGCAAAGTTTGACCCAGATAAGGCTGCAAGAATCACTAAAATCATGTATGCAGGTCCGCCAAAGAGAATTCAGGTTCCAGAGGATTTTCAGCTACAGGGTGGAATTTCCAGACAGTAAAAAGATATTCCGGGGATAAGTTCCCTGAATATATATAAATCATTGAAGGGAGGTGAAAATATGAATACGTCAAACATTATGTCCCTTAACACAGCTTCAGCTCAAAAGAATGTTTCTGGAAGCGGTGGAAAATCTCTAAAAAAGTCAGCGATAGACGGGATCACATCAAATAAATCCCACAATAAGGACAACTTCAGCAATGTGCTTGAAAAGAGTTCCAATGAGGATGCTGTCAGTGCTGATGAGGCTGTAAAGGACCCTATTTCAGCGGCTATTGCATCGGCACAGCAAAATTCCAACGAAGATGCTGGGACCACAGCTGATGAGATGACTTCATCGATGGAACAGACCGATGGTCAGAATCTGACTTTAAATTCCAATGAAGGTTCAAAGCTTTCGGCGGATACAAGGCTGATATCAAACAGTATCGAGGCTCTTATGGGCAATTCCCAAAACTCAGCTGAAGGGACACAGGACAATCAGCTTTTGGAAATGCTGACAGGAGTAAATACCGCATTGATTCAAAATCAGTCCGGTACCAGCTCAATTTCTCAAAACGGTCTGAACACAGCAGCAGGTATTGAAAACACAGAAGCATTGGTTCAGACTCTTGGGCAGGAAATAGCTGCGAATCAGAACGCTGTCTTAAAAGGCCAGATGGATGCTCAACCCGTGCTTCAGAGCAATACAGCAGAGATTTCTGATTCAGCAAAGTCTACAATGGGAAACCTTTTAGGCGATGCCAAGGTGGAGATTGTGCAGAACGATAATTTGATTCAGCCAAATACCACCGGCCAGCAGATGAAGGCAAATCTGCTGGAGGCGCAGCAGTCCTTCCAGCAAGGGGGGCAGGCCTTTTCAAATAGTGAAAATCTATCGGAGTCAGCAGAGCAGCCAGCAGTCCAGACACCATTCCAGAATAATTCCGGAATATCTGCTTTTCAGCAGACAATTGAAACCATGGATGCGGAGACTCAGCAGGTTCAGGAAACCCAGCAGGGAAGAACCGACTATGACATTCCCAAGCAGATTGTAGACCAGGCAAGGCTGATTCGTTCAGGGGAAAATACCGAAATGGTAATCAGACTTCGTCCGGAGCATCTGGGGAACCTTACCTTAAGGATTTCTGTTACAGGGAATGGATCTGTAAATGCCACATTCCAGTCAGATAATGCCCAGGTTCGTGCCATAATCGAATCCTCAATGGCTCAGTTGAAGCAGGACCTTGAAAATCAGGGGCTTAAGGTCAACAACGTTGAAGTTTATTCCGGTCTTGGTGATGGTTTGATGCAGGGCGGACAGTCCCAGTCTGAATATCAGCAGCAGCAGAGCAATGCGGCCCGTCACAGCAAGCTGGACATGGATGTCTTGGAGGATGATATGGAGCAGATTTCTGTGGAAACCTCCACGGAAGCTATTAACTACGAAGAGGGTGTAGATTACCGGGTATGATTTTTACCAGTGAAAAGAGGGAAGAAAATGGCTAATTCACTCAATACAATTACAGTCAATGGAGTTACCTATGATGCGGCGACTTACAGTGCAAGCACAGCATCTTCAACAACAGCTTCCAGCGCTCTGGATAAGGAAACCTTTTTGAAGCTCTTGGTAACTCAGATGGAGTATCAGGACCCCTTGGATCCCCAGGACAATAGTGAGTATCTTGCAGAGCTTGCACAGTTCTCAGCTTTGGAGCAGATGACCAATGTGGCTGACTCTCTTAGCAGCATTTCAAGTCTTGTGGAAAACATGGATACAAGCTTGCTGGTGGGACAGCTCAGCAACATGATTGGCAAGGAGATTCAGTGGCAGACATCTACAACTGTTACTGGAGACAACGGTCAGTCCTACGAGAATAAAACAACTTTAGAGGGTACAATTGCCGGAGTAAGTATTTCCGATGGTTCACCAACCTTAGTTGTTAATTCCGATGGGAATACCTACAGTGTTGCTATTTCTGATATCACCAGAGTAGGATCTGGTTCATAAAACACATAAGCAGGAGGAATATGTGATATGGCTGATACACGGATATATTTTAACACTCAGCCCATATTACCGCTCGGCAATACCTCAGTTGGCAGCACATATCAAAACAGCCAGAAAACAACAGGAACATCCTTTGCGGATATTTTAGCAGACACCCAGAAAAAGGTAAGCTTTTCTCAGCACGCACTTCAGCGGCTGCAGGATAGAAGTCTCAGCCTAAGCTCCCAGCAGCTTGAGAAACTGGATGATACTGTTGAAAAAATGGCTCAGAAGGGTGCCAGAGAATCGCTGATATACATGGATGATATCGCATTGGTTGTAAGTGTTGAAAACCGAAAGGTAATTACCGCCATGGATGGTATGAGTGCAAAGAATAATATTTTTACCAATATCGACAGTGCAGCAATTGTATAGGCTGGACCTTTACAGGGGGCCGGGGCCGTGGACCGATAGAAGCGGCTCTGCTGCACTTCACGAAAGGAAGATTGATTCATTATGATGCGTTCATTGTTTTCCGGCGTATCCGGATTGAAAAACCACCAGACACGCATGGATACCATTGGCAATAACATTTCAAACGTAAATACCACAGGCTTTAAGTCAAGCCGCACCACCTTTGTTGACACCCTGAACCAGACTCTTTCTGGTGCATCAAAGTCCACCGATAACGTTGGCGGTACAAACCCTAAACAGATTGGTCTTGGTTCCAGTGTGGCAAGTGTGGATATGCTTTTCACTGATGGCTCTGTACAGTCCACAGGCAAGAACACAGATATGTGTCTTTCCGGAAATGGACTTTTCATTGTAAAGAGTGGCAACTCCACCTATTATACCCGTGATGGTGCCTTTGAGTTTGATGCAGATGGCAACTATGTACTCCCAAGCTCCGGATTTAAGGTACAGGGCTGGGTTGCTACGGATGGTGTGCTTCCTGCATCAAAGACAGAGGGAAATCTTGCAGATGTATCGGTTAAGGTTGGAAAGTCCATGGCTGCCGAGGCAACCAAAACAGCAACTTACACCAACAACCTGAGCTCAGCAACACCGACCATTGTATCAATGAAGCAGTATGATCCAGATCCGAATGTGGAGGAGTACATAGATATAACTGAGGGAACAGCAACCTCTGAGAAGCCGATTCAGGTTACTCTGAGTGATGGCACCACCTATACGGAGACAAGCGGATCATATAAGACAGGATACAGCCTGCCAATCACTACTACCATCAATGTGTATGACAGCCTTGGAAACAAGCACTCCATTCCGGTATATTTCACAAAAACATCCAGCGATGGCAATTCTTGGATGGTAGGTGTGGATACCAATGCCTTGAGCGGTGCTTCAAGTGCAACAATTAATGAGTCTGATGGCAGCCAGACCACAGTTGCCATGACAAACGCCAGCATTGTATTTAAAGATACTGGTACAGTTGATACCATAAATAATAATAAATTCACCCTTACACTCACCAATGGTTCCACTGGAACACAGGAAATACAGTTGGATTTTAAAGCTCTTACCCAGTATTCTGGAAACAGTACAGTGGCAGGGTCCGCTGACGGTCATGCAGATGGCACTCTTGAGAGCATTTCCATTGACAGTACTGGATGTATCACAGGTACTTACACCAATGGTGTAAAACAGATTGAAGCACAGATTGCCATTGCCCAGTTTGCAAATGCTGCTGGTCTGACCAAGACAGGCAACAGCCTTTATCAGCAATCCAATAACTCTGGTGATCCTAATGTAAAGGATGCGGCTACTTTGGGAGTAACAATTACTCCTTCAGCTCTGGAAATGTCCAATGTGGATATCTCCAATGAGTTCAGTGATATGATTATCACACAGCGTGGATTCCAGTCCAATTCAAAGATAATAACGGTATCTGATGAAATGCTGGAAACCCTTATTAACATGAAGAGATAATATTTTTAACTGGCTGATGGGAGGGCTGGTCCCTCCCGGAAGGCCAATTACGCAGAGAGAATGAGGACTAAAGTATGATTAAGCTTACAAAATTCAATTCGGATACAAATAAAAAAGGAGAATTTGTTCTCAATGCAGAAATTATAGAGACAATTGAGCAGACCCCGGATACAGTAATTACACTGGTCAACGGCAAAAAGCTTATTGTGGATGAAAGTATGGAAGAAGTTGTGCGCCGTGTAATGACCTATCGCCGTGCATTGCACAGATTTTAATTTTGAAAGTAAGTCGGTTCATGCCGTTTTGAAATAAAATTTTATGTGTACCAAAGCAAGTCCTTGGTACATATTCTGATGGATAAGAAAGGGTGTGACATCTAATGGCTAATGAGAATGATAATGCTCAGGTGTCAGAAGAAGCGCCAAAGAAAAAATCTCCTATCATAATGGTAATAATACTTGTTATTGTGGGATTAATCCTGGCTGGAGGAATTTCATTTTTTGTAGCAACTCAGATTTTGAGCAGCAATTCAAATTCTGATGCAGCTGCACACCATGATCCCGGCGTATTTGTAAAGCTTGGTGATCCAAAGGATGGAATCCTTGTCAATGTAGGCGGTATCAAGGCAAGCCATTTCCTGAAGGTGGGAATTGTTCTGGAAATGAATCCCGGCAAAACGGACAACATAAAAGACGGTGTGCTTAATTCTCTGGCTGAGACCAAGATTTTGGACACCACATTGCAGCTTTTACGCACTGTAAAGCTTGAGGAACTGGAGGCCAGCAAGCAGGATGAACTAAAAACCAGACTCAAGGGTGATTTGAACAAGGTATTGGGAGAAGGCTCGGTTTATGAAATATACATAACCAGCTTTGTTCTGCAATAATAGCTAAAAAATGAAAGTCAGGAAAGGGGGATGAAGCTTGGCAGAGGACGTATTATCCCAATCTGAAATTGATAAATTGCTTTCGGCTTTGTCAGAGGGCTCCGTGTCAGCTGAGGAAGTTAAAGCCGAAGAAGAACAGAAAAAAGTAAAAGTCTATGATTTTAAGCGTCCGGATAAGTTTTCAAAGGATCAGATTCGGACCTTGAATATGTTGCATGAAAACTTTGCCCGCCTTTTCAATACATATTTATCGGCACATCTTAGAGCAATGGTAAATGTTGAGGTTGCATCGGTAGAACAGCTGACATATCAGGAATTCGTGCAGTCAATGACGAATCCCAGCGTCATTGCAATATTGGGGGTTCCGCCGCTTAAGGGCAACTGCGTAATGGAAATAAATACGGGGATTGCCTTTGCAATCATAGACAGAGTTTTTGGCGGACAGGGTGAAAATACATTAAAGCCCAGAGTGCTTACCGAAATAGAAGAGGCTGTTATGCGGCGCACATTTAACAAGGCCATTGAGCATTTCCAGGAGGCCTGGAGCAATGTTGTGCAGATACAGCCGAATCTGGAGGCTATGGAATCCAATCCGCAGTTTGTACAGATTGTACCTCCAAGCGATATGGTTGTAATTATAACCCTGCAGGTAAAAATCGGTAACACAGAAGGCTTTATGAATATATGTATTCCATATTTGGTTTTAGAGCCTATTATGTCAAAACTCACCACCACCTTCTGGGTGGCAGCCTCAGTTTCCAAGGATGACAACCCGGAGCAGGTTGAAATCATCAGGAAGAAAATTGAGAAGACTGTTGTACCAATGGTGGTAGAGCTGGGCAGAATAGATATCTCCATCCGGGAATTTTTGACCTTGGGCTTTGGAGATGTTCTGCAGCTGGATACCAAGGTTAATGATGAGCTGAAATGTATAGTCGGGACCCATGCAAAGTATTACGCCCGTCCCGGTACATCAGGGAAAAAGGCTGCGGTACAGATTACAAGAGTAGCTTCGGAAGGAGATGAACAGACAGATGAGTGATGATATGATTTCGCAGGAGGAAATTGATGCCCTGCTTAACGGAGGATTAATTCCTACAGCTGAGCCAGCAGGGGATGCTCTGGCAGAAGAATCTCCTTTTAATGATGATACAGCTGATCTGCTCTCGGATATAGAAAAAGATGCCCTTGGAGAAATAGGAAATATTTCTATGGGCAGTGCAGCAACAACGCTTTCCGTGTTGCTGGGACATAAGGTTTCCATAACAACTCCAAGTGTGTCAGTGGACACAATGAATACCATAAAGGAACAGTATCCTATGCCCTATCTGGTAGTGGAGGTAGGATACACTGTAGGTATTAATGGAAAGAACATCCTTGCAATTCAGGCACATGATGCTTCGATTATTGCGGATTTGATGATGGGCGGAGATGGACTGAATCCTCCCGGAGAACTTAGCGAAATACACATGAGTGCTGTCGGTGAGGCAATGAACCAGATGATGGGCGCAGTTGCCACATCCCTCTCCACCATGTTCAATAAGAAAATAGACATTTCTCCTCCGCAGGTTAATTTGATTGATTTGGGTCATGAGGAGTTAGTCTCTGAGCTTGCAGATGCCAATGAACCCATTGTCAAAACATCGTTCCGAATGGAGGTTGACGGACTGATTGACAGTGAAATCATGCAGATTCTACCATTGGATGTGGCAAAGGAAATGGTGGATTTCCTCATGAATTATGCTGTTGATGTAGGAGCCTCAGCTGAAGCGGCTCCTCCTGCACCAGAGACGGCACCAGCACCTCAGCCAGCACCAGCACCTGCTGCGAATCCGGCACCACAGCCGGAAATGCCAGCTCAGCAGCCCATGATGGGACAGCAGCAGCCAATGGCACAGCAGCCGATGATGCAGGCTCCCGTAATGGGGCAGCAGCCAATGATGGGCATGACACCAAATTATGGTACACAGGCAAAGGTAGATGCAAATGTTCCGGTACAGCAGGCACAATTTACACCGTTAAACAGTGTTCCTGTACAAGTTAATGATGCAAATATCGGCCTTATTCTGGATGTTCCCCTGCAGGTGTCCGTTGAGCTGGGACGTACCCGTAAATCCGTTAAGGAAATACTGGAGCTTTCCAATGGTTCAATTGTTGAGCTGGACAGACTGGCAGGTGAGCCTGTGGACATACAGGTCAATGGAAAACTCCTTGCTAAGGGCGAGGTCGTTGTAATTGACGAGAACTTCGGCGTGCGTATCACTGATATCGTAAGCCCGGAGGAAAGGGCACAGCACCTGCAGTAATGATTACTTTTTGTATTTTTGCCTTTGGCAAAATTTGAACAATGGCGTTATAATGCTAGCAAAAAGATAGGAAATTAATTCAGATATTATAGTAAATTGCTTAAGAGGAGAGATGAACATGGCAGTACGAGTGTTAGTTGTAGATGATGCAGCATTCATGCGAATGATGGTTAAGGATATTCTTACTAAAAATGGTTACGAGGTTGTTGGTGAGGCAGAGAATGGTGTAAAGGCTTTAGAGAAGTACCAGGAGCTTAAGCCGGACCTTACAACTATGGATATTACCATGCCTGAAATGGATGGAATCAGTGCTGTTAAGGAGATTAGAAAAGTAGATCCCAATGCGAAAATCGTAATGTGCAGTGCTATGGGCCAGCAGGCTATGGTTATTGAAGCTATTCAGGCTGGAGCACGTGACTTCATCGTTAAGCCTTTCCAGGCTGACCGTGTTCTTGAAGCTGTACGTAAAGCTGTAGGCTGATGGTGAGGCGCGATATATTTTATGTGGCGCTGATAGCTGGCTTGGTACTTTTTGCCTGGTCAGCTATGCCCACATTAGGCTTGGCAGCCGATGCAGCCAGTGCAGGAGGCGGCTATTTGTCCGGATACGAAAACACAGATCCCAAGCCATCTCAGATGTCATGGTGGTCAACGTTGGCATATCTGATAAGTCTATTTGCTGTATTTGCCTTCGTTATCGTCATGGCTTATTTTGCGTCCAAGTTTCTTAGCGGAAAATTTGGAAAGAACATGAATGGCAGCGACGGCATGATATTGGAGCATCTGCCCCTTGGACCGAATCGTTCCGTATGTGTTGTGGAGCTTGCAGGGCATGTGCTGATGCTGGGGGTTACAGAGCATCAGATAACGCTTTTGGGAGAAATAAATGATGAAGGCGAGATTGAAAGACTTCACCGCAATGCGGTAACCGGCCAGCCCTTTGATGATTCCTTTACTAATCAGATGGGGCTGATAGGCCAGTTTGCAAAAAGAGTGCCTTCATTGTTTAAGGATATGAATCGTAAATAAAAGGAGTTGTGGAACGTTGTCCAAGCAACAACGGATTTGCACATGCTGCGGCCTGCTTATGCTGCTTTTGTTTGTAACAGCGAAAGTAGATGCTGCACCGCTTATACCAAATGTGAATATTGGAGTTGGAAGCTCGGACAATCCCCAGGATACAGCGGTCACACTTCAGGTACTCATCGTACTTACCGTGCTGTCTCTGGCACCGTCAATTCTTATAATGACCACATCGTTCATAAGGATTGTAGTGGTTTTGGGCTTCTTAAGGAATGCCCTTTCCACCCAGAATGTACCGCCAAACCAGGTGGTAATAGCCTTATCACTGTTCCTGACCTTTTATATAATGTCCCCCTATTGGGGCGAGGCCAACGAGAACGGCATACAGCCATATTTGAATGGCCAGATAACGCAGGAACAGGCAATAGACAATGTTGCTGCCCCCATAAGGGACTTTATGTTCAAGCAAACTAGAGAATCAGATTTGGCACTGTTTGTAAACCTTTCCAACGCTGAAAGGCCTGAATCGCCGGATGAGGTTTCCACAATGACCCTTATACCGGCTTATATCATCAGTGAGCTGAAGACAGGCTTCCAAATCGGTTTTATGATTTATATACCATTTATTGTTATTGATATGATAGTGGCCAGTACCCTCATGTCAATGGGTATGATGATGCTGCCGCCTACTATGCTGTCACTGCCGTTTAAAATACTGTTATTCGTAATGGTTGATGGATGGCACCTGCTGATTAAATCGTTGATTGTCAGCTTTAAATAGCCAGATATGAGAAAAGGGAGGCTATGAAATGTCGGGAGATTTGGTTATTCAGCTTGGACAGGAGGCATTGATGGTGGTTCTGATGGTTTCGGCACCTATGCTGGGGCTGGGACTTTTCGTGGGACTGTGTGTCAGCGTATTCCAGGCAACAACCTCCATACAGGAGCAGACACTGGCATTCATACCTAAGATTATTGCTGTTTTTGTTGCAATATTGATATTTGGGCCATGGATGCTCAGGATAATGGTGGAATATCTGACTAATATTTTAGTCAATGTGCCGTTATATATAGGATAGTAAAGGAGACGGGATATGGATTTATATGATTTGATGCAAAATCATGCTGCCGTATTCCTTCTGGTACTTTGCAGGATTTCCGGTATATTTATTATTTCGCCCTTCTTCGGAAGTGCCAATATCCCTTCATATATCAGGATTGGCGCAGCTGTAGCAATGAGCTTTGTAATGTTTCCCGTTGTGGACCCAACGGTATCTCAGGCAGCTCCGGCGACAATTTTGGGATATGCTCTGGCGGTCCTGTCAGAGCTGTTTGTGGGCTGGCTGATTGGATTTGTGGCATTCATTGCTTTTTCAGCCATTCATATGGCTGGTAAGCTGATGGATATGCAGGTGGGCTTTTCAGTGGTAAATGTTATGGACCCTACATCCGGTCAGCAGATACCTCTCATAGGAAGCTTCCTTTATAACCTTGGCGTAATAGTTCTGCTGGTTACTAATGGTCATCATGTGATTATAACGGCACTGGCAGAAAGTTTTTTCTCAGTTCCTGTTATGGGAATGAATGTCAGTATGGGGCTTCCAATGCTGATTGCAAATTTTACCACCGGAATATTTGTGGCTGGTCTGCAGCTGGCAATGCCGGTAACTTTTTCTATTTTGCTGACAAATGTGGCTCTTGGCATACTTGCCAGAACAATGCCGCAGATTAATATTTTTGTAGTAGGTATTCCTATGCACATCATGATAGGCTTATTTACTTTGGGAATATTATTGCCTTTCTATGTTTTATTCTTGGATGGGATGTTCGATGGAATGTACTCAAATATATCTGCAGCACTTCAAGCCCTGCAATAAACAGAATATGAGCTTTGTTTTTGATTTGCAACTTTTTGCAGGAGATAAGACAGAGGATCCTACATCCAAGCGTAAAAGTGATGCGAAGAAAAAAGGCCAGGTTGGACGCAGCCGTGAAATGGGTGCTGCGTTTGTACTTATTGCCGGCTTTGCTGTCATGAAGGTGCTTGGTTTTTCTGTATATAAGGAGATAGCTGATTTTTCAAGATATATTTTCAGCCATCCCATGCAGGAAATTAACGAAGAATCCATAATGCAGATGTTCATCGCCATTGTAACTGTGCTGGCAAAAACCGCATTTCCAATAATGGGAGTTATTATGGTGGTGGGTCTTGCGGTGAGTGTGGCACAGGTGGGCATGATTTTTAGTACAGAACCCATCAGCTTCAAGCCTGACAGATTGAATCCCATTACGGGCTTTGGACGAATTTTTTCAAAAAAAGCTCTGGTGGAGCTGTTTAAATCTGTTATGAAAATCATTGTAATCGGCTTCTTTATAGTAAGATTCCTGAAGGATGAAATAATGCAGATGCCGAAGCTTATTTATCTTGATTTGCTGACAGCGCTTACACATATTGGGGAAATCATACTGGAACTGGCATTTCAGGTATGTATTGTTATATTAATCATTGCAATTTTGGACCTGGGATATCAAAAATGGCAGACTCTGCAGGATATGAAAATGAGCAAGCAGGAAGTCAAGGATGAGTTTAAGCAGATGGAGGGAGATCCCCAGATAAAGAACAAGAGAAGGCAGAAGCAGCGTCAGATGGCAATGTCCAGAATGATGAAGGAAGTTCCGCAAGCGGACGTCATCATCACAAACCCAACCCATTTTGCTGTTGCCTTGAAATATTCAGCCGGAATGCAGGCTCCAATGGTTATTGCCAAGGGTCAGGATTTTGTGGCTCAGAAGATTAAGGATATAGCCAGGGAGTCAGGTGTCACCATAGTGGAGAACCGGCCCCTTGCAAGGACACTGTATGCTTCAGTGGATATAGGCGGCTATGTTCCTCAGGAGCTGTACAAATCTGTAGCCGAAGTTCTTGCCTATGTATACAAGCTTAAAAACCGACAATATGCATAATTTCGTATTTATATAAAGAGGAGTAGTGCAATGGCTGCACCGAATGCAACTTCCGCCACAGGCGGCTTCATACAAAAGTATAGTGATATCATTGTAGCAATAGCTATAGTAACCATCGTTATTATGATGATTATTCCACTGCCCACCGGGCTGCTGGATTTATTGCTATGCATGAATATTACCCTTGCACTGGTAATAGTTATGGCAGCGATTTACAACAAGGAACCGCTGGATTTGGCGGTATTCCCCTCATTGCTGCTGATAACCACATTGTTCCGTCTAGCGCTGAACGTATCCTCCACAAGACTTATTTTGCTTGAGGGATATGCTGGAGAGGTCATTACGGCATTTGGAAACTTCGTAGTAGGCGGTAATGCAATTGTCGGATTTATCGTATTCGTAATATTGATAATCATACAGTTCATTGTTATTACCAAGGGTGCAGAGCGAGTTGCTGAAGTAACCGCAAGATTCACACTGGATGCAATGCCGGGAAAGCAGATGGCAATTGATGCAGACCTTAATCAGGGAGCAATAACCGATGCTGAGGCAAGAATACGCCGTGAAAAAATCCAGCATGAATCAGACTTTTTCGGAGCCATGGATGGTGCCAGCAAGTTTGTAAAGGGAGATGCCATTGCGGCAATCATTATTATAATAATCAATATTACTGGCGGATTTATCATTGGTATGGTTCAGCGGAATCTTACCGTAACACAGGCATTGCAGAATTATACCCTGCTGACTGTAGGCGAGGGACTGGTTAATCAGATACCGGCACTTTTGGTATCTACAGCAACAGGTATTATAGTAACCCGTGCAAATTCCGATAATAATTTGGGACATGATCTGGTTGACCAGCTGTTCCACAACCCAAGGGTTTTCCAGATTGTTGGCGGCGTGCTTTTAGTGTTTGCTGTCATTCCGGGACTGCCGGGGATACCATTTGCATGTCTCGGACTTGGAGCGGTTTTTGTAGCCTACAGGCTTACTCAGTCTGAAAAGGCTGCAAAAGAACCTGCTTTGGTTGAAAAGGAGAAAAAGGAACGCAGCAAGGCGGAGGCAACCAAGCCGGAGAATATTATCAATCTCCTGCATGTGGACCCCATGGAGCTGGAAATCGGATACAGCCTTATTCCACTAGTTGATTCGGGACAGGGCGGCGACCTTTTGGACCGAATAGTCATGATACGAAGACAGTGTGCATTGGAGCTTGGTCTAGTGGTCCCAACAATACGTATCAGGGATAACATTCAGATTAAGCCTAATGCCTACATCATAAAGCTGAAGGGCATAGAAATCGCCAAGGGGGAGCTTATGCTTGACCATTTCCTGGCAATGAACTCCGGAACTGTTTTTGAAGAGATTCAAGGCATTGAAACCACGGAGCCAGCCTTTGGTCTGCCAGCCCTTTGGATTCCAGAGGCGGAAAGAGAACAGGCAGAGCTGAATGGATATACAGTTGTAGATGCGGTATCCGTTCTGGCAACCCATTTGACCGAGGTTATTAAAGCCCATGCAGATGAAATCCTTGGCCGTCAGGAAACACAGAATCTTGTGGATAACCTTAAAAAGACGAATCCTTCCCTTGTGGAGGAGGTTGTACCCGGCCTTATGAATATTGGCGAAATTGAAAAGGTACTTGCAAACCTGCTTCGTGAAAGGGTTTCCATCAGGGACATGGGAACAATTATGGAGGTTCTTGCGGACTATGCCAGAGCCACCAAGGATACCGAAATACTGACAGAGTACGTTCGCCATGCACTGGCAAGACAGATTACCCAGCAGTATATTCAGAACAATACCTTGCCATGCATTACGTTGGATCCAGCCTTGGAAAACCGTATTGCGGCAGCAGTACAACGAACGGATAGAGGCTCCTACGTAAGTCTTGATCCTGATTCAATGCAAAAAATTATTACAGCCTTGAACACAGAGCTTCCAAAGCTTACCAATATGGGATATCAGCCGATAGTACTTACCAGTCCTACGGTAAGGCTGTATTTCAGAAAGCTTGTGGAAAGATCTGTTCCGGGAATAATAATTTTATCCCATGCAGAAATTGATCAAAGTGTAGAGATACAAATTTTTGGGGTGGTGAAGATATAATTGCGTATTAAAGTATTTAAGGCCGCAACATTGAAGGAAGCAATGGCTGATGTGAAGGAAGAATTGGGAGTGGATGCAGTTATTCTGCACACAAAAAAATATCGCACGGGCGGATTCCTTGGCTACAAGAGCAAGGAAGTCGTGGAGGTAACAGCTGCAATAGAGGATGAGGACCAGAAGCCAAAGAAAAGGGAGCCTTTGAAGCAGCTTAACCCAATATTGCCCCGTACAGTGCTTTCGCAGTATAAGAATACCGATGAAAACTCACAGGCACCACAGACAGACGGAAACGGTGTGGCAGAACCG
This sequence comes from bacterium, assembly GCA_963592185.1. GTDB lineage: Bacteria > Bacillota > Negativicutes > Selenomonadales > Selenomonadaceae > CAVAVT01. The sequence continues at coordinate 14,264 of CAVAVT010000015.1, read as the reverse complement.
GCAGCGGCATCAATGCCCCTTGGCAGCGATATGGGATTTAGACCTTTGACAGGCAGCAGTATTCCATCTGCCAAGGCAGCACCACAGTTTGCACAGCCTGCAGCCGCACAGGAAAAGAGTTCAGAGGAGCAGGAAAAGCGCATCCGGGAGCTGCAAAGCGAGCTTGCTGAAATGAAGGACATGCTTACAAGAGTAATGAGCAAGGATATTGAGCGTGAGGAGTATACTACCCTTTATCAGGCTCTCCAACAGGCAGATGTGGATGAAAAAATTCTCAAGGATATGTCAAAGCACTGCTCGGCCGGGGATATGCTTATGGATAAGGATTCTGATGAGGCAAAGAAAGTCCTTGAGCATGAAATGGAAGAGCATATGAACTGTAGTGACGGGATTCATCTTCTTGATGGAACGACCAAGCTGGTGGCTCTTATTGGTGCCACAGGTGTGGGAAAGACCACAACCCTTGCAAAGATAGCCGCCAGATTTGTACTGGAAAAGGGTGTCAGTGCGGCTCTTATAACAGCAGATACCTATAGAATTTCAGCTGTAGAGCAGTTAAAAACCTACTCTGATATCATAGGACTTCCACTGGAGATAGTCTACTCTCCGGAGGAACTTCAGACCGCAATTGAAAAGCATAGTGATAAGCGGCTTGTGCTCATAGATACAGCTGGAAGAAGCCAGCACAATGAATATCAGATGCAGGAGCTGAAGGAACTGCTTTCAGTAAATGAATCCATTGAAAAGCATCTTGTTATGAGCGCCACCACTAAAAATAGGGATGCAGAGGAAATTTTGTCCAATTTTGCTGGCTGCGGTCCTCAGCATGTCATTTTCACAAAAAGCGATGAAACCAGCAGCCTAGGTCTGCTGATAAATCAACTTTATGACAAGGATATCACCCTTTCCTACATAACAAATGGACAGAGTGTTCCAGACGACATTACACCAGCAACATCAGCAGTGCTGGCTGGTCTGATATTGAGGTAGGATGCTTATGGAAGATCAGGCAACAAGATTACGAAAAATTATGGAAGGCAAGGCAGGATTAAGTACACAGAGACCATTCCGCTCTTCTGCTCATGCGTCACAGGCTTCATCAGCTGCTCCGTCCACAGAAGAGGCAGCCTCTGGAGCACGTATCATTGCAATTACCAGCGGCAAGGGCGGCGTAGGCAAGACCAACCTGACAGTGAACCTTGCCATCGCCTTGGGAGCTATGGGAAAGCGAGTTATTATCATTGATGCGGATTTAGGTATGGCAAATGTGGATGTACTGCTGGGCACCTCCTCAAAGCATAATCTGCTGCATCTTTTGCAGAATGATGTATCGTTAAATGACGTTATAATGCAGGGTCCATACGGCGTGAACTATATTTCCGGAGGTTCCGGAATAGAGCATGCAGGGGATTATACTCCGATGCAGAGGGCGATGCTTTTCAGAAAGCTTTCCCAGTGTGGGGAAATGGCGGATTATATACTTGTGGATACTGGCGCAGGTATAGGGAAAAGCGTGTTGGACTTTATATTGTCAGCTGACGATGTGCTGCTGGTTACAACGCCGGAACCTACAGCCCTTACGGATGCATATGCGGTTATGAAGGCATACAGTATTTATGCAGCTGAAAAATCTTTAAAGATTATTGTGAATCGTGTGTATGACGAAAAGGAAAGCAGCGAGGTAGCAACAAAATTAAGAAGAACATCGGAAAAATTTCTGCACATGCCGGTGGACTTTTTAGGATATATTTTTGAAGATAGAAGCCTTATGAGCTCGGTGCGAAGACAGGTTCCCGTCCTTGCAGGGGAGCCGGATTCCCTGGCTTCACAATGTATCAAGGCCATAGCTTCCGGCATAGTTTACGGCCGTCATGTCCGTGTGAAACGGGGATGGAAGGGCTTTTTGCGACATTTTCTCGAATTTTCCTAATGATGGAGGAAACACTATATGCCTAGTACAACGGTAAAAGCTGATACGGTACTTGAGGTAGGACAAAGGGTTGAATTTTACATGGATGATGACCCGGCAACTTATTCCAGCCGTATAGAGGATATAATTGACAAGAAATTAATCGTGGCCATGCCCATGGATTCAAGGCGTGTGCCTATCATTCCGGCTGTGGGAACTAAATTATATGGAAAGATTATAACCAAGACCTGTGCCTACCGCTTTTTTTCAGTATATAGGGACAAGTCATCAACGCCCATTCCAGTCTGGCATATAGATAAGCCCGAAAAAGTTGAACGATTCCAGAATCGGGGGTTTGTCAGAGTAAGAGTTTCAGTTCCCGTGAAATATCAGCTTGTGAATGAGGATGGTTCTCTCCAGGATGCTGTGGAGTCCCGGACCATCGATATGAGCGGAAGCGGACTGAGCTTTCTGTGCAAAGAAAGAGTCCAGGTGGGAATGAAAACCGCAGTTCATATAAATAACATTCCAGGGGTTGGACAGCTGCAGCTTATGACGGAGGTTGCACAATGCAGGGAACTGAAGACCAACAGCGTAAGAATCTACTATGTAGGTGTTAAGATACAGAATATGGAACGTGCTATACAGAATAGGATAGTAAAGTATCTTTTTCAGGTTGAAAGGGCAAATCTGGCCAAGGGACTGGGCAGTGATTAAGGAGGCTGGCACTGATGATTCGAGTTTTAATCGCTGATGATTCTGCATTTATGCGGAAGGTTTTATCGGATCTGTTTACAGCTGCTTCGGACTTTGAGGTAGCTGGCACCGCCATGAACGGCAAGGAAGCTGTGGAAAAGGCACTTAAGCTTAAGCCGGATATTCTGACTATGGATGTCAACATGCCTGTAATGGACGGCCTTCAGGCACTGGAAGTACTTATGAAGGATTTCCCGATACCTGTGGTAATGCTCAGCAGTCTCACAAAGGAAGGTGCTGATGCAACTATAAAGGCATTGGCACTGGGAGCCGTAGATTTTATCAGCAAGACAGGCGGCTCTATTTCAAGAATAGACTCCATCGAAGGAGAGATTCTTACAAAGTGCCGTACAGCTGCATCAGCCAATTTGAATGTTAAGAGAGGCAATATAGGTAATAGGACCCCTAATGCACAAAAAAAGCAGGAAGAACCTATTTTTAAGCGAATAAATATTCCAGTGAGAAAAAAATTCGGTGTTACACAGCCGATGCAAAATACGGCTGTAGGTACACGTCCTGTTTTAAAACCTCATATGGCAGCTTCTTCCAGTTTCTTTGGTTCCAGAAGACAGCTGGTGGCAATTGGAACTTCCACTGGAGGGCCAAGAGCGCTTCAGGCTGTAATACCCAAACTTCCAAGGGATTTATCCTGCGGAGTGGTGGTGGTTCAGCACATGCCGGCAGGGTTTACAAAGTCGTTGGCAGAAAGGTTGGATACTTTGTCACAGGTGAAGGTAAAAGAGGCTGAGGATCAGGAATATATCAAACCTGCTACTGTGTATATTGCTCCAGGAAATTATCATATGACAGTTGCTTTGGTTGGCGGACAGTTTAAAATTCAGCTGGATCAGAATCCGCCGGTGGGAAGTCATAGACCGGCTGTCAATGTGTTATTTGATTCGTTGGCACTTTTTGGGGAAAAGCTTGTTGCTGTGGAACTGACAGGCATGGGGTGCGATGGAGCTGCTGGAATGGAAAAAATAAAGAAAAATGGCGGATATATTATTGCCGAATCAGAGGAAACCGCCGTAGTTTATGGAATGCCCAAGGCTGTTGCGGACCTTGGAATAGCTGATAAAATTCTTCCAGTGACACAGGTTGCAGGGGCAATCGTTGAAGCTGTTGGGAAATAAGATACATAGGGGGAATAGTAATGGACACTAACCAGTACATGGATATGTTTTTGGATGAGTCTCGAGAACATCTGCAATCATTGAATGATGGACTTCTCAGCTTGGAGAGCAATCCTGAGGAGATTGACGTTCTCAATGAAATATTCAGAAATGCACATACCCTTAAAGGCATGTCAGCAACTATGGGATATACAAAAACAGCGGAGCTTACCCACGATATGGAAAATCTGCTGGACATGCTTCGCAAAAAACAGCTTAAGGTTAGTGGCGATATAATAGATGTACTGTTCAAGTGTATCGATTCCCTCACTGAAATGATTGAAAACATTGGCAATGGTGAGTCTGAGGATTTAGTAGATGTAAGCGGGCTCATTGCATCAGTAAATGCAATAGCCAAGGGAGAAACTTCCCCTGCAGCAGCTGCAGCCACATCAAAGGCAGAACCGGCCACAGCCGCAGCATCCCCTGGCGGTATAGAGCTTTCTGACACTGACAAGGAAATAATCAAGGTTGCAAAGGATGGCGGAATGCTTGCCTTCAGCGTTCATGTGGAGCTTGTTGCATCCTGTCTCCTTAAGTCAGCCCGTTCGTACATGGTTATGAATGCGCTGGATGAGCTTGGAGATGTTATCAAGTCTGTACCTCCGGCGGAGGACCTTGAGCAGGAGAAGTTTGACCACAGCTTTGATGTTGTTGTGGTTACAGCTTCAGAGAAAAAGGCGATAGAGGAGGCTGTTACCTCTATTTCCGAGATAGAAAAGGCTGATGTCCAGGAGATTGCTGTGGAAACATCTCCTAAAGAAGAACCGAAGCCTGCAGCGCCGGAAGCTTCAAAGGCTGCACAAAAGAATACAGAGTCACCTAAGGCTGAACCGGACAAGTGTGACAAGAAGGCTGCTGCACATAAGAAAAATCATGCAGGACAGTCTGTCCGTGTAGATATTGAAAAGCTTGATACCCTTATGAACCTCATGGGGGAGCTGGTAATCAATAAGGTACGTCTCGAGCAGATTGGAATGACTAGAAGACTGCCGGAGCTTATTGAGACTCTGGAGCAGATGGACAGGGTTACAACAGACCTTCAGTCAGTGGTCATGAAGGTCAGAATGGTGCCGGTAAGCTCCGTATTCAACCGTTTCCCCCGTATGGTAAGAGATTTGGCCAAGGAACTGGACAAGGAAATCAACCTTACCATTGAAGGTGAAGAAACAGAGCTTGACCGTACTGTTATTGATGAGATAGGCGATCCTTTGATGCATCTCCTAAGAAATTCTCTTGACCATGGTGTTGAGCATCCTGAGGACCGTGCAGCCAAGGGCAAGCCCCGTGTAGGCGAGGTGGGCCTCATTGCACGTCATGAGGGCAATAATGTAGTTATCATGGTTACTGATGACGGCAAGGGTATAGATGCAAATGTTATCCGCCGGAAGGCTGTTGAAAAGGGAATGATTTCACAGGAGGAAGCCGACAATCTGGATGATGCAGATGCTGTAAGGCTGATTTTCCTGCCAGGTTTTTCCACAGCTGAAAAAATCACAGATGTATCTGGCCGTGGCGTAGGCATGGATGTTGTACGCAGCAAGATTGAAGCTTTGGGCGGACATGTTGACGTTGAAACCCAGATGGACCAGGGAAGCGTATTCAAAATAAAACTTCCTCTGACACTGGCAATTATTCAGGCGCTCATGGTACGGGTTCAGGAAGAAATGTATGCTGTTCCTCTTGGCTCCATAGACAGCACTATAAATATTACCTCCGAGGATATAAAGACAGTAAAAAACAAAGAGGTTATTGTTCTCCGTGGACAGATTATTCCTATTATCAGACTTGGCGAGGTGCTCAACGTGCCTAAGACTGATGACACTGAAAAGGACGACATCTTTGTGGTTGTTGTACACATTGGCGATCGGAAGGCTGGTATTGTTGTTGATGACCTTATCGGTCAGCAGGAAATCGTAATCAAGACCCTTGGCAAGCTGCTGGTGGGTCTGAAGGTTATCTCCGGCGCAACAGTCCTTGGTGACGGACGTGTAGCAATGATTCTTGATGTCGGCGCTTTGATGTAAGGGGCAGGAGGATACAGATATGGCAGAGGATATAAAGACTGAAAGCAATGAAATTCAGGTCGTTGCCTTTAAGCTTAGAAAAGAAGAGTACGGCTTTAGCATATTGAATGTCAAGGAAATCCGAGGACTTACAGATATTACCCGTGTACCATTTGCACCTGATTTTGTAAAGGGTGTAATCAACCTTCGGGGCAGTGTCCTTCCAGTTATTGACCTGAAGAAAAGACTTGGTCTGCAGCCAATGGAGTATACAGACAGTACTAGAATTCTTATCGTTCAGAGCGATGGAATAGATGTGGGTATGATAGTGGATGCCGTTACAGAGGTTCTTACTATTGATGCTGCAAATATAGATTCTGTAAAGCAGTCCGACAGCGAAAGCCGATTCCTTACAGGTGTAGGAAAGATAGACGACCGTCTGATTATCATGCTAAGCCTGGATGAGATTATTGGTTCCATAGAGAACGATTAACGATTCAAAAGAGGTATAGGGATGGCAGAAGATATTTTAGAATTGAATCCCATACAAATGGATGTTTTGCGAGAAATAGGCAATGTGGGTGCCGGCAATTCAGCTACAGCATTATCTCAAATCATCAATCGCAGAATAGATATGACTGTTCCACATGTATCCATAGTTCCCATTGGAGAGGTTCCGGATTTAATCGGAGGCCCGGATGAGATGGTTGCTGGGGTATTTCTCAGAGTGTATGGGCAGGCTCCAAGCAACATATTGTTTATTATGCCAAAGGAAAGTGCATATTATCTAGTGGACATGCTTATGGGAAAAAAGCATGGTTCCACAGACAAACTAGATTTTATGGATGAATCTGCACTGATGGAGATTGGAAATATCCTTGCAGGGGCATACTTAAATGCACTTTTTACATTTACTAATATATCTATGATTCCTTCTATACCGGCTTTGGCACTGGACATGGCCGGAGCTATACTTAGTGTCGTGCTGGTTCAGCTTGGGCAGATGGGTGACCATGCATTGGTTATAGAAACTCAGTTCCAAGCTGAGGATGATGGAATAACAGGACATTTTTTCCTGGTTCCGGATCCAGGATCGCTGGAAACGATTCTGTCAGCGGTGGGGGTTGAGTAATATGCCAGAATTGATTCGTGTTGGAATGGCAGATTACAAGGTGGGGAAAGCTCCAGATGTAATCATAAGCTATGGCCTAGGATCCTGCATTGGCATTTCATTGTATGATCCCCAGAGCAAGGTAGGGGGACTGCTTCACATTATGCTTCCGGATAGCACACAGTCCCGTGCCAGTGAGAATCCAGCAAAGTTTGCGGATACTGGCATTCCCTTGATGGTGGATGAGGTGGTAAAACTTGGGGCGGCGCGCTCCAGACTTGTTGCCAAAATAGCTGGAGGATCCCAGATGTTTGCTTTTGCCAACGCCACAGATATAATGCGGGTAGGTGCCCGTAATGCTGACGCAGTTAAAAGGGTTTTGAAAGAACTGAAGATTCCCCTGAAGGCAGAGGATGTTGGGGGAAATTACGGTCGGACGGTACAAATCGATTTGCAAACTGGTGTGTACAAAGTAAAGACCATTGATAAAGGTGATAAAGAGATATAGTAGGTGATCCATTTGTTCAAGCTGGGAACAGCGCTGGTATTTGCTGTTGCTGCTGCAGCGATGGTCATGCTGTCTGCGCTGATTCATGATGCAAGGATAAGTGTGGTATTGTTACGTGGTCTGACAGGATTCTTAATATCTGGCCTGTTGGTCTATGGATTAGCAGTTTTATTTGAAAAATTGGAATTTCCCAAGCTTTGGCGAGGCATAAGCGAGGAGGAAATCCAGAAAGATTTAAAGGGAATGGAAGATTCCCAAGGTAATACAGGAAGTGATTCCGATTATGGAGATGACACGGATAAGATTCCGGGAAACGAAACGGATGAACTTGGAGATGGAGGCTTCAAGCCCCTGAATGAGGAAAATCTGCAGCGAATTACTATTCCGGAAGATGTACAGCGGTGATTGGTAGGTGCTGATATATGACGAAAACTAACAAGCTAATAGCCGTACCTGATTCCGTCTGGCAGGCGTATTCCTCCACCAGGAGCATAGAAATACGGGATAAGCTTGTGGAGTCGTATCTTCCTCTGGTGAATATCATTGCCGGCCGCTTGGCCATCAGCCTTCCGCCCCATGTTGATCGGGAGGATTTGATAAGCAGCGGTTTTTTTGGACTGCTGGATGCTATAGAAAGGTATGACCTTTCAAGGGGCAATAAATTTGAAACCTATGCAGGAGTCAGGATTCGTGGCTCCATGTTGGATTATCTGCGCTCCAGGGACTGGCTTCCTGTATCTCTCAGGCAGAAACTCCGCAGGTATGAACAGACTCTTGCCAAGCTTGAAGCGGAGCTTGGCAGACCTGCTGAGGATGCGGAGATTGCCGGAGCACTTGGTATCAATCTGGATGAACTGAACAAGCTGGAAGCTCAGCTTGGGGCGGCAACAGTGATTCCGCTGGATGACTATATAAAAATGGAGACTCCGGACAATAGAGCAGAAGATCCAACAGCAAATATTGAAACTGTAGAGACAAAAGAGATTCTGGCTCAGGCAATAGATAATCTTCCTGAAAAGGAACGTCTTGTTGTCTCTTTGTATTATTATGAAGAGCTGACCATGAAGGAAATCAGCCTCATAATGAATTTGTCAGAAGCAAGAATATGCCAGCTGCACACAAAGGCTATATTCAGATTAAGGGGCAGTTTGGCCAGAGTTCGTGACGGGCTGGTATAAATTTCCGTTACAGTGCATGAGGAGGACGCATCATGGATGATGAGCTTAGGAATCCATCGGTAGGCAGTGAGAAGGCTGGATATCTGTTTGAATTTAGAAAAGACGGAGTCTACCTTACTGTCTATCCTAATTATGGCGATGAAATCCTGTTTGAATTGTCCGATATGCGCCAGATATTAAAGGACTACAAGGTATTTGACTACGATATAGAGCTTTTGGCAAGGGTTGTCAGGGAGTCATCGGGATTCCCCACGAAGCTCTCGTCTATTTTTACTGTGCCTGAAAATTGGGAACAGCTTAGCAATGATTACAATGTAATAGTTGAAGAATCGGCAGAGCCTTTAGAAAGCGAAGAAACAGAGGAAGATGACGATAAGAAAGATAAGGTCTATGGAACTGTAGTTGTTACATTAAGCCGGGATATGATGAAGGCAAAAGTACGTTTTGAATGTTCCGTCGGACAGCTTAAGCCCACTGAGGATATGGTTTTTCAAGCTCTACAGGACAAGGGGGTTATATTTGGAATTGACCGGGAGGCAATTTCAAAAGGTGTGAAATCAGGCTTTGAATTTGTGGCAGCTGTGGGGAAACCTCCGGAAAATGGTCAGGATGCGGTTATTGACCGAAAGTTCAACATGGGAATAAAGGGGCGCCCCGTGGAGGACGAGCACGGCCGGGTTAATTACAAAAATATGAACCTTTTTGTAATGACCAAAAAGGGGGATGTCCTAGCGGAAAGAATTCCTCAAACCAGAGGCGTTCCGGGCATGAATATTCTTGGCAACTCTGTAAAGGCTAAAAATGGAAAGCCTAAGCCTGTTCCCAATGGAAAAAATACCGTAGTTGTTGATGAAAATACCGTAGTGGCGGATATTGACGGTCAGATTATTGATAATGGCAACAAAATAAATGTGGATCCTCATCTGAAGATTAACGGAGATGTTGGAGTGGGAACAGGAGATATAGATTTTAATGGCGGTGTCAGCATCAGCGGCAACGTACAGGCTGGGTTTGTTGTCAAAGCCACTGGGGATATAGAGATTAACGGCTTTGTGAGTGGAGCCAATGTCCAGGGTCGAAATATTGTGGTAAAGGGCGGCATTCAGGGCATGAACAGGGCTGTGATTGTGGCACAGGAGGACATACAGGCAAATTTTGTAGAAAATGCTGAGGTGGAGGCTGGCGGCAATATCAGTATTGCCGATGTGGTGCTTAACTCTGAAATACGTGCCGGAAAACAGCTGATAGTTGCTGGAAAGCATGGTTTAATTACCGGAGGCTCTCTGGCTGCAGGGGAGCTTATAGAGGCGGTTTCTGTTGGAAATACAGCCAATGTGGCAACAAGGCTTTCTGTAGGGGTAAACCCCATGCTTCAGAAAAAATACAAGGAAGTATTGAAGGAATACAATGAATCTAGGTCAAAGCTGGCACAGCTTACAAAGGCACTGAATACCCTTGGCAAGCTTGATATCAGCAAACTGCCAAAGGAACGGGTGGAGCAGATTAACGCCCTTACTAGATCCCAGTTCCCACTTGCTGGCAAAGTGCAAAGAAATGAACAGCTCCTTAATGAGTTGGATGAAGAAATGCGGAAAATGAAAAATGGAAAGATTCGTGTCAAAGAAAAACTGTATCCAGGTGTAAAGCTCAGCATTAATTCGATATTGAAAAATGTTCAGTCAGAGGAACAGCATTGTACCCTGTATGTAGAGGACGATTTTATAAGAACCGGTCCTTATTAAGCGGATTTTATGGAGGTGTGAGTCATGGATATAGGGCCTATGAATCTGCAGATGATTGTGCCTCGTAGCAGTGATGCTACACAGGTTCAGCATAATTTAAACAGACAGGATACTGTTCAGCAGGAGCTTGCCGCCATCCGTGAAGAAACTGAGCATGAGCTTAGAGAAAATTCTGTTCGCAGTAAGGATGATAATACTGATGAGCAGCGGATAAAGGATGATCCGGAAAGGGAGCGCAGAGGCGGAAAAAATAAAAAGAGGCAGGGTTTTGGAGAAAATTCCGAAGCAGAATCCGATGATGAGTCAGTGAGAATGGCTGTGGATCCCAATCGTGGGCACCACATAGATATTTCGCTGTAGAGTATGGTGTAGATATATGATAACTGAAATATTTGGTTTTTTAATAATAATTGGAGCGATTATTTTCCTTCTGGTGAGACATAGACTTGGCAAATCAGACAAGGCTATGTCTGATGAAAGGGCTGTGATAGACAGTCCCCAGCAGCTTCGCAGAGAGCTGAAACAGTCCACCGATGAAATAATCAATAGAATGGGGCGGCATATTGACCGGCTGGAACTTTTGGTTCAGCAGGCTGATAACCGTGCCGAGGAGCTGGAAGAGCAGCTTAAAGAGGCGAGAAGGGCGATATCTGAGCTGGAGGCTGGAAGGGCAGCCACCGTCAGGGCGAGACAGATGCCATCAAGGGAATATGTGCCGGAGGAACAGGTGGAGGATTTTTCTGCTGTATTGAAAAAGGCCACTGAAACAAAGATGGAAATGCCTACTCCGGAGGAAATGATGGGAATAGGCAGGAATGTCCAGCCAGTCCAGAAGGCTGAGCCACCGATATCGGATATAGGAGAGCACGTATCGGATTCCGGAGAATCGATACTGGATGCCCCTGAACCAGATGTTGAGACAGAGGACCATGAGGAAGAGCAGCAAGGCTCTTCAGACCCAATGGAAAGGGCAAGAGAACTTCTCGGTATGGGATATTCCACAAGCCAGATATCCAAGGAAACCCATATTGGAAGAGGGGCAATTGAACTAATGAGGCAAATGAACAAAAAATAATAAAAAAATTGAAATTTATTGTTGACATAATGGTTTTACTTTAGTATAATAATTTTTGTGTTCGGGGCATGGCTCAGTTTGGTAGAGCACCTGGCTTGGGACCAGGGGGTCGCAGGTTCAAATCCTGCTGCTCCGACCATTTTTTTGCGTCAGTAGCTCAGTTGGATAGAGCAACGGCCTTCTAAGCCGTGGGTCGGGGGTTCGAATCCCTCCTGTCGCACCATTTTTACTGAATTTGAAAGATCTTGGATTTCCAAGGTCTTTTTTCATATATAGATGGTTAAGTCCTCACATTATGAATGTGGGGATTTTTTATTTTCAGTGCATGAAGGTTAATTTTAAAATGTATAGAATATATATTAATCATGAAGGAGATAGATAATATATGAGCAAACTTACATTGGAAAGAGCAAAAGAAATTTTGGCAAAACATACCACGGAGGAACATCTTTTTACCCATGCTGCTGCGGTAAGCGCTGCAATGGGAGCTATGGCAGAACACTTCGGTGAGGACCGGGAATACTGGGAGGCAATTGGCTATCTTCATGACGTGGATTATGAGAAGTATCCTGATGAGCACTGCCATCATGTACGGGAGCTGTTGGAGCCGGAAAATGTGGACAAAGAGGACATGGACATAATCATATCCCACGGCTGGGGCATAACCACCGATGAAGTGGAGCCAGTATCGGATATAGAAAAGAGTCTCTTTGCGGTGGATGAGCTTACAGGCATCGTTCAGGCATATGCTCTGATGCGTCCTGAGGGCATGGAGGGAATGGCGGTGAAAAGCCTTAAAAAGAAATTCAAGGATAAGCGCTTTGCTGCCAAGTGCAATAGGGAAATCATCAATAAGGGCTTCAATATGCTGGGTATGGAAGCTGGAGCTGTAATGCAGTGCTGCATAGATGGAATGCTGGCGCATAAGGAAGAACTTGGACTCTGAGAAATAGGAGTTAATGGTTTTATAGTCGTCCATATGGACGGCTAAAATGAATTGTCATACACTTTTTTAAATTGCAACAATAACAAACGGGGGTGTCACCATTATGGAGACCGGGGATCTGCAAAAGAAAATTCTGGAAATCAATCCTGATAACGAAAAAAATATGGCCCGCATAAGCAAGATAAAGTGTTTTCTATTTGATATGGACGGTACTGTCATTCTTGGAAAGTATCTTATTCCAGGAATGGAGGGCTTTTTTGACAGGCTTAAGGCTGCAGACAAAAAGTTTTATCTGGTTACAAATAACTCCAGCAACGACCACCACTATTATATGCAGAAAATGCGTATGACAGGTGTTACCGTGGATAAAAGCGATGTTATGATATCATCGGATGCCATGGTTTACTGGCTGAAAAAACATTGCCCTGAAGCCAGACTTTTTGTTTTGGGAACAAATCAGCTGAAGGAGATTCTAAAAGAAGCTGGGTTTACCCTTACAACAGAGTTGGAGGACAGACCGGACTACGTCCTCATAGGTTTTGACAAGACTCTTAACTATGAAACCCTTACCATAGCCTGCAGACTTATAGACAAGGGGGTGCCATATATTGCTACTCATCCTGATGTGCGCTGTCCCATCGAGGATGGGGAGTTTATCCCAGATACCGGGGCATTTATGGCGTGTATAGAAACAGCCACCGGGAAGAAGCCCATGGTTATTACAGGCAAGCCCTTCAGCACCATGGTTGACACTGTGATAGAGCGTACAGGATTCAGCAAGGATGAAATCGCCATGGTGGGGGACAGGCTGAGTACGGATATACGTTTTGGTACAGACAATGGGATCTTGTCTATACTGGTACTCACTGGAGAAGCTGCCCTTGAGGATGTTCAAAAAGAAAATATTTATCCGGATATAATTCTTCCACATTGTAAATATATTTTGGAACATTTGGATTGAGCGTAAAAAAGAAAGCGTATGCTTTGAGCCGTAAAATAAATGACCCATAGCATACGCTTTTCTATATGCTGTTATGCAGATTTTCTATCGGGATACATCCAGGGGTCCACAATCTTTGATATGAAAAAAGACGCCAGGGGACCGGTGAAGGCAGCCACGCTGAGAGTTCCTATACTTACGATACTGCCCTGAACAAAGCCGAGAACAACACTGATGCAGTCCTGAAGGATACGTGCCACACGGAAGCTTACTTTTCCATGGGTTTTCTCATTAATAATCAATGCGTAGGCATCGTAGGGGCCGATGCCCATATTGGCACACATGTACAGGGAAAGACCGAAGCTGCTGGTAAGAAGACCTGTCACCAGCAGTGCCACACGGAAAGCTAGGTCAGTAGGCTCTGAGGTTCCAAACACTCCCACTAGAATGAAGTAGAAGAAATCGCAGATATATCCGCAGAGAAGCATGTTTATAAGGGAGCCGAACTGTATCAGATGACGTGCCCAGTACAGTACAGGTATTACTATTATCAGGTTGAAAATAATAACTATATTTCCAAGGGAAAGGCCGAAGGTGTTGTGATATCCTAGGTTCATGCATGTCATGGGGTCGTTGCCGAAAAGGCTTAGTCTCAGCAGCGCCATGGCAAAGCCCATAAAGATATTTCCCAGAAGAATACCTATTATCTGCCTCTTCAGTGAAGGATACTTGGAAAAATAGTGGAGGATACCTTGTTTAACCTTAGACATGGAGAATCTCCCTTCTGTAGCGCAAAACAATATATTCAGACAATTGAGCTTCGCTCAAAAAAAAAGAACCGGATTTCCACCGATTCAAGTTTACCATATGGTGGAGACGAGGAGAATCGAACTCCTGACCCCCTGCTTGCAAGGCAGGTGC
>CAVAVT010000014.1:0-35910 GCA_963592185.1 bacterium | reverse complement strand
TATAATGCTATTGGGAGACAGTGGAATGGAATTTCATCATATAAGCGTTTTGCTTGATGAGACGGTAAAAGGTCTTGTGACAAACCCTTCGGGTATATATGTGGACTGTACCCTTGGGGGAGGCGGACATTCCTCCCGGATTGCCGGGCTTCTGAATCCTGAGGGCAGGCTTATAGGCATCGATCAGGATGCGGCTGCTATACAGGCGGCTGGAGAGCGTCTGAAGGATGCAAAATGCCATGTGGATATTGTTCACAGTAATTTCAGCAATCTTGAAACCATATTGAAGGAGCAGGATGCGGAGCTTATTGACGGCGTAGTATTTGATTTGGGGGTATCCTCCCATCAGATTGATACGGCAGAGCGAGGCTTTTCCTACATGCAGGATGCTCCCCTTGACATGAGGATGAATCCTGAGGCGGACTTTTCCGCATACAATGTGGTGAATGAGTATGATGTATCTGAGCTGACCCGTATTTTTAAGGAATATGGCGAGGAGCGCTGGGCAAAGCGCATTGCTGAATTTATAGCTGAGTACCGCCAGAAAAAACCTCTGGAAACCACAGGGGAGCTGGTGGATATTATAAAAAGGGCCATTCCGGCGGCTGTAAGGCACGCTGAGGGGGGCCACCCGGCAAAAAGGGTTTTTCAGGCAATCCGCATTGAAGTCAATGATGAGCTGGGGATATTGGAGAGTACCTTCCGCACCGCTGTAAAGCATTTGAAGCCTGGCGGAAGAATCGCTATTATTACTTTCCATTCATTGGAGGACAGGATTGCAAAGCAGACCTTGAAGGATATGGCGAAGGGCTGTATATGTCCGCCGGAGCTTCCGGTATGCATGTGTGACCACAAGCCTGAGGTCAAAGTGTTGGGGAAGCCGATTACGGCAACTATAGATGAGCTTGAGAAAAATTCACGTTCAAAAAGTGCAAAGCTACGGATAGCAGAAAAACTTGACGAGAGGGGGAAGAGATATGCTGGCAAGAAGAGTTGAAGAAGATTATGGATATGTATATGAAGAACAGCCGGTTCAGCCTGTACGGCAGAAAGAGCCTGTACGGAAGACTCGTCTCAATACCCATCTTCGGGCGAGGTGCCTTGTGATGGTGGGACTCCTTGCGGTCATGATTATGGCTGTTGCAATAAGAAGCAGCCTCATTGCCGGACAGGGCTATGAGCTGGTACAGATTCAGCAGCAGGCGGAACGGCTGGAGCAGACCAATGAGCAGATGAAGATTGAAAATGCAAGGCTGAAAGCTCCACAGAGGGTGCAGAGCATCGCCCAGGACAAATTGGGGATGAGTGTGCCCAGACAGGTTTATTTTGCATCTGACAAGCCTTGATGCACTAATGGTATATTGAAACGACCGTAAAGGCCCCCACAGGATGAGGATTGGTTCCAATGAATTATTGTTGGGACATGTTCAGTTTGTCCTTGGGGGCTTGAATAATTTTTGGAATGTTTTTCCTGTGGAAAAACTTGAACAATGGCGTTATAATGTTGTACAGCTTAGATTATGGAGTACTAGGCCCTTTTACAGGGAGTTATAAAGCCGGAGGGTCCATATGGGACCACGGGGCAGGAGGAAACGATATGAAGACAATTGGGGATTTGGCAGCACGTCTGAACAATGCGGTCATAAAGGGAAATGCAGATACTGAAATACTCAGCATACAGCATGATTCCAGAAAGGCAGCAAAGGGCACGATGTTTGTGTGCATTGAGGGCCTTCATGTGGATGGACATAAGTTTATCCCACAGGCTGTGTCTCAGGGTGCGGCAGCTATCATGACCACTAGGAAAGATGTAGAGGTTCCTGAGGGAATCGCTGTGCTGGTGGTGGATGACCTGAATTCCGCATTGGACGATATCGTTCCATTTTTCTATGATTACCCGGCACGCAGTATGCGTATGATAGGTATTACCGGTACCAACGGAAAGACCACCACCAGCTACCTTATTCGTGCCATGCTCAGGGCTGCAGGACATAAGGTGGGACTTCTCGGAACTATTCAGATTATGGTGGAGGACGAGATTCTTCCTATACACAACACCACCCCGGATGTGGTGGAGCTTCAGAACACCTTGGCTCTCATGCGTGACAAGGGTATTGAGTATGTGGTAATGGAGGTTTCCTCCCATGCTTTGGATATGGGCCGTGTGTCTGGATGTGAGTTTGATACAGCGGTATTTACCAATCTTACCCAGGACCATCTTGACTATCACAAGACCATGGAAAACTATATGCTTGCAAAGGCAAAGCTCTTTGATATGCTCAGCGCAGAAGGCAGCACCAAGACCGGAAAAACCGCTGTTATCAACATTGATGACGGTGCCGGGGCAAAAATGCTGGAACATGCAAATTGTAGGCAGATTACCTATGGAATTGATGAGAAATTTGGCAAGGCTGAGCTGCACGCTGTGGACATCCACGTTCATGCCAGTGGAGCGGATTTTACCATTGTAAGCAGTTCTGGAGATTTTTCACCTATCGGTCTGAAGCTCCGGATTACCGGAATTTTCAATGTGTACAATATTATGGGTGCCGTTGGCGCATGTCTTGCCGAAGGTGTTGATGTGGCTGTTATTACCAAGACTTTGGCTGAGTTCCGCAGTGTTCCCGGACGCTTCGAGCTTGTGGACGGGGGACAGGATTTCTCTGTTATTGTGGATTATGCCCACACTCCTGACGGACTTGAGAATATCCTCCACACCGCACGTCAGATAGCTAAAAAGCGCATTATCACTGTGTTTGGCTGCGGCGGAGACAGGGATAGGACAAAGCGTCCTATTATGGGAAGGATTGCTGCGGAGCTGTCTGATGTGGTTATCGCTACCTCGGATAACCCTAGAAGCGAGGATCCGGAAGCCATTCTGAAGGATGTTGAAGTCGGCGTACTGGAGAAGCTAGGCGGCAAGCAGCATGAAAAAATCACTGACCGCCGTGAGGCCATTTTCCGTGCGGTGGAGCTTGCACGAACCGGTGATATTGTTGTAATTGCTGGCAAGGGCCACGAGGACTACCAGATTTTGAAGGATAAGACAATTCATTTTGATGATAAAGAGGTTGCCCGTGAGGCAATTGCTGGGAGGGTGTAATGTCCAAGGTGGAATTTACAGCTGAGGAAATTATCAGTGCCACAAAGGCGGAGGTCATTGAAAAGGGAAAGACGGACCGCTTTACTGAGGTGGTTACTGATACTAGAAAAATAGAGGATGGAAATCTTTTTATCGCCCTGAAGGGTGAGCGTTTCAACGGTGAGGATTTTGTGAAGGCCGCTGTTGAAAAGGGCGCTGCCGGTGTGCTGGTGGGCGCTGGCTGCCCAGATGAAAAGCTTTTTGGAATATCCGATGCCTATGTGCTTAGAGCTTCCACTGATGCCCTGACAGCCTATGGAATTATTGCCGGAAGCTACAGGAATCGTTTTACTATGCCAATGATTTCTATAACTGGCTCCAATGGCAAAACTACAACAAAGGATATGACCGCATCTGTACTGGGAGCCAAGTGGAATGTGCTTAAAACCCAGGCAAATTTCAACAATGAGGTGGGCATTCCCCAGACACTGCTGAGACTTCGTCCAGAGCATGAGGCGGCTGTGGTGGAAATTGGCATGAGAGGACTTCATCAGATTGAAGCTCTTGCAAAGGTTGTCCGTCCCAGCATTGGTATTGTTACAAATGTCGGGGAAACCCACATGGAGCTTTTAGGTTCCATAGAGAATATTGCACGGGCAAAAGCCGAACTGGTGGAGGCTATACAGCCCGGCGGAACAGTTATTTTAAATGCTGACAATCCCTATGTGGCAGTTATGGGCAAGAAGGCAGCAGAAGGTGTCAGAGTTGTTACTTTCGGTCTTGACAATGAGGCTGAGGTGGAGGGTTCTGACATCCACACTGAAGGACAGCTGACATTTTTCAAAGTGTCCTTCAATGGTGAAAATCCTGTGGAGTTTGAGCTGCCAATGGTTGGCCGTCACAATGTGTACAACGCTTTAGCCGCCATATCTGCCGGATATGTTCTGGGCGAAAGCATAGAGGAAATGCAGAAGGGTCTTGCTGAGCTTCAGATGACCGGAATGCGCTTTGAATATAAGGAAATAAAGGGATATAACGTCATAAATGATGCCTATAACGCAAGCCCCATGTCCATGGTTGCAGCCCTCAATACCTTAAAGGATGTTGCCAAGGGCCGTACTGTGGCTGTGCTGGGTGACATGCTGGAGCTTGGGGATGTGGCTATTGAGGCCCATCGCCAGGTGGGACGCAGGGCTGCCGAGACTGGTGTCTATGCCCTGATAACCAGAGGTACTTTGGGAGAAAGCATTGCTGACGGAGCCATTGAGGCTGGTATGGATGAGAAAGCTGTGCATCGCTGCGGCTCCCATGAGGAGGCAGGACAGGTGCTCCGGGATATTCTTCAGCCCGGAGATACCGTGCTTTTCAAGGGCTCAAGAGGAATGCAGATGGAGAAAATAATAGAGCTGCTGTAAGCTTCAAATGGATTTGGAGGATATAAAATGTCTTATACACCGTTTTTAACGGCTGTGGTGGTTGCTGCCGCCTTCGTACTCATATCTGGAAAATTTATGATACCTGAGCTCCACAAGCTGAAGTTCGGACAGAGCATAAGGGAGGAAGGCCCCAAGAGCCATCAGGCGAAAAGCGGAACCCCGACCATGGGGGGAATCATGATAATACTGGGAATCACACTGGCAACGGTTGTGTCTGTTCCTCTGACCACTGAGGTGCTGCTGGCGCTGTTCATCATGCTGGGGCATTTCGTTCTGGGTTTTATGGATGACTATATCAAGGTGGTAAAAAAGCGCAATCTCGGGCTTAAGGCTAGACAGAAGCTTTTGGGACAGATAATCATTGCGGTGGTTGTAACCTATATCGGCACTTCCATGCTGGGCTTTGATACTTCCCTGTGGATTCCTGTGGCAGATGTAAAAGTGGATTTTGGATATGCATATTATCTGCTGGTTCTCTTTGTCATGGTGGGAACCTCCAATGCGGTCAACCTGACAGACGGTCTTGATGGTCTGGCTGCAGGAACCATGGTGGCGGCATCTCTGGCATTTGCCTGTGTATGCGGCTTCTTTGGGAAAATGGAGCTTGCGGTGTTCTGTGTGGCAATTGCTGCGGCTTGCTGTGCATTTCTTTATTACAACATACATCCAGCCAAGGTTTTCATGGGAGATACAGGCTCGCTGGCACTGGGAGGTGCTCTTGCAGCAGCCGGAATCCTCACCCATACAGAGCTTTTGCTGGTGGTTATCGGCTTGGTATTTGTATGCGAGGCACTGTCAGTTATCATTCAGGTTATTTCCTTTAAGACTACAGGAAAGCGTGTGTTCCGCATGAGCCCCATTCATCATCATTTCGAGCTTGGCGGCTGGTCGGAAACACGGGTCGTATATACTTTTTGGACAGTTGGAGCCATCTGCGGCATCCTTGGTGTATGTATGCTTTGATATTGGGTGGATGAAAGGTCTGTGTAGTTAATGAAAAACATTGAACTTAAGGATAAAAATGTTCTTATTATCGGTGCCGGTATAAGCGGATTTGCAGCGGCAGAGGTCTGCAAAAGGTTTGGGGCAAATGTCACCCTTAGCGATGCAAAGGATGAGGATAAGCTCAAGTATGATCTTTCAAAGCTTCGTAACGGGGGAATCACTGTAATCTGCGGAAAACAGGAAAATACTCTGCTTGATGGCTGTGACCTGGTGATTGTATCTCCGGCTGTTCCCGTGAGAATACCTCTTGTTCAGGAGGCTATGAAGCGTGGCATTACAGTTACCAGCGAGGTGGAGCTGGCATGGAATCTTGCCAAGGCTCCCATCTACGCTGTAACTGGAACCAACGGCAAGACTACAACTGTCACCCTTTTAGGGGAGCTTATGAAGACCAAGTACGATACTGTAGGCGTAGGCGGAAATATTGGCATTCCTCTTTGCGAAGAGGTGCTTCGTGTTGGCACTGAGGGCTGTACTGTGGCTGAGATATCCAGCTACCAGATGGAGGCTTCAAAGGATTTCCACCCAGCAATTGCGGCGGAGCTGAATGTAACCCCAGATCATGTGGTAAGACATGGCAATATTGAGGTTTACCAGCAGATGAAGGAAAAGCTTTTCGCCAATCAGACAAAGGACGATTATCTGGTGTTGAACTACGATAACGACAGAACTCGTTCCATGGCGGAAAGAGCTGAAAATACCAATGTATTCTTTTTCAGCAGGGAAAAGGAGCTGGAGGAAGGGGCATTCCTCAAGGACGGAGTCATTACCCTGAGACATGCTGGAAATGAGGTTCAGCTCTGCAAGGCTTCCGAGCTTAGAATCAAGGGTGGACACAATGTGGAAAATGCACTGGCAGCATCAGCTGTGGCATTTCTGGCAGGTGCTCCGGCTGAGGGGATGATTAAGGTGCTTAAGACCTTCGGCGGGGTGGAGCACAGAATTGAGCCTGTGGCGGAGATAGATGGTGTTGCATATTTCAACGACTCCAAGGCCACCAATACAGACTCAGCAATAAAGGCTCTGGAAAGCTTTGAGGGACATCTCATCCTTTTGGCTGGCGGCGATGACAAGCACACTGACCTTCACGATTTCATGGTTCTTGTGAAGGAACGGGTGGAGGAGTTAATTCTTTTGGGAGATGCGTCAGAACGCTTTAAAAAGGCAGCTCTTGATGAGGGCTTTTCTGCTGAGCATATTCATGAGGCTGGATATTCCATGCCTACGGCGGTGGAGATGGCAAAGAATCTTTCCCATGAGGGACAGACAGTTCTGCTTTCACCGGCATGTGCAAGCTTTGACATGTATGACGGCTTTGAGGAAAGAGGCCGTGATTTCAAGAAGCTGGTACATGAGCTGGAACATTAAGGTATAGAATTTTTCCGACAGGAGTGTTGGTTTTGAAGATTATTGTATCCGGAGGAGGAACCGGAGGTCATATATATCCGGCGATTACTCTGATTCGTGCCATTCAGAAAAAGGTTCCAAACCTTGAGGTGCTGTATGTTGGTACGAAAAGGGGTCTGGAATCAGATATTATTCCCAAGGAAGGTTTTCCCTTTGAAACTGTTGATATAAGTGGATTTCAGCGCAAGCTTACCCCAAAGAATATGCTTATAGCAGGAAAGGCGATACTTGGCGTAGGCAAGGCTGCAAAGATAGTCCGTTCCTTCAAGCCGGATGTGGTTGTGGGAACTGGCGGCTTTGTATGCGGACCTATCCTTATGGCGGCGAGTCTTATGGGGGTTCCAACCCTTATACAGGAGCAGAATGTTATTCCTGGTATTACCAATAAGATTTTGTCAAAATTTGTTACAAAGATAGCGGCAGGTTCCAGAGAGGCTGCGGTACATTTTCCAAAGAGAAAGGTAGTGTTTACTGGAAATCCTATCCGTGCCGAGGTAATGTCAGCCAATAGGACCGCAGGCTATGAAGCCTTTGGACTGGATCCCAATAAGTGGACATTGCTGGTATCCGGGGGAAGCCGTGGGGCAAAATCCATAAACACGGTGATGGTTGATGTAATTAAGAGCTGCGTTGGAAACGAACGCATACAGATACTTCACGTTACTGGAAAAAGAGATTATGATGAGGTTCGTACAAGGCTTGATGATGCCGGAGTAAATCTGGATGAGGCTAAAAACATCGTGGTAAAGCCTTATCTCTACAATATGCCTCAGGCAATGGCTGTGGCGGATTTAGTTTTGTTCCGTGCAGGAGCTACAGGCATTGCGGAACTTACCGCAAGGGGGATACCGGCTATTCTGGTGCCTTATCCCTATGCTGCTGAGAACCATCAGGAGTATAATGCCCGGGAGCTTGAGCGTGCCGGGGCGGCCCGTGTTATTTTGAACAAGGACCTTTCACCGGAGAGAATTTTCTCCATAATTACTGAACTCTTCAGCGAGCATGAGAAGCTGAAAAGGATGTCGGCGGCAAGCCGTGCCCTGGGACGTCCGCAGGCTGCGGAAACCATAGCGGATATGGTTATACAGCTGGCTGAAAATGGAAAATAATCTGTGTCATAAAGACAGGAGGAACCTTGATTGTCTGAGGTAAAGATAGAAAATATTCTTAAAGAAATTAGACATTTTCATTTTGTAGGAATCGGCGGTGCCGGAATGAGCGCACTAGCAAGGATTTTGGTGGAAAAGGGATATGAGGTGTCCGGCTCTGACCTGGCGGTTTCTGGAATTACTGAGAAACTTGAATCTCTTGGGGCAAAAATTTTCATCGGACAGACCGGAGAAAATGTCAAGGGTGCTGATGCAATTGTTGTATCAACAGCCATCAGGGAAACCAATCCTGAGGTAATTGCTGCAAAGGAAATGGACATTCCAAAGCTCCATCGTTCGGATATTAATGCAGCACTTCTGAATGCTGCAAAGGGCATTGCTGTGGCTGGTTCCCATGGAAAGACTACCACAACCTCCATGCTGGGTGTAGCTCTGGACCATGCAGGGGTATCTCCCACAGTTATTATCGGTGGCGAGGTGGATTATCTCGGAGGCAATGCAAAGCTTGGAAAGGGTGAGTATCTTGTTTCTGAGGCAGACGAAAGTGACGGTTCTTTCATAAAGCTCAATCCACATATTGCGGTTGTAACCAATATCGAAAATGATCACATGGACCATTACGGCACCATGGAAAATATCCGCAAGGCATTTAAGGAATTTATCCAGAATACGGATAAGGAAACCGGATATGCTGTGCTTTGCTTTGACAATGAAAATATCAGAAATCTCTCCGAGATTATCGATAGAAAGTATATTTCCTACGCAATTGACCATGAAGCTGATTATACCGCTGTAAATATTGAGACAGAGGGAAGCGGCATAGCTTATGACGTAATGCACCATGGTGAAAATCTCGGCAGGGTTGCCCTGAACATCCCTGGAAAACATAATGTGCTCAACTCTCTGGCTGCAGTGGCTGTGGGGCATTCAATCGGAGTCAGTGTAGAGGCTATGGCTGCAGGACTGAAGGAGTTCCACGGTGCAAAGCGCCGTTTCCAGACCAAGTACAAGGCTGACGGCGTATGGATTGTTGACGATTATGCACATCATCCCACTGAGATTGCCACAACTCTCAAGGCAGCAAGACAGACCAAACCGGGAAGGCTCATTTGTGCATTCCAGCCACACCGCTATACCCGTACACAGCTTCTTCACAAGGAGTATGGAAGCTGTTTCAAGGAGGCGGACCTGCTCATTCTTACGGATATTTATTCCGCAGGGGAGGATCCAATCCCAGGAATTGACGGGGAAACCGTTGTGAAAGAGGTTATGGACCAGACCGGACAGGACGTAACATACATTCCTGACCGTGAGGATATTGCGGATTTCCTTTCTGAAATAGTTCGTGAGGGCGATTTGGTTATGACTATGGGGGCTGGCAATATTTATAAGACCGGTGAGGAGCTGGCTGAGGTTTTAAGGAGCGGTAAGAAATAATGAATCAGGATAAAATAGTAGTTGTTATGGGTGGAACATCCACCGAGGCAGAGGTATCCAGAAGGACCGGCACAGCTATTCTCGAAGCTCTTCAGTCAAAGGGATACAATGCTGAGGGAATGGAGCTGAAGCCTGAAAGCTTTGCTGAGGATATCAAAAAAAGCGGATGCAAAATGGTATTTAATGCCCTTCACGGAAAATTCGGTGAGGACGGACAGATTCAGGGAACCCTTGATATGATGGGAATACCCTACACTGGTTCCGGACTTCTTTCTGCAGCAGTTACCATGGACAAGGCAATGTCCAAGAAGGTGTTTTTTGGCGCAGGAATATCCACTCCGGCTTCTGTAAATTATCTTCGCTCAGATATGGAGGACAGGGACCTGGTGACTGAAATCATTGACAGATTTTCTCTGCCGGTGGTTGTAAAGGCTGCATCCCAAGGCTCCAGCATCGGCGTTGTAATTGTTGAGAAGAGTGAGGAGCTTTCTGCAGCACTGAAGGAAGCTTTCCGCTATGACGAAGAGGTTGTTGTGGAGCAGTTCATAAAGGGCCGTGAGCTTACCGTGGCTGTGTGGGGCAATGCGGATTCTGCCGAGGCTTTCCCAATCATTGAGATTACAACTGTTTCCGGCAGATATGACTATGACAGCAAGTACACTGTAGGCGCATCTACCCATATTATTCCGGCACAAATTGGTGAAAAGACCACCAAGGCTGTGCAGGAGCTGGCTGTTGAGACCTATAAGGTCTGCGGCTGCCGTGGCGTTGCAAGGGTTGATGTAATGCTTTCAGAGGATGAGACACCGTATGTTATTGAGGTAAATTCTGTTCCTGGAATGACAGCTACCTCATTGGTTCCTGATGCAGCAAGAGCAATGGGCATAGAGTTCCCAGAGCTTTGCGAGCGCATTCTTCAGATGGCTGGCTTTCCTGAGAACTGAAGGGGAAGAGGACAGCAAGGAGGCGATATAGGTGGAAAATCAGGATAAACGAAGTCACACAGGCAATATTTTCAAGTTTCTGCTTATATTGCTGATTTTGTCTCTGATAGGTGTGACGGTGGTTTACGCTCCCTTTTTCCGTGTTTCAAAAATAAACATCAAGGGCAATTCCTATGTGTCGGCAGAGGAGGTCTGCAGGGTAGCTGATATTGCAGCTGGTACAAATATGTTCAATATCCAGACCGATGTTATTGCCAAGCGTATGCAGAAGGATGTCCGTTTTGAGCAAGTGAATATCAGACGTGTTTTTCCAGGGGAAATAGATATTGAGCTGGTGGAGCGGCGGCCCATGATATGTGTAGCCGGACATTATGGCTATATGGCTCTGGACCGGAACGGCATGATAATCGATGCCCATAAAAATCTAACACAGATGCAGATACCTTTGCTCACCGGGGAGGAGGTTCCAGATAATATTTACATAGGGGACACTTTGAAGACGGATACCATTGACGGGGTGCTGACATTTGTATCAGCACTGGATGCGGACTCTGTGGCAAGGTTTTCAGAGATAAATGTATCTAATCCGGAAAAGGTTGTCATCTATACCACCGATGCGGTGCAGCTTCGGCTAGGGGATTTGAATGACTTGGAGAAAAAGGCTGAAATCACCAGAAGCTTCATGGAGGAGCTGAAGGTGGCAAAGCACCCAATAGAATACATCGATATCAATTATTCGTCCCCGTTCATAAAATTTAAACAGTGAAATATTTAAACAGACAGCATAGTATTTGTGACTGTCTGTTTTTTTATGCAAATTTTTTATGGAATATTTAGAACAAAGATGATATTATATATATGTATAACTAGGTATGAATATGCAAATTGCAGAAAATAATTTACTGCAGTAAAGGAATAAATAAATTTGTGCATGGGGGTATTCCGAGTGATAGAGATGGATGAAATGCAATTAGAACAGCTTGCAAAGATAAAGGTAATAGGTGTTGGCGGCGGCGGAAGCAACGCTGTCAACCGCATGATTGAGGCCGGAGTCCGCGGAGTGGATTTTATTGCCGTGAATACAGATGCACAGGCATTGCTGCATTCTCTGGCTAAGGACCGCCGTCAGATTGGCGCAAAGCTTACCCGTGGCCTTGGTGCAGGCGCTCATCCGGAAATCGGTGAGAAGGCTGCAGAGGAAAGCAGGGACGATATTCTGGATGCACTCAAGGGTGCAGACATGGTATTCATCACAGCTGGTATGGGCGGCGGCACCGGAACTGGTGCAGCACCTGTAGTTGCTGAGTGTGCCCGTGAACTTGGCGCTCTTACAGTTGGTGTTGTTACACGTCCTTTCAGCTTTGAGGGACGTCGCCGCCAGAAGCAGGCTGAGCTTGGTATCAGCAAGCTGGCTGAGCATGTGGACACCATTATAACCATACCTAATGACCGCCTGAACCAGGTGGTTGACAAGAATACTTCCATCATGGAAGCATTCCGCATTGCGGATGATGTTCTCCGCCAGGGTGTGCAGGGTATTTCTGACCTTATTGCATCCCCAGGTCTCATCAATCTGGACTTTGCTGATGTTAAGTCCATCATGAGCGACGCTGGTTCTGCACTGATGGGTATTGGCGAGGCTGAGGGCGAAACCGCAGCTATTATGGCGGCAAAGGCAGCTACTGAGTCTCCGCTTCTTGAGACTTCCATTCAGGGCGCACATCGTGTTCTCATGAACATCACCGGTGCTGCTTCCAAGCTGACGATGTTTGATGTAAGCCAGGCATCCTCCACCATTGAGGAGGCTGTTGTGCCTGATGCAAATATTATCTGGGGTACATCTATTGATGATTCCCTTGGAGACAAGGTTCGTGTAACTGTTATTGCAGCAGGATTTGACGATGACAATGAGTCCGTTGGCAAGCCAGAGGAACAGCCTGCAGCAGTTCCGCAGCAGCCAGCTCCCAGCCAGGGCGTTCCAAATGCGAACTTCTTTACTGTAAATAACATCGATATTCCTGTATGGATGCGCAAGGATAACAAGTAATTTTATTTTTGCTGGCACGGTTAAATCGGAGGTATTTCCTAAATGAGGAGATATACGTCACTATTATTGGCGGCATTTATATTGCTGCTCATCGCTGTGGCAGGATCGGCATACCTTTCTGGATACGCCGATAGAGCTGAAAGGGCTGTGAATCTGCCGGTTATCGATGTATATACCACCCTGCCGGCTGAAAATGCCGCATTGCTGGCGGCTGAATATGAACGATTCAACCAGGTACGTGTGAACTTTATTCCAGTATCTGGCGAGGAGCTTGTGGAAAGAATCACCGCTGGCGGAGAAAGGCTGGATGGGGATATGATTCTCTCAGACAGTGAAATCCTTAGGAAAGCTGCAGCAGATGGACGGCTTGAATCCTACATATCTGAGACAGGGGATTCGGTGTCGGAGAATTTCAAGGACCCTGATGGAATGTGGACCGGTGTGTGGTATGACCCTGTGGTTTTCTGCGTAAACAGGGACTATCTTAATTCCCTAATGGTCATTCCAAAGACCTGGCCTGAAATGACAGCATATCCCGGCGGCAGAGTTGGAATAACAGATTTTCTGGCGGCGGATGCTTCGGCGGATGTGTTCTTTTCCCTGCTGGCTCAGTATGGAGACAAGGAAACCTTTAAGATGCTTCGGCAGCTTCATCCCAAGGTGGTACAGTATTCCAAATACCTTTCCACTCCGGTGCGCATGGCCGGGATGAATGAGGTGGATGTGTCCATTGCGGTTCAAAGCGAAACGCTGCGGTATATTAACGAGGGTTATCCTCTCCGGATTGTGTATCCGGAGGACGGTACAGCATATATTCTCATGGCAGCTGGACTGATTAAGGATGCTAAACATCCCCAGCCAGCTAGACGATTTGCTGACTGGCTCCTGGGGGATGACGCCCAGCTGGTGCTTCAGAGCAACAATTTCTTTTTTGTTCCCACCAATCCGGGAACCTTGGCAAGCAAGCAGCTTGCTGTAAGGAACATAAAGCTCTTTGACTCCCATGTGCAGTTTAGTTCGCATGACAGGCATTCCCTGCTGGACAGATGGGTAAAAAATATCAGGATAAATTGAATGGAGGGGTCCAATCCCCTCTTTCATTATGTTTTATGGCAAATTTTAAATAATATTAAGGTTGTACCAGTAGAATGGAATCGGATACTTGTGTATTAATTTAGGAGGAAAATATTTTGAAAGCAGGATTTATCAGCCTTGGATGCTCGAAAAACCTTATCGATACGGAGGTTATGCTGGGTATTCTCAGAGACAACGGCATAGAGCTTACCCCGGATCCCTCGGATGCTGAAATTCTTATTGTAAATACCTGTGCCTTTATCCAGTCCGCAAAGGAAGAGGCAATTACTACTATTTTGAACATGGCTGAGTACAAGGACCCTGAAAATGGCAAGTGCAAGTCCCTTATTGTTGCTGGCTGCCTTGGACAGCGTTACAAGCAGGGGCTTTTGGACGAGCTGCCAGAGGCGGATGCCATTATCGGGACTGGTTCCTGGCACCGCATTATGGAGGCTGTGGAGGAGACCCTTCGTGGCAACCGTGTGGTTATTGCTGGTGAAAATGAAAAAATTTATGATGCAAGAATGCCCCGTATCATAACCACTCCCACTTATACCGCCTATGTAAAAATTGCGGAGGGCTGCAACAATGCCTGTGCATTTTGCGCCATCCCAATGATTCGTGGCAAGTATAGAAGCCGTACCATTGAGGACATTAAAGCTGAAGTGGAGCGCTTAGGGGATCAGGGCGTAAAGGAAATTGTGCTGATTGCACAGGATACCACAAACTACGGACATGACATTTACGGCCGGCCAAGCCTTGCGAAGCTTTTGAAGGAGCTTTGCACTGTAGAGAAAATTAAGTGGATACGCAGTCTTTACAGCTATCCAAAATTCTTTACAGATGAGCTTATCGATACCATTGCATCAGAGGAAAAGATTTGCAATTACGTGGATATTCCTCTTCAGCATGCCCATGATGCTGTGCTTAGAAAGATGCATCGCCCGGACACCTGCGAAGAGATTGAGACACTGCTTGCAAAGATTCGTGCAAGGATTCCAAATGTCACTATCCGGTCCACTTTTATTGTGGGATTCCCGGGAGAGACCGATGCCCAGTATCATACTCTGAGAAATTTCCTTGAAAAGCAGCGCTTTGAAAAGGTTGGTATTTTTACATTCTCCCGTGAAGAGGACACTGCAGCCTATAACATGCGTGACCAGATTCCGGATGAAATCATGCAGGAAAGATATCATGACCTTATGAGCCTGCAGTGCAAGATTTCTGAGAGCCTTAATCAGTCACTGGAAGGGCAGGAGCTTGATGTTCTGGTGGAGGGCCGTGATGAGGACCAGCCGAACATTGCCTATGGTCGTTCCTACCGTGAGGCTCCTGAGGTGGATGGACAGATTTACATCGAGGGCGATGCTGACAGCAAGCCCGGAGACATTGTACGGGTAAGAATCATGCAGGGCTTTACCTATGATATGGTAGGCGAGCCTGTGAAGAAGGTGGAGTAATGCCAGCTGTACGTGTTGGAAATCTGCTTTTACAAAAAGGGTATACCATTGCCTGTGCAGAATCCTGTACCGGAGGTCTTTTAACCAGCTATCTTACTGATGTGGCTGGAAGCTCCGCCTATGTGAAGGGCTCCGTGGTATCCTATACCAATGAAGTAAAGCACGGCGTTTTGGGAGTCTCCCAGGAGCTGCTGGATACTGTTGGTGCTGTGTCTCCGGAGGTTGCCGGGGAAATGGCTGAAGGAGTGCGGAAGGTTATCGGCTCTGACATAGGAGTCAGTGTAACTGGTCTTGCCGGTCCCGGCGGTGGAACTGATGAGAAACCTGTGGGATTGGTTTTCATAGGTATTTCAGGGAGTAGAGGTACTAATGTTATAAAATGCATTTTTTCTGGCTCCCGTATAGAGATAAAACAGCAGGCGGCTGAGCGTGCATTACAGCTTATTGATGAATATGTGAATGGATAATTACCCGATATATCGGTCATATATACTTATTAGGAGGTTGTTCCCATGAGATTTAGTAAATTTTTCACTACAGCTTTATGTGCTGCACTGATGTCCGGTTCCCTGTTTATGACAGCGACCGTGGAGGCAGCAGAGGCGGATAATGCAGCGGCTGCGCCAGTTGCTGAAGCTGCAACTGCAACTGAACAGGCAGCTTCGGCACAGGCTGATGGCGAGACTCCGGTTATGATTGCATCCACAGCATACCGCTATACCAGCCCGGTTTATGGATATTCCATTACCTGCCCGGTAAAGCCCCAGGTTATTCCAGTAAGCATGATATATGCTGATGCCCACGGCGATATTCTCATTTTTGACAGTGTGGATTTTAACATTAAACAGGCATGGATGGTTGTTCCAGAGGCCTTTAAGGATGGAGACATTCCAGACCTTAAGACTTTGACTGATGAGCAGAAGGAGGCTCTCTTCAAGGAGTGGCAGGAAAAGCATGGCTGCGAATTTGCCCGTATTGTGGAAATGAGCAATGGTACACTTGGTCTTTACACCGTAACAGCAAAGGACATAGATGTGGATACTGACGGAGACGGCAAGCCTGATACGCAGATGCATTCTGACACCCAGATGATAAAGACTTATTTCACTGGGGAATACGGCGGACACTTCATGGTTGGTCTGATTAACAATCCAGATATTACAAGAGAGGCTGTTGCCACCTATGAGGCTGGACTTAGCAGCTTCCAGCAGTGGCCTGACAACATTAACACCCATAATCAGGACACAGACAAGAAGAAAACTAAATAACTAGCTTAAAAATCGAGCCTGTCAGCATTTAGTCTGGCAGGTTTTTTTCTGGGCTGGTTTCAATGTGAAATGTTGACTTTTTGTCTTTTTAGTTGTAATATACTTTTATGGGTTAGCACTCTCACGGCATAAGTGCTAACAAAACGAAAACTAAAAATTTTTGTATAGATGAAAGGTGACATTTAATGGCAAAAGAAACACATGAATTTCAAGCGGAAACCAAACAGTTATTGGATTTGATGATTCATTCCATTTACACAAATCATGAGATTTTCCTCCGTGAGCTTATTTCCAATGCATCTGATGCAATTGACAAGCTCCATTTTGAGTCCCTTACCAACAAGGCTCTTCTTGAGGATGATGAGGATTACGAGATTTTCCTGATTCCTGACAAGGCAAGCCACACCCTGACCATTGCTGATAATGGTTTGGGTATGACCAAGGACGAGGTTATTGAGAATCTGGGAACCATTGCAAAATCTGGTACCAAGGCATTTTTGGAACAGCTGAAAAAGGCAAAAGAGGATAACAGCCAGGTAACTGACAAGGAAATGATTGGTCAGTTTGGCGTAGGCTTCTATTCCGCATTTATGGTAGCTGAGAAGGTTACTGTTGTAACTCGCAAGGCTGGCGAGACTCAGGCTGTACGCTGGGAGTCCACCGGTGACGGTTCCTACAGCATTGAAGAATGCGAAAAGTCCAAGAGAGGAACCAATATCACCATCACCCTTTCCAAGGACTTCTTTGGTGACAGCGCCGAGGAAAACTTCACTGATACCTACAAGCTGGAAAGCCTTGTAAAGAAGTATTCTGATTATGTGCGCTATCCGATTAAGATGAATTTTGAATACGAAGAGCTTCCAAAGGATGATGAGGGCAAGACCATTGAGGGCGCAGAGAAAATAAAGCGCATTGAGGTACGTACCCTGAACTCCATGAAGCCCCTTTGGACCAAAAATAAGAATGAGATTACCAAGGAAGAATACAATGAGTTCCTGAAAAACCAGTTCCATGAGTGGGAAGACCCAATGGAGGTATTCCATACCAAGGCTGAGGGAACTGTGGAATACACCTCCCTGCTTTATATCCCTGCACATGCTCCCTTCAACCTCTATCACACAGATTATGAGCCGGGAGTACAGCTTTATTCCCGTCATGTATTCATCATGGACAAGTGCAAGGACCTGCTGCCGGATTATCTGAGATTCGTCAAGGGCCTTGTGGATTCTCCTGACCTTTCCCTGAATATTTCCCGTGAGCTTCTTCAGCAGAGCCGTGAGCTGAAAATTATCGGTCGTAATCTGGAAAAGAATATCCTGAAAACTTTGGAGCGCAAGTTGAAGAATAACCGTGAGGACTATGAAAAGTTTTGGGCTGAGTACGGCAAGTCCCTGAAGGTTGGCGTTTATAACAGCATTTATTCCGGCGATGATGCTGTAAGCAAGCTGAAGGACCTGCTTCTTTTCACCAGCTCCAAGGACGGCAAGCTCACCACGCTGAAGGAATATGTTGAGCGTATGCCTGAGAGCCAGAAGAAGATTTACTACGCTTCCGGCAAAGACCTTGCAACTATCGAGCATCTGCCACAGATGGAGCTTTTGAAGGAAAAGGGAATCGAGGTTCTCTGCCTGACAGACAATGTGGATGAGTTTACACTTGAAACCATTCATAGCTATGATGACAAGCCTTTCCACTCCATCAGCCGTGGAGACCTGGACCTTGATGATGCAGAGTCTCAGGAGGCTAAGAAGGAAACTGAGGACATCGCCAAGAAGAACGATGACCTGCTGAAGGACATTAAGGAAGCTCTTTCCGAAAAGGTCGCTGATGTAAAGCTGTCCAACAGACTGAAGTCCGGCGCTGTATGTCTCGTTGCTGACGAGCAGGGACCAAGCCTTGCAATGGAGCAGGCATTTGCTGATGCACAGAATCCAATGTTCAAGGCAAAGCGCATTCTGGAGATAAATCCTCATCATGAGCTTTTCGCCCGTATTCAGACTCTTCATGAGGCAGGAAAGGACAGCCAGGAATTCAAGGATTACTGCGGTCTCCTTTACAGCCAGGCACTTCTTATTGAGGGCATTCTCCCTGAGGATCCTATTGCATTTGCCAATAAGATTGCGGAGCTTATGGCAAAGTAAAATCCTGCCAGTCTGATTTACCATACTTATGACGAGGAAAAGATGTCCTGCATATTCTGTGGGGCATCTTTTTTTATAGCTGAAATGCAATGTGGAATGTTTTTCTTGTTGAAAAACTTAAACAATGGCGTTATAATAAAACATACTTGAAATATATGATTACTGTAATATATTCTGGTAAGCATATTTCTTTGAAAAAATAATTTGTCGGTAAGAAAAGAGGGTTAATTTATGTCAGAGGAAAAGCATTCCGGAGTTGAGCAGCAGGCGGCTGCGGCACTTTCCGGCAATAATAAAAAGGCACATATCAAGCAGCTGGTGCTTTGGTTTGGTGCGCTGATTATTGGTTTGATTTTTGGATGGATGAACGTTGCCGCATTGAACGGACTGTTTGATTTCATCGCCACTGTTTTCACAAGATTGTTCCAGTTCATTGCGGTTCCAACCATTGCATTGGCGGTTATTACCACCCTTTCAAAGCTTGGAGCAAGGAAGGATACCGGCCGCATTTTTGCACATGCTGTTACCTACACATTGCTGACCACTATAGCCGCAGCGGCTGTGGGGCTGGCACTGTATGTCATCGTAGAGCCAGGAAATCTTCCGATTGAGGTTCTTGGAGCAGGAGCAGAGAAGGTTCCCCAGAAGCTGGCATCAGCAAGCTACTATGAGCATTTCCTCTCTGTTGTGCCCAATAACCTTATTCAGCCCTTCCTAGCTGGAAATGTACTTTCTGTAATGTTCATTGCATGTTCTGTTGGTCTTGCACTGGCATTTATGCCGCAGTCCGAGAACAGAACAGTTCTTCTTAAGGGCCTCTTGGGTGTGCAGGAGCTTCTTTTCACACTGATTCGTGCTCTCATAAAGGTTCTGCCAATCGGTATTATGGCATATGCGGCACAGCTAGTTACCCAGACAGATACCGCACTTCTCTACGGCGGTCTTGGCAAGTATGTGCTGGTGGTTATCGGCGGCAATCTGATTCAGTTCTTTATCATCATTCCGCTGTTCCTTTTGCTGAGAGGTCTGAATCCGGTTTATGTGTTCAGAAAAATGCTTCCGGCTGTTACCGTGGCACTTTTCACCAAAAGCTCCGCTGGAACCCTGCCTGTAACCCTTGCCTCCGCTGAGGAAAATCTGAAGGTTAATCCTGCAGTTTCAAGATTCGTGCTTCCTATCTGCACCACCATAAATATGAATGGCTGTGCAGCATTTATATTGGTAACTTCCCTTTTCGTTATGCAGAACGGCGGATTTGAAATCACCGCCGGAACCATGGTGGCATGGCTTTTTGTTGCTGTGCTGGCTGCAGTGGGCAATGCTGGCGTTCCAATGGGATGCTACTTCCTGACACTGTCCCTCATGTCATCTTTAGGGGCGCCAATCGGCCTCATGGGTGTAATTCTTCCGATTTACTCCATTATTGATATGATTGAGACAGCGGAAAATGTATGGTCCGACTCAGCGGTATGCGCCATGACTGACCATGACCTGAAGGGAAAAATTGACAGCGCTCCTGTGGAGAATGATTCATCCCTGTAATTTAGCTTGGATATGAAAAGCTGGCAGTTCGTGCTGCCAGCTTTTTGTGTTTAATTATTTAATATTGCTGCGAAATTCACTTGGTGTCTCGTCAAATTGTTTTTTAAAGGCACGGGAAAAGGTGGAGTAGTCCTTAAATCCGCAGTCAAAGCATATTTTTGTAAGGGGGGCGGAGGTTTTCAGCATATCCCTAGCCACCAGAAGCCTTTTGCTAAGAATGTACTGATGAATGGACATGCCGGTATCATGCTTGAACTTGCGCATCATGTGAAACCGGCTTAGGTAAAAATGCTCAGCCAGCATATCTATGCTCAGATTCTCAAAGAGATGGTCGTTAATGTACTTTATGATTGGTAGAATCTTTTTATCGTATCCGGAGGCGTGAACCTCTTCCACCTCATGCTCCAGGAGGGCACGGTTTAGGAGAATCATAAATTCCACGAAAAGTGCCTGGGTGTAGAGTCTGTTGCAAAAGCCCTTGTCACGGGCGGTGCGCTCCAGTTTGTCCATGTGAAAAAGCAGGTCGTGGGTGCTGCCCTTGGTGAGATGCATTACAGCGGAGTGCTTTTTTGCATAGGAAAAGCAGGTGGAAAGCGCTCCTTCGGGGACATTGCCTGAATTGTCATCGCTAGACCACTGGCTTATGGTCTTTAGAAATTCAGGGGAAATATAGATGATAATTCTTTCGTAGGGAGAGTCCTTTTCCACCACAGGACGATGGATTTCCCCGGCACTTACGAACAAGATATCCCGTTCCTGCAGGGGATAGGTTTTTCCCTCTATTATATACCCAGCTTTTCCTTTAAGGAGAAGAATGATTTTGTGAAAATCGTGATAGTGGAAGGGTATGCTGTATATGTCCTGGTAGTTGTCCGGGGCATCCTTAAGGCGGAATACCTTGAAATCCTGCAGCAGATAGCCCTTTTTCTCATATCCTGAATTATTTGCATTTATTTCCATAATACATCCCTCCATTTTTAGTATATAGCACTTTTTGCAAAAAGAATAGCACATTTCCTTATTCTTTTTGTATAAATTGCTTGATATACTTAGACCATCAAATCAAAACAGCAAGGAGTGCCTGACAATGATGGTAGTAATGAATTACCTTTTTGAAGGAATTGAATATATGGTATGCAGCAGTGAGGATGTACAGGGAATTGGCAGCGAGGGTCTTGCACTGCTGGCGGACCGCCGTCACGGTGTTGGCGCTGATAAAATTATTATTGCAAATGGCAGCGCTTATTGCAGCTTCGAGGTTTACGGCAAGGATGGAGAACGTATCCCGGAGGATGCAGAGGCGTGGAAGGTTATGGCTGTACATGCCCGTAGAACCGGTATGGTACTGGATTCGCAGAAGCTTGCCCGTGCAATTGGGGAAAATGCCATTGAAACACAGCCTATGAGTGTGGCTGAGATTCATGTTACAAATTATTTTTGCGGAGTGCTTAAGGAAAGCGCAGAAGCAGCATTGGCTGTTTGAAATTCATAGTTAAGATTATTATAACTGTCAGCGATGGATATAACGGATGTCTAATCGTTGACAGTTTTTTAATGTATTTGCTATGATATATATGCGAAGTTGTTGCCGTATGAACGGCAATTTTTCTGAAAACTATTTTAGGAGATGATTGATTCATGAAGGTCGCTGTTATTATGGGAAGCGATTCAGATTGGCCTATCCTCAAGCCGGCTGTAGAGCTTTTGAAGGAGTTCGGCATTGAGTCTGAGGTTGTTGTTGCATCCGCACACCGTACTCCGGGAAAGGTACGGGACTTTGTTATGTCCGCAAGGGATAATGGCATAGGTGCGATTATTTCTGCGGCAGGTGCTGCAGCACACCTTGGAGGCGTTATTGCAAGTTTTACCACTCTGCCTGTAATTGGTGTGCCCATTAACGCAACACCCCTCAACGGCATGGATGCACTTCTTTCAACTGTGCAGATGCCTTCCGGAATCCCTGTGGCAACTATGGCTATTAACGGTGCAAAGAATGCAGCGATTTATGCCGTAGAGATTTTTGCTGTCACTGATGAGGACCTGGCAAAGAAATTGGCGGATTATCGTGAAAAAATGGTACAGGAAGTAGAAACTAAAGCAGCCCGTGTAGCAGCTCAGCTCTGATAGGGACTGCTTTTTGTTGTTTTCCGCAGCTAACTACGGCGGTACAGCTTCATGTAGAAGAGCCGCCGCATGAATGGAGAAGAAAGGTAAAAATGTACGACATCGATAACAAATGGAAAGAGGAATGTGGCGTCTTCGGCGTTTATTCACGTACAGAGGATGTCTCCGAAATGGTATATCTTGGACTTTATGCTCTGCAGCACCGTGGACAGGAAAGTGCAGGTATCGCTATAACAGATGGCGCATGGATGGACACCACAAGGGGAATGGGTCTTGTGAATGAAGTGTTCCGCCATCAGATTCCCCATATGGATAACCAGTACATCGCTATCGGCCATGTACGTTATTCCACCACAGGCTCCAGCCTGCTGGCCAACACACAGCCTCTTATGGTCAACTATTCCGGTGGCAAGATTTCCCTTGCCCATAATGGTAATCTTACCAATGCCGCTGAAATACGCCATCAGCTGGAAAAGCAGGGAACTATTTTCCAGACTTCCATTGATACTGAAGTAATCATGAATCTCATCGCCCGTTCCAATAAGGATACCGTTGAGGAGCGCATAATGGACAGCATCCGCCAGATTAAGGGTGCATTCTGTCTCACAATCATGACAGAGGACAAGCTCATTGGCGCAAGGGATCCCCAGGGCTTCCGCCCCCTCTGCCTCGGAAAGCTGGGAGACGGAACCTACGTATTATCCTCAGAGACCTGCGGTCTTGATGTTGTGGATGCGGAGTTCGTCCGTGACATCGAGCCGGGAGAAATGGTAGTAATCAATGATGACGGAGTAAAGAGCTACGACTTTGCAAAGGGTCAGAAAAAGGCTTCCTGCATTTTCGAGCACATTTATTTCGCACGTCCGGACTCTGTTATTGACGGACAGAGCGTACATCAGGCACGTTTTGAAATGGGACGTATTCTTGCCCGTGAAAGCGGATTTAAGGGAGATATTGTAATCTCTGTGCCTGACTCTGGAAATACTGCAGCCCAGGGCTTTGCCTATGAGTCCGGCATTCCTTATGTTGACGGACTCATCAAGAACAGATACATAGGAAGAACCTTTATACAGCCAACCCAGAAGATGCGTGAGCGTTCTGTCAGACTGAAGCTCAATCCTATAAAGGCAAGCGTGGCAGGCAAATCAGTAATAATAATAGACGATTCCATAGTTCGTGGAACCACCAGCGGAAAGATTGTCCGGATGCTCAGAAATGCAGGAGCTAAGGAAGTACATATGTGCATCAGCTCTCCTCCTATCGGATACCCATGCTTCTATGGAATAGACACCTCTGTGCGCAAGGAGCTTATTGCCGCAACTAAGACCGTTGATGAAATCCGTGATTTCATCGGAGCAGATTCACTGCACTTCCTGTCCATTGAGGGACTGAAGCTGTCTGTATCCGCTGTTGATCCTGAGGATATGTGCTATGCATGTTTCAACAAGTCCTATCCGGTGGAGCAGGGAGAAATTCCTGCTGGAGACAGCAAGTACGTATTTGAGCAGCGCAAGAAGTAATCGTATTGATTTATTGATAATGGAGGAAAACACAGCCAATGGAAAAGAAACTTACTTATCGTGATGCCGGTGTTGATATCGACGCAGGCAACTACTCCGTAAAGCTTATAAAGGACAGCGTTAAGGCTACCTACCGTCCAGAGGTATTGGGAGACTTAGGCGGCTTTGGCGGTCTCTTTGCATTGCAGAGCGGCAAGTACAAGGAGCCTGTACTGGTGTCCGGTACTGACGGCGTTGGTACAAAGCTCCGCATTGCATTTATGCTGGACAAGCATGACACTGTAGGACAGGATGCCGTTGCAATGTGCGTAAACGACATTCTTGTACAGGGTGCAGAGCCACTTTATTTCCTGGATTATCTGGCTGTAGGCAAGCTGGATCCTGAGCAGGTTGCCGCTGTTGTAAAGGGTGTTGCAAATGCCTGCAAGGAGTCCGGATGCGCCCTCATCGGCGGAGAAACCGCTGAAATGAGCGGCTTCTATCCTGTTGGCGAGTACGACATTGCTGGCTTTGCTGTAGGTGTTGTGGACAAGTCTAAAATCATCACCAGCGAAAAGGTTAAGGATGGAGATGTTCTCATCGGTCTTCCTTCCTCCGGCGTGCATTCCAACGGTTTCTCTCTGGTTCGCAAAATCTGCTTTGAGCTGAAGGGTTTCAAGGGAGACGAGTACATTGACGAGCTTGGAAAGACCATCGGCGAGGAGCTTCTGACTCCTACCCGTCTTTATCCTAAATCCTGTCTGCCCCTCATTGAGAAGTTCGATATCCACGGCATGGTTCACATTACCGGCGGCGGATTCTACGAGAATATACCCCGTGCTGTTCCAGAGGACCTTGCAATCGAGGTTGATGCTGATGCATGGCAGATGCCTCCTATCTTCAAGCTCCTTAAGGAATGGGGCAATGTTGACTGGAAGGAAATGTACCGTACCTTCAACATGGGTATCGGTATGGTTCTCATTGCTGACAAGGATGAGGCTGAGAAAATCAAGCAGCATCTCGATGCAGCAGGAGAGACTTATTATGAAATCGGCCGCATAGTTCCTGGCAGCCACGATGTTACCATTAAAGGCGGCGTGTTCAATGAGTGATAATAAAAAGCATGTACTGGGTGTGCTGTGTTCCGGAAGGGGCACAGACCTCCAGTCTATTATTGATGCTGTAAATGCAGGACAGATTGATGCGAAAATCGGTGTAGTTATCACCGACAAACCCGGCGTTATGGCACTGGAAAGAGCTGAAAAGGCCGGAATCAAAAATATCTGCATAAACCGCAAGGAATTTGCTGACCGCCAGTCCTTTGAGGAAAAGCTGACAGAGGCTCTGAAGGCTGAAGGAGTAACTCTGGTGGTTCTAGCTGGCTTTATGCGCATTTTGAGCCCTTACTTTGTTCATGAATTCAGCGGACGTATCATGAATATTCACCCGGCACTTCTGCCTTCATTTACTGGAGCACATGCACATCGTGATGTGCTGGCATACGGTGTAAAGGTATCAGGCTGTACCGTTCATTTTGTGGACGAGGGTATGGACAGCGGTCCCATTATTCTTCAGGCGGCAGTTCCTGTACTGCAGGATGATACTGAGGACACTTTGGGGGCAAGGGTATTGGAGCAGGAGCATATTCTTTATCCCAAGGCTATACAGCTTTACGTGGAGGGCAGGCTCAGGGTTGACGGACGTCATGTAACAATCCTGGACTAAGATGCTTTCTAAAAATAATTCTGATGAAAAGGTGGAGATAGTGATGAAAATTAAACGTGCCCTGATTAGTGTATCTGACAAAACCGGCGTTGTTGAGCTTGCTAGAAGACTTCACGCTGCCGGTGTGGAAATCGTATCCACAGGCGGTACCATGAGAGCAATAAAGGAAGCTGGCATTCCGGTTCTTTATGTCAGTGACGTTACAGGCTTCCCGGAGATAATGGACGGCCGTGTAAAGACTCTGAATCCTTATATCCACGGCGGCATTCTGGCTGTACGTGACAATGCAGAGCATGTTAAGGCTTTGCAGGAGCATAAGATTACTCCCATTGACATGGTTGTAGTAAATCTCTACCCCTTTAAGGAAACCATTGAAAAGCCAAATGTAACCCTTGCAGAGGCAATTGAGAACATCGATATCGGCGGACCGGCAATGATTCGTGCAGCTGCAAAGAACTTTAAGTTCGTAACAGTTGTAACCAATCCTTCCCGTTATGAAGAGGTTGCTTCCAGCGTGGAAAAGGATGGCTGTGTAGGTGGAATGCTCCGTATGCAGCTGGCTCAGGAGGCTTTCCAGCATACAGCTGAGTACGATGCATGTATCCAGAACTATCTTATGGAACAGATTAATAAGTAAGTGGGGAACAGCAATGGCAAATAAAGATAAATTAAACATTCTTGTTATCGGCGGTGGCGGACGTGAGCACACCATTGCCTGGAAGCTGGCACAGAGCCCCAAGGCTGGAAAGCTTTATGCTATTCCTGGAAATCCCGGCATGGAGGCTGTTGCAGAATGCGTTGAGGGCATTTCAATTACTGACAATGCCGCAGTTACCGCCTTTGCAAAGGACCATGCAATAGATTTGGCTGTGGTAGGCCCTGAGGTTCCACTTACCAATGGTGTTGTGGATGCTCTGGAGGAGGCAGGAATCCCTGCATTTGGTCCCTCCAAGCTGGCAGCTGAGATTGAAGGCTCCAAGGCTTTCTGCAAGAATCTCATGAAAAAGTACAATGTTCCTACAGCTAAATACGAGATTTTCACCCAGGCAGAGGATGCCCTTGCTTACGTAAAGCAGGAAGGTGCTCCTATCGTTATCAAGGCTGACGGACTTGCTGCCGGAAAGGGTGTAATTGTTGCCATGACTGACGAGGAAGCTATTGCAGCTGTTCAGGAAATCATGAGCGACAAGGCATTTGGCTCTGCAGGCAGCCGTGTAGTTATT
The DNA here is from genome assembly GCA_963592185.1 of bacterium. GTDB lineage: Bacteria > Bacillota > Negativicutes > Selenomonadales > Selenomonadaceae > CAVAVT01. Next base: position 9,387 of record CAVAVT010000014.1, on the reverse strand, counting down.
GAGGAATTTATGGAAGGTGAGGAGGCATCACTGCTTACCTTTACCGATGGCGAGACTGTACGTCCCATGATTTCTTCTCAGGACCATAAGCGTGCTTATGACGGGGACAAGGGCCCCAACACCGGCGGCATGGGAACCTATGCACCGGCTCCAGTTGCTACTCCGGAGATTGTTGCCCGTGTGGAAAAGGAGATTCTCCAGCCTGTTGTGGATGCAATGAAGGCTGAGGGACGCACCTACAAGGGATGTCTCTATGCAGGTCTTATGATTACAAAGGAAGGTCCGAAGGTTGTAGAGTTCAACGCCCGTTTCGGCGATCCTGAAACTCAGGTTGTACTGCCTCTGCTGGACAGCGACCTTGTGGACATCATGCTTTCCTGTACCAACGGCACCCTTGCCCAGCAGGAAATCAACTGGTCTGATGATGCGGCTGTATGCGTGATTATGGCCTCTGGCGGATATCCTGGTTCCTATGAAAAGGGCAAGGAAATCACCGGTCTTGATGATGCAGAGGCTGCAGGAACTGTGGTGTTCCATGCTGGTACCGCTAAGAAGGATGGCAAAATTGTCACCGCTGGAGGCCGTGTGCTCGGCATCACAGCCCGTGGCAAGGATGTTCGTCAGGCTGTGGACAAGGCATATGAAGGTGTATCCAAGATTCACTTTGAGGGTGCTGAGTTCCGCAAGGATATTGCACATCGTGCCCTTGAGCGTCTGAACAAGTAAATCTCAAATAAATATTGGCATAAAAAACGACCTCTCGATTAATTTTGGGAGGCCGTTATTTTTTGCGATATTTTGCTGAGGGATTATGTTTTTGGCTGTTTTTTCTTTAAGACAGCCATAAGTATGCATCCCACAGCGGAGCCAATGAAGATGGACAAAAGGTACTGCATCGGATGACCAATTGTGGGAACTACAAAGATTCCTCCATGGGGCGCCATAAGGGTGCAGTCAAAGAGCATTGAAAGCCCTCCGGCGGTGGCTGCGGCTATGGCGCAGGATGGAATGACCCTTATTGGGTCCGCAGCGGCAAAGGGGATGGCACCCTCTGTGATGAAGGCAAGCCCCATTACATAATTAGTAATGCCAGCCTTGCGCTCATTGGCGGTAAAGCGGTTTCCAAAGAAGGTGGTGCAGAGAGCAATTGCCAGGGGAGGAACCATGCCGCCAGCCATTACAGCTGCCATGAGATGAAATTCTCCATCAGCAAGTGCTCCGGTTCCGATGATATAAGCCGCCTTATTGATTGGACCGCCCATATCCACAGCCATCATTCCCCCAAGGATGGTACCCAGAATAATCATTGAGGACTTGTCCATGGAACCGATGGAGGAGAGGAGCCAGCTGTTTATTGCGCTTACTGGAGGTGCAATAATGAATATGCTGACAAAGCCGATGAGAAGTACACCGAAGAATGGATAAATCAGCATAGGCCGTATGCCGTCCAGTGAATCCGGCAGGAAGGCAAACACTTTTTTCAAAAGTAAAATGATGTATCCCCCAAGGAAACCGGCAAGCAGAGCACCAATAAAGCCAGAGCCTGTGGAGGCGGCAAGAGCACCTCCCACAAGTCCCACAGCGAGGCCGGGCCTGTCAGCTATGGACATGGCAATAAAGCTGGAAAGGACAGGCAGCATGAAGCCAAAAGCGGTTCCCCCCACATCCTTGAAAAATTTTGCAATGGGAGTGTTGGAGCCGAAGTTTTTCGGGTCAATGCTGTAATCGTCCAGCAGAAAGGCTATGGCAATCATGATTCCGCCGCCAACTACCACCGGCAGCATGTGGGAAACGCCGTTCATGAGATGCTTGTAAAGAGTGTACAGCAGGGTATCTGACTGGGTAATCTGTTCAGGTGTATCGGGATTTTTTCCCTTTGATTCAAAAATGGGAAGTTCATTGCTTAGCGCCTTGTCCAGCAGAATATCCGCCTTGTTAATGCCGTCTGCAGCGGTGGCAAAAAGAAGGGGCTTTCCTTGAAACCGCTTCAGCTCCACCTGCTTGTCTGCCGCAATGATTACAGCCCTTGCATGGTGAATTTCTTCCGGTGTAAGAAGATTTTTTGTTCCGCTGGAGCCATTTGTCTCAACCTTTATGGAAATTCCACGCTTTTTCGCATGTTTTTCAAGGGAATCAGCTGCCATGTAGGTATGGGCAATGCCTGTGGGACAGGCTGTAACAGCGATGATTTCTGGAAATTTTTCAGCTGCTGTTTGTGCGGTTGATTCATTATTTGTCTGCTGAACTTTTTCAGATGCAGCCCGTGAAGTTTCTTCTTCTGCTGTCTTTGGAACATCTTCAACTGAATCCCCAGATGGTGCGGAAAAGGTTCCATTTTCCATGGAATCTATTATGCTGAGAAATTCCTCAGGAGTTTTTGCCTTAATGAGAGCCTCCTTGAAGTCCGCATCCATTATCATGGTGGCAAGGGAGCTCATGATTTCCAAGTGTTCCGCATCCGCATTTTCCGGCGCAGCAATCATGAAAATCAGTCTGGTGGGATTGCCGTCCAGAGACTTGAAATCCACACCTTCCGGAACTGTTATTGCTGCAAGACCGGGGGCTGCAACAGAATCAGCCTTTGCATGGGGGGTGGCAATACCCTCGCCAAGACCTGTGGACATGGTTTCTTCACGCTGAAAAACTTTTTCCAAAAAGTCCTGTTTGTCCTTGAGTTTGCCGGATTTATCCATTAGGTTTCCAAGTATTTCGATGGATTCCTTTTTGCTAGTGGGATGTTCATTTAAGGAGATGCATTGTTTGTCCAAAATGTCCGTAATGCGCATCATATTGTCCTTTCTAATCTGATGGATTTTATTATGAAATCTTGGTTATTTTAACCTTGTCCAGCAGGGCAAGGGCCTCATCCTTTGTGGCAAGCAGCATGGAAAAGGCTGATGCGGAGCCAGTGGCAACGCTGAGCCGAAGGGCGTATTCCATATCATTTGGGTGAGCCTCAAGCCCAGCAAGAAATCCTGCCACCATGGAGTCACCAGCACCTACAGAATTAACCAGTTCGCCCTTTGGAGCTTTTGCAAGGTAAATCTCTCCTGTATCTGTAAGCAGCATGGCACCATGCTTTCCAAGGGATACCAGTATGTTCCTGGCGCCTTTGCGCTGGAGCTTCTGGGCATTATTTTTTACCAAATCCTTACAGGGCTTTCCATCAGGTCTGGTACAGGGAGCTTTGGAGATATCCGCCAGCTCATTTATATTTGGCTTAATGAGAAAAGGTCTGTATTTTAGTACACTTTCAAGGGAATCACCGCTGGTGTCCACAACAATGCGGCAGCCCTTTGGTGAAATTCTTTCCATGATATCCTCGTATACATTTTTAGCGATGCTTGGAGGAATACTGCCGGAAAGCACCAATGTATCATCGGGGCCAAGATGGGAGAGTTTTTCCATAAGCTGTTGGTAATCTTCACTGGATATGTGGGGTCCTGGGGCATTTATTTCAGTTTCAGTTTCTCCCTTTATTTTTATATTAATACGGGAAAGTCCTTCGGAAAGCTTAATGAAATCGTAGTCACAGCCAGCATTTTCCAGCTGGTGCTGTATTTCCCTTCCGGTAAATCCCCCGATAAAGCCATAGGCACGGTTCTTTATGGAAAGATTCCCCAGTACCAGTGAAACATTAATGCCCTTGCCGCCAGCCAGAAGAACCGTTTCCTGCGCTCTGTTGGTGTAATCCAGTGTCAGACTGGGAACCTGCAGTATGTAGTCAAGAGAGGGGTTAAATGTTACTGTTGCTATCATCGTGTGTACCCTTTTCCTCGGTTTCTATAATAGTGGTAAAGTCCTTGAATTTCCTGTCAAGCAGGATGTCAGTAATAATTGTTGCGCTGCCGATATTTCCAAAGCTTATGGGGCATACCCTGTTGAACTTGGAATGGTCAGCCAGAATGTAGGCGTGTTTTGACCGGAGCAATGCGGCATGTTTTAGAAGTCCCTCATTGGAGCTGGGGGTGGAATATCCAGTGTTGATGTCCACGCCGTTGGTTCCAAAGAAGCCTTTTGTGAAATTGTAGTGGCTCAGGGAGTGCCCGGCTTCAATGCCGGTAATTGCCTCGGTGCTGTTTCTTATCTGCCCTCCGAGAATGGATACATTATATCCTTTTGCAGCCAGTTTTCCGGCATGTTGGAGCCCGTTGGTAACGTATGAGGCATTAGGCTCATCAAGAAAATCTATCATGTAGAGAGTGGTAGTTCCTGCATCTATATAAACATAATCCTGCCGGTTTACCATTCCGGCGGCGTATCTTGCTATACTTATTTTATTTTGTGAAAAAAGGTCAATCTTGGTTTTCATGTCGCTTTCATAGGTGGAGTAGGCGCTTTCAATGGCTGTTGCGCCGCCGTATACCTTGTAAAGCTTGCCGTTTTTATGAAGAACCGTAAGACTGCGCCTGATGGTTGATTCAGAGGTGCCAAGAAGCTGTGCCAGTTCCTGAACGCTTGCGGCTCCCTTTTCATCCAATATGCGCAGAATTGCGGCATATCTTTTCTGAGTCATCATAGTTTGTATTACCTCCCTTCTATAATATATGATGGAAATAATCATGAGTCAAACAAAATCAGTCATTTTTTATAAAATTGAGAATAATTTAAAATCAACCGATAAAAGTAGGAATTAAGCGAATACGGGGGATTGACTTGACAAGAAAAATTGCAGGTGTTATTATGCGTTATATAGTAGATGAGAAGTCTATTTAAAACTCAACTGAATATTGATTGGAGCAGGTGTCGATAGCATTAGCTGTGACTTAATAGAGAAACCGGTATAAGCCGGTACGGTCCCGCCACTGTAACAGGGAGCAAGCCCGCATAGATATGTCACTGGAGAAATCTGGGAAGGCGTGGGTGAGCGTTGATCTGAAGTCAGGAGAACTGCCTGTTTGACAATCACCGTTTGACCTGCGAGTGATGGGGAAGGGGATTTTGAGTGTATTTCGTATGTTCAAATCCTGGCGAAGCCGGGATTTTTTAATGGAACTTTGATGAAATGCATGTAGAAGTCGTGGCATTCATTACCCGTAGGGATGTTTCGGCGAAAGGTTTTTCTCTATGGTTTCAGCTCTGTAGAGAAAGCATTGCTCATACATTTCATTCATATTGCTGCCTCGTGCGGCAAGGCTTCCGGCACTCATTTGACGGGAGCTTTATTTTCTAAAGCAATTGCCCGTGCACAGCATGGGATTTACTGTATATATATTATATGGAAATAACCGGAGGGGAGATTAATCCGGCTATTTTTTTGTGATGAACGATAGTTTATAGTTATTTTGAATAGTAAAAATGCCTGTAAGTTATCGTTGCACAGGCTGTATTGCAGGCGTGTCCTGCATTGTTTGAAGTAGAGAAGAGGAGGAATTTCTAAAAAATGGGCACAGTGACCATATTTGTGGCTTTATTCGGTCTTATGTATCTGGCTTACCGCGGTTTCTCAATTATTCTTGTAGCTCCGATATTTGCTGTTGTTGCAGCACTTGCATCTGAGCACGCTGTAATGCCTGTTTTCAGTGAGCTTTACATGACTAAGGCTGCTGAGTATATTAAAAACTATTATGCTGTTTTCCTGTTCGGTGCTGTATTCGCCAAGCTCATGGAGAAGGGCGGACTTGCATCTTCTGTAGCAGGTAAAATAATTGATGTTCTGGGAGCTAAGCGTGCTGTTCTAGCTGTACTCCTGGGCTGCGGCGCACTTACCTACGGCGGTCTCAGCGTATTCGTAGTAGCATTCGTTATGTATCCTTTCGGTGCTGTAGTATTCAAGGAAGCTGACATTCCTAAGCGTCTTCTTCCTGCAACTCTCTGGATGGGTATTTTCTCCTTCGCAATGGTTGCACTTCCTGGTACTCCGCAGATTCAGAACATTATTCCTTCATCCTATTTCGGAACTTCCACATGGTCCGGCATAGGCATTGGTCTCTTTGCTTCTGCAATCTTCTTGTTCCTGGGCTGGGCATGGATTAATTACCGTGCAAAGAAGCTCAAGGCTGCAGGCGAGGGCTATGGTAATTATGTTGAAGGCGAAAGCAAGAAGAGAAAGCTTCCTCTTCCTGACTGGAAGCTGTCACTTATTCCGCTGCTTATGGTTATTGTATTGAACGTTATCCTCAGCAACCCGTTTGCATGGGAGTGGGGTTTCCACTGGGCTGAGAACAGCCTTGAGTCCTTTGGCGCATTGAAGCTCAGCCTCATTGCAGCAAAGGTTGGCAAGGTACAGACTATCTGGTCCATCTCCATTGCCCTCATCATCAGCAGTATTGCTGCTGCATGGATTGGACGTAAGCGTTTCCGTCTTACTGAAGGCTTCATGTCCCCAATCAACTTCGCTGCTGTATCTTCCAGTACCGCTGTTTTGAACGTTGCTTCCGGCTATGCATTCGGCTGCGTTGTAACAAGCCTTGCTGGCTTCTCCATGATTAGGGATGCTCTTCTGAACATCCACATTGGCGAGGGTCCGCTTTTCTCCGCTGTTCTTACCACCAACGTAATGTGCGGTGTTACCGGCTCTGCATCCGGCGGTCTTACAATCGCTCTTGCAATGCTTGGCGATCAGTGGGCTGAGATGGCAATTGCGGCAGGTATTCCTCTTGAGGTTCTCCACCGTATCGTTGCTATTTCCTCTGTAGGCGTTGACCCTGTTCCTCATTGCGGTGCAATGGTTACCATGCTTGCAATCTGCGGACTTACCCACAAGGAAGCATACTATGATATCGCTGTTCTCATGGGAATGAAGTTCTTCGTACCGTTCCTGTGCGTACTCTTCTACATGCTTACCGGTATCATCTGATTAAAAAATGACGGCTGGCCCGGACTTAGGGCTGGCCGTTTTTAATTGTTAAGAAAAATTAACTTTTGCAATTTCATGTATCAATTGACAAATTTTAAACCCTAGTGTACGATTAAAATAAGTATGAAAAATCTATATTTGGAGCAGGTGCCCGTAAGGGCATAATAGAGAATCCGGTATAGTCCGGAGCGGTCCCGCCACTGTAATGGGGAGCGAAGCTGCAATATGTCACTGAAGTGGATTAGCCATTTTGGGAAGGCGCAGCATAGCAATGAGCCAGAGCCAGGAGAACTGCCTGTTCAGCAATCACCGTTTTACCCACGAGAGATGGGAAGGGGATTCCGTTCTGTAGATATGTCATCAGAACCCCTCTTTGTATGCAGTGAAGAGGGGTTTTTCTTTTGTCTGGAGGATAAAATGACAAATAAACGGGATTCTAAAAAGGCTGTAGTTGTATCAACCTTTGGAAGTACAAATGCAGCTGGAAGGAAAATTGCACTGGATGGATTGACAGCGGAGCTAGGGAAAAGGCATCCGGACATGGAAATCCGAAGGGCATATATTTCCAGTGTTATCCGTCAGAGGGTTCTCGCCAGTGAGGGAATACATCTAAAGTCTCCTGAAGAAGTTTTAAGAGAACTGGCACTTGAGGGATATACCCATGTGGCTGTCATAAACACAGAGCTTATTCCTGGGACGGTGTATGAATCCATGGAAGAGCTTGTGGGAAGATACAGAGCTGGATTCAGCCAGTTGATATTGTCAAAGTCTCTGATTTGGAATATTAGCGAGGATGGACAAAGGGACGACATTGACGAGTTTTTGGAGTCCCTTGGAGAGAAGTTTCTCACTGGGACAGAGGCTGACACAGCCACGGTTCTTATGTGTCATGGGACAAGGCATCCAGCCCAGAAATACTATTCAAAGCTTAGTGACAGGCTAAGGAAAAGAGGGCTTTCCCTTTATATGTACTGTCTCGAAGCAAGCCCCACAGTACACGAGCTGGCGCATACATTAAAGACCCAGAATGTGAAGGCTGTAAGGCTTAAGCCCCTGATGTATACCCTTGGGAAGCATGTGTTAAAGGACATGGAGAGAGATGCTGAATTTCTGAAAAGCGAAGGATTTGAAATTCTTGAAATGTCAAGGGAGAGCCTAAGCTCAATGGATGGTATCATATCCATGATAGCTGATAGGGCGGATGAGGCAATTTCCAGCCTGGACACCATAAAATAAATGAAAGGCGGCGGCTTTGTCCGCTGATTAATAAATATGATGAAAAGCAATAGTTTGATAAGACTTCTGGCTGTACTGATGACAGTCGCAATATTGGCTGTATCAGCTGGATGCGGCATTCCGGGCTTTAATGGCTTCGGTCAGGGCGCCAGTACTGAATCCTATAAGGTAAAGGACATTCAGGGGTATGAAACTGAGCTGAAGCATAAGCCAAATAAGATAGTAACTCTGTCTCTAGGTACAGATACCATAATGCTGGGGCTGGTGGAGCCTGAGCGCATGGCTGCGGTAAACAGTCTGATGGACGACCCCGTTAATTCAGTTATTCCTGAAATGGGGGAAAAATTCCAGCACAAGATAGGCAATCCCTCCGCAGAGGAGCTGGCAGCCCTTCAGCCGGATTTGGTTATCTACCCTGACTGGGGGGACCTGACCAAGGTTCAGTACCTGAGGGATATGGGGATTCCTGTGGTGGTGTGCAAGGGAGCTGTCACCATTGATGAGGTTAAGGACAATATAAGACTTCTTGCGGAGGCTGCCGGGGAAAAGGACCGTGGAGAGGATATCATCCGCCAGATGGATGAAAAGCTTCAGGAAAATGACCAGAAGGTAGCAAAGATTCCCGAGAATCAGAGAAAATCCGTGGTGCTTATTTCCGTTATGAAAACCTTCGGCGGAATAGGAAGCATGTTTGATGAAATCTGCCACCGTGCCGGAGTTATAAATGGCCGAAGTGCTGCAGGCATCGGCAGGGGACAGACCATGAGCAAGGAACAGCTGGTGAAGATAAATCCAGATATACTGTTCCTTCCCACATATAACAATCATGGAAAATTTGATTTGGATGCATTCAGAAAGAGCTATCTGGAGGACCCCTCATTGCAGACCATGAAGGCGATTGTGAATAAGGACCTGAGAGAGCCAAGGGAATATTATCTGTACAGCGATTCACAGGATGTGGTGTTCGGAGTGCAGGAAATAGATTACATGGTATACGGGGATGATTTTAGGCTTGCCGACAGGCAGCATATTACAGCGGTTCCCCAGAATTAATTGTGATTGCAGAGCTATATGCTTTTCAATATTTATGTTTTAGAAGGGTGGAAAATTTTAATGGATTTCAAGAAGACTATGTCCGAAAAGGCACTTGCAAAGAAAATTGTTGCAGCTGTTGTTTTCGGAAGCATGTCCGTAGGCGGCGCTGCCTTTGCAGCTCCTGCACAGGACGCTGTGGATTACGGTGATGAGGAAGTAGTGGTAACAGCGGAGCGTATCCCCTCCAAGAAGCTGTCTACCCCAGCAAATGTAACTGTTATTACAGCTGAGAAGATTGCTGACAACAATTACCAGAC